>CAZIMA010000023.1:0-18226 GCA_964540195.1 uncultured Tissierella sp.
GTAAGATATTTTACTATTAATATAATGGATTGTCAATAACCTACTAAGATTTTTTATTTAAATATCTTTCCAATTTCTTTTTTACTCTCTGCAAAGCATTGTCAATACTCTTAACATCCCTTTGAAGAGAATCCGAAATCTCTTGGTAGCTCCTGCCCTCTAGATATGACATTAGCACTTCAAGCTCTAGGGGACTTAAAAGTTCACCTATCTTAGTCTCAATAATATCCAAATCTTCTCTACCAATAAATAGCTCCATAGGATCCAAGTTTTTTTCTTCAGGAATAACATCCTCAAGAGTTCTTTCAGATTCCTCATACACCGGCTTATTAAGCGAAACATAAAAATTCAACGGCGTGTGCTTTTGTCTAGTCGCTGTCTTAATCGCAGTAATTATCTGTCTAGTTATGCAAATTTCAGCAAAAGACCTAAAAGAGGCAAGCTTCCTTCTATCAAAATCTCTGATTGCCTTATAAAGGCCAATCATTCCTTCTTGTATAATATCATCCTTGTCCGCACCAACTATAAAATAAGTCCTTACCTTTGAGCGAACAAAATTCTTATACTTATATATAATGAATTCCAAAGCATGAGAATTATTAGTATTTGCAAGCTCAACTAAATCCTCATCTTCCATTGCATCAAATCCAAGCATATCATAATCGTCATACAAACTGAACACCGTCTTTCCCCCACTCAGACATCATTATTTATAAGCTTAAAACTTTTAACCCCCATACCACCGCAATGGGGTTGATTCCTAACCCCATTATAATTAATAGATATTTTTTAGTCAAGATTAATCCCTAGATTTCCCCCAATCTTTCAACTTGAATATGGTTTCCTCATCAAGCCTACCCATTTGCATATTATTTTCGATGTTGGCCTTCTTTCGCCTTCTCTTTATCATTTTTCTGGAATTTTCTATTTCCACTTCCAGCTCCCTAGCTGAAATCCTTGTTCCACCACGAGATAGTATAATTTGTTGCTCCATCCAATCCGAAGTAGCTACCCTTACCCTCTTTATTCTACCGATTTCATTAAGAGTTCTCTCTATAAAATTATCAGCCGTTTCATTTTCCTTGGTATATACTACCCGCAAACCCTTGTATATTTCCTCAGTCCCCATGTTTCCCTTTACTAAATGAGCATCAAATACAACAATGATTATTACACCTGAATAATGTTGATACTCAGAAAGGATTTCCAAAAGATAAATTCTAGCTTCTTCTAAGCTTTCCTTAACCTTACTTTTCAACACTTCCCAGGAGTTGATGATATTATATCCATCAACAAATAAATATTCCTTTAGCCTATTTCTTTCCTTCATATCCCTGTCTTACAACCTCATATATTAAAATGGCAGCTGCAGCAGATGCATTAAGGGAGCTGATATTGCCTAGCATCGGTATCTTAACTAGGACATCACAATTTTCTTTTACCAATCGAGATATCCCCTTGCCTTCATTACCTATTACAAGTCCAACTGCTCCAGTCATAGGTGTATTAAAGTGATAGCTCTCTCCATCCATATCAGCACCGTATATCCACAATCCCTTATCCTTAAGGTCTTCTATGGCATTAGTAATATTGTTTACACTAGCTATTAGCGTATGTTCCACAGCACCAGCTGAGGCCTTATATACCGTCTGATTTACCATAGCAGATCTTCTCTTTGGTATTATGATTCCATGGACACCGGCACATTCGGCCGTCCTAATAATGGCTCCTAGGTTATGAGTATCTTCAATTCCATCAAGTAATATAACAAAGGGATTTTGACCAAGTTTTTTAGCTTTATCAATTATTTGCTCAATGGTAGAATACTCAAATCCTGTAACTAAAGCAGCCACTCCTTGATGGGCATTCCCTTCTGCCATGGAATCCAGTTTCTTTTTATCCACTTCTTGTATAATTATATTCTTTTCCTTGGCCATGGCAATAATCTTGGTAATTGAGCCTTTTAAATCTCCCTTTAAAACATAAAGCTTATCTATTTGTTTGTCTGTTTTTAGTAGTTCTATAACAGGATTTCTACCCACTACATATTGTTCGTTCATTTGCTCTATCCCTTCTAAATATTCTTAAATTTCTCCCTAACTTCAACTATCTTTCCACATGTCATACTGCCTTCAGGGCATGCCCCTCTTACGCATCCCGGACCTGCATTTTTAAACAGTATAGGATATACCTTCTTTACCTCTTGTAGCATCCCCATAGCAAGATTTTGGATTTCCCACTGAGCCCTATTACAACATCTCAAAGAGAAAAAATTCAATAGGGACCTGGTGTTCATTGTAAATACAATTTTAGTTTCACAAGCATTAGGAAATATATACCTGGCATCTTCTATGGCTTCCTTTTCGGCTTTTTGCCTAGCAGTCTTATCGTTATAACCTTCTTCGATATACCTGTTGTAATGGTCTCCGTAAAGAAGTGAAGATATTTCATCATAATACTTTTGATCTTCCTCCATGGCCCTTACGAATAGGTCCTTAGCTTTTTGATTCTTTTCTATATTTGGAGGGAGTATGTAGTCAAATTGACTAAGTCTGACGTACCTTTGGCTCTGCTGTGAATAACTAGCAATTCTATGCCTTACTAGTTGATGTGTTAAGGTTCTTGATACACCTTCTACTCCAAAGGTAAAAGAAACGTGTTCTATCGGACTCTCATGCCCCATATCCATTAGAAGGTTAAGAAACAAATCCACCTTATCATCGGTTAAATTATCTTCAATTTGATTGATACCTACAGGAGAATAGCAAAGCTTTGCTGCTGCCGCAACGAGTTTTTCTCCATCAGGTGTATACCTTAACAGTTCAACCTTTAACATTTTATCCCCACTTTCATATTTCCAATTTCAAAATATAGTCAAAAATTTGAGCTAATCTTTCATCTTGATTTGTTAGATATAAATATCCCATCAGGCATTCAAACCCTGTAGCATATTTATAGTCTATTAAATCAGCATTCTTAGGCGAAGAATTCGTTTTGGTATTTCTACCCTTTTTAACATAGTATTTCTCATTCTCCGTTAAAATCGGTTCCAAAAAGTGAACAATCTTTGATTGCCCCTCCGCCTTCACATACTTCTTAGCACTTTTATGCAGGTGGTTTACATTTAACTCTTTTTTTAAGATATTCGTCCTAATCAATAGTTCATATACTGCATCCCCAACATATGCAAGTTGTAAGGGAGAGAGCATCATTATGTCCTCCCCTGTAATATCTTTATTTACATCTCTAAAAAAATTATCACCCATATTATATCCTTTTCCACTTTACTCCATCAGCCGTATCTTCTAAGACTATACCCTTTTCTTTAAGCACATCCCTTATTTCATCGCTTAGTTTATAATCCTTATTCTTTCGAGCTTCGCTTCTTTTTTCGATTAGGTCTAAAATTTCACCCTCTAGGATTTCATCCTTTTTAGTAAGGATTCCAAGAACCTTAGATAACTCTGTTAAAAGCTTAGAACTATATTGTATTAGGTCCTTCTTAGCTGATTCATTGAAATTGCTATTTGTATACTTAATCAATTCAAAGAGGGAGGCAATTGCATCAGCAGTATTTAAATCATCTTCCATGGCCTCTACAAATTGATTCTTATATTTATCTAGGTCCTCTACCATCTTTTCTTCTTCTTCGTTTAATTCTCCATCCACTGCCTTATCCAACAAGTATTCAAGATGTTTCTTCCCATTGTATAATCTTTCAAGTCCATTTTTTGTCTGTTCCATAACATCTCTGCTGAAATTAATAGGAGATCTATAATGGGCAGATAATAGGAAAAACCTTAGAACTTCAAGCTCATATTCCTTAGTAACCTCCTTCACTGTGAAGAAATTACCAAGTGATTTAGACATCTTTTGATTATCTACAGTTATCATTCCATTATGGAGCCAGTAGTTTGCAAATGGCTTTTCATTAAGGGTCTCCGATTGGGCGATTTCATTTTCGTGGTGTGGAAATTGAAGGTCTTCTCCTCCCGAATGGATGTCTATAGTCTCACCTAATATAGATTTGGCCATTACAGAACATTCTATATGCCATCCCGGCCTTCCTTTTCCCCAAGGACTATCCCAAGATGGTTCTCCGGTCTTTTCCTTTTTCCACAAGGCAAAATCCATAGGACTTTCTTTTTCTTCACTAACATCAACTCTTGCGCCACTTATTAAATCCTCAAGGTTCTTCTTAGAAAGCTTCCCATAATCCTTTGCTCTTTCGATTCTAAAATAAACATTTCCATCAACATTATAAGCAGCACCCTTCTGGATTAGCCCTTGGATAAACTCTATCATCTGATTTATATAGTCAGTGGCTTTAGGATTTATCGTTTCATAATCATAAAGATTTAATCCCTTTGCATCCTCCATAAATGCCTCAATATACCTTTCTGCAATATTCTTTACAGTAGTACCCTCTTCATTAGCCTTGTTAATCAACTTATCATCTATATCTGTAAAGTTTACCACAAAATTAACATCATAACCCTTATATATAAAAAATCTTCTCAAGGTATCAAATACAACAAGTGGCCTTGCATTTCCAACATGAATGTAGTTGTATACAGTTGGTCCACAGTTATACATTCTGACCCTTCCTTTTTCAACAGGTATAAACTCTTCCTTCTTTCTGGTTAATGAATTATATAGCTTCATACTATTTCCCCCTGATTATATTTAAAAACAATCATAATAAATATTTCACCTGAACAAAAAATCGTCTCTAAAAAAATAGAGACGATTTTAACCTGCCCTATTTCATAGGTTCAGTTTCAATGTACACTTTTACTGTTATTTTACCTTATATCAGCCAATCTTTCAATAGATTAAAGATTTTTTAAGACACCACTCACTCTCTTAACAATCTTATCCTTACCAAGAAGGAAGATTATATTTACCATCTCAGGCCCATGCTCACTTCCCGTAATGGCAACTCTAGTTGGCATAAATAGGTTTTTACCCTTAATGCCTGTAGATTTTTGTATAGTTTTCATAAAGGTCTTTGCATACTCCATATCAATTGTTTCAACATTATTTAACTCTTCGATTATACCCTTAAGAAGCTCGGGAACCTGTTCACCTTTAAGAAGTTCTTTTGCTCCTTCATCTTCAATCTTAATGTCCTCATTGAATATAAACTCGACCTTTTCCACAACTTCCATTACAGTGGATAGACTTTCCTTAACAGTGTCGATTAAAATTTTTAACCATTCATAATTATCCTTTGCAAACTCTTCATCAATATATCCAGCTTCAACAAGATATGGAATAGCTAAATCAGTAATCCTCTCAATCGATGAAGACCTGATGTAATGGCCATTTACCCAATCCAGCTTATCCTTATCAAAGATCCCTCCAGTCTTAGATACCCTTTCAAAGGTAAACTTTTCAACCATCTGCTCCATAGTTAGTAACTCTTCATTATCATCTGGACTCCAGCCAACAAGTGCTAAGTAATTCACCATACCCTCCGGTAAATAGCCCTTAAGCCTGAAATCATCAACTGATACATCTCCTTGACGCTTAGACAACTTCTTTCTATCCTTATTTAAAACCGTAGGAAGATGAACATATTCCGGTTTTTCCCAACCAAAGGCCTCATATAAATAGATATGTTTTGGTGTGGAAGGAAGCCACTCTTCCCCTCTAACTATATGAGTTATCTTCATTAAGTGATCATCTACCACTACCGCCATATGGTATGTTGGAAATCCATCTGACTTTAATAGCACTTGGTCATCTATATCATTTGTATTGATTACAATATCTCCCCTAACCAAGTCATGGAATTTAATATCTACATCATGGGGTAATCTAAGTCTTACAACATGTTCTTCTCCTGCCGCAACCCTTTTTCTAGCTTCTTCCAGAGAGATATTTCTACAGAATCCATCATACTTAGGAACTAGTCCCTTGGTCTTTTGCTCATCTCTTAAATTATCCAATCTTTCCTTGGAGCAAAAACAATAATAAGCATGACCATTCTCGATTAGGTCTTCAACATATTTTTTATAAATAGGGAGCCTTTGTGATTGAATATATGGACCATATTCACCTTTCTGGACTATCTTATTATCTTCAACGAAAACCCCCTCGTCATATTTCACTCCAGCCCACTCTAAGGATTTAATAAGATTTTCAATAGCATCTTCAACCAACCTAGTTTGGTCCGTATCTTCTATTCTCAAAATAAATTTACCCTTGTTATTCCTTGCGTAAAAATAGTTATACAAGGCAGTCCTAAGTCCCCCTATATGCAAATATCCAGTTGGACTCGGGGCAAACCTAACTCTAACTTCGCTCATAACGACACCTCCGATTTTGCTTTTGTTTAAATTCACAATCCACTCTTATCTCTTACTTCTAACCCGCTATTTTAATCCTGCTTTTACAAACTCATCCAATACTAAGCTAGCCACTTGATCTGCATTTACTTCAACTTTATCTTCTGAATTTCTTAGGGAGTATTCAACTATATTTTCTCCAGCCATCTTTCCAACCGTTACCCTGATTGGAATACCTATAAGGTCTCTGTCATTAAATTTAACTCCTGCCCTTTCATTTCTATCATCCAGTAGAACTTCGTATCCAAGGCTGGATAGTTCTTTATATAACTTCTCACCCAAGGCTACTTGCTCTTCATTCTTAATGTTGACTATTGTAATAGAAACATGATATGGAGCTACAAGCAAGGGCCACTTTATACCTTTTTCATCATGATATTGTTCAACTATTGCAGCAACACTTCTGGTTACACCAATTCCATAGCTACCCATGACAAAATGTTTTTCCTTTCCATTTTCGTCTAGATATTTAGCCCCAATGCTCTCACTGTATTTAGTACCAAGTTGGAATATATTCCCTACCTCTATTCCCCTATCCATCTTTAATACCTTTCCACATTGAGGGCATACGTCTCCATCAGATATCAAAAGAAGGTCTTCAACGATTTCTCCTACGAAATCCCTACCATAGTTTACATTTTTAATATGATAATCAGTTTCATTACCACCTACGACCATATTCTTTATTTTAGTAATTCTTGAATCCACTAACAATCTTGCTTCTTTAGAAATTCCAACAGGTCCTGTAAATCCCTTATCAGCTTTAGAAAGTCTTTTTATCACTTCTTCATCAGCTAGTTCCAGCTCAAATCCACCTACCTGTAGGTAATTGGCAAGCTTAACTTCGTTTAACTCCCTGTCTCCAGGAATTACAGCTAGGACAGGTTTTCCAGCCGCCATATATACCAAGGCCTTGCCTAATTTAGGTTTTTCTATACCTAGAAAATTTTTTAGGTCTTCTATAGTTTTAATATTTGGAGTAAGAACCTTTTCCATTTCAAGTTCTTCTTCATCTTCCATACCAAGATTATATACAACATCTGCTTTCTCATCGGTAGCAGCATAGTCGCAATGGTCACAGTATGCCACCAAGGCTTCTCCTACTTCACTCATAGCCATGAACTCATGGGATACCTTTCCACCCATAGCACCGGTGTCACCCTGAACTACCTTGTAGTTTAACTTCAACCTATTAAAGACCTTATCATAAGCATCCCACATGATTTCATATGCCTTAACCAAGGCCTCTTCATCAACATCGAAGCTGTATGCATCCTTCATAATAAACTCTCTACCTCTCATCAAACCAAACCTTGGTCTTTTTTCATCCCTGTATTTAGTTTGAATTTGATAGATGTTAAGAGGAAGTTGTTTATAGGATTTAATCTCATCCTTGATAACAGATGTAAAATACTCCTCATGTGTTGGTCCAAGACAGAACTCTCTCTCATTCCTATCTTTTAACCTCCACATCTCCGGTCCAAAATCCTTCCATCTTCCAGAAGCCTCCCAAAGTTCTCTTGGCTGAAGAGCAGAAAGCAAGAATTCTTGAGAACCAGCAGAATCCATTTCCTCACGGATGATTTCTTCAACCTTCCTTATAACCTTATACCCCAACGGCAGATAAGTATACACACCACTAACAAGCTTTCTAATCATGCCCCCCCTTAACAAAAGTTGGTGACTAGGGATTTCAGCTTCAGCCGGAACCTCTCTTAATGTAGGCATATACATCTTAGACATTCTCATAAAATCACTCCTTAAAATCAGTTAATAACTAATGGTGAATTGTACAAATTTGACATTCATTGCGTTTGACCTACTATCAATTTAAATAACTATACTTTAAATTGGGTTAGGTCATAAAAAAACCCTTCATCTCAACAAGAGACGAAAGGCAAAGTTTCCGCGGTACCACTCTAATAAACCAAAGGTTCACTCAAGAGCTATAACGTGGCAACCGTTTAAATGTACTTAATTCCAAATAAATGCTCCGGGACTGGTTCCTTAAAAAGGGGGTCAGAAGCCTTCCACCAGTTAACTTCCTCTCTAGTGACCATTTTTAATTACTATTTCCCATCTAAGCTAATATTTAAATCTTACTAAATAGGATATTCATTGTCAATTACTTTCTTCAGTAGACAAACAGAAGTTGCTGCCATCCCTTCTTCCCTTCCTACAAAGCCAAGTCTTTCAGTGGTTGTAGCCTTAACATTTATATTTCCAACATGGGTATGAAGGGCTTTAGCTATATTGTTTCTCATTTGTTCAATAAAGGGGGCAAGCTTAGGCAATTGAGCTTCAATTGTTGCATCTATATTTCCTATTTCATATCCTTGTTCCTTCATAATATTATAGACCCTATTCAATAATATCATACTATCAATATCTTTATACGCCATATCGGTATCAGGAAAATGTCGTCCAATATCCCCCATAGCTAAGGAACCCAAGATGCTGTCCATAATAGCATGTACCAATACGTCAGCATCAGAATGGCCTAACAAACCGGTCTTATGAGGAATATTCACTCCGCCCAATATCAGCTTCCTATCTTTAACTAGTTGATGCACATCATATCCATAACCTATTCTCATACTTATCTCCTATAACATCCCACTTCTTGAAAGTATATTCTCTCTATCCTTAACAAAGGAATCAGCAATTACTAAATCCTCAGGTGTAGTTATCTTTATATTATCAAAACTTCCCATAATCATCTTAATAGGATGTCCGATTCTTTCTACAAGGGAGCTATCGTCTGTACCTATTATTCCTTCCTCTATGGCATATTCATAGCCTTCCTTCAAAAGGTGAGTCCAGAAACATTGAGGAGTTTGCGCAGCCCATAAAAGATCTCTCTTCGGGGTATGATGAACTACATTATTAGAATCTATCACTTTTATAGTATCCTTTACAGGAACACCGATAACGCAGGCTCCATATTCTATAACCCCTATTATTCCAGCCTCTATGGATTCACCCCTAACAAATGGCCTTGCTCCATCGTGAGTTAGGACAATATCAGCCTTTTCATTTAGAGCCATAATTCCATTATAGATAGAATCCTGCCTTTCCTTTCCACCCCTAACGATATTAGTTACCTTTTTAAATCCATATTTTTTAACTATTTCTTTTCTGCAGTATTCAACTTCTTCTTCCTTTGATACTACGATTATTTCATCGATATATTTGCACTTATCAAACTTCTCCAATGTATGAGCAAGAATAGGCTTATTATCTATGGCTATAAACTGCTTATTAATTTTACTACCCATCCTGTTACTCATACCGGCTGCTGCTATAATGACAGACACAAAATAATCATTGTACATTATTACACCTCAATTCCAATTAAGCCTTAAATTTCGATTAAATCCTTACACATCACTAAAGAGACACATAATATGCATCTCTTTTTAGAAGCTATAGATTTTCATAATCTTATTATAACATATCCTATATAAAAAAAAGCAATATTATTTCCTTCAAAGAAAAGCTTCTCTAATACGGTTCTAAACAGCTTTATCAGCCAACTCCTTAGGCTTGGCAAATATCATTCTTCCTGCAGAAGTTTGAAGAACACTTGTCACCAAAACATCTATAGTTTCCCCTATATATTTTCTTCCTGATTCCACCACTATCATAGTTCCATCATCAAGATATGCTAAACCTTGGCCTGATTCTTTACCATCCTTAACTATTGTCACCCTCATATCTTCACCCGGCAAGACCACCGGCTTAACAGCATTTGCCAGTTCGTTAATATTTAAAACATCTATCTTATGAACTTCAGCTACCTTATTTAAATTGTAATCATTAGTTATAACTTTACCCTTTAAAAGCTGGGTCAACTTTAACAACTTAGAATCCACTTCCTGAATATCCTCGAACTTTTTCTCATGAATAATAATTTCCACATCTAATTCCTTCTGTATCTTGTTTAATATATCAAGTCCTCTTCTACCTCTATTTCTCTTTAATCCATCAGATGAATCAGCTATATGTTGTAACTCCTCAAGAACAAAAACAGGAATTACCAGAGGGCCTTCAATAAACCCAGTCTTTATAATATCGGCTATTCGTCCATCAATAATAACACTAGTATCCAAAATCTTAGGACATGATTTATAATTGGATTTAACCTTATCTTTCCCCTTCTTTGCTAAACTTATATTGCCTAAGGATGAACCAATATCATCCCTTTTCTTAAAAGGAATTATAACACCCAGATATCCAAAGAAGCCATATAAGATGACTGAACCCACTACTCCCACATATGGAATTTGCAGATTAAATAAGGGTTGACTTAAAAGATATGCTATTATAAGTCCAACAATAAGTCCTATAGAGCTAAGAGCTATCTCTAAAGCAGGGATTTTTTGCAGTTCATTTTCTATAAGTCCAATAAGTTTTTTAGTCTTTTTAATAATTTTTGATGATAATAAATAAAATATAATTCCAAATAACAAACCAAACCCTATCGTTATAATAACTTGAGTCCAACCGCTTAAGGATAAATCGAATGCATCTATAGACATTAAGAGGGATAAAATTCCATATCCAAACAATGTTCCAAGCAGAGATATTCCGATTTTTAAAACTTTATCTATCATACAACCACCTCCATTTTATTTAATTATATAATCTATATTTTAACCAGCTTTTAAATTATTAATCAATATTAACCGGTATAAATCCTACCGCTTAAAAAAGCGGAGGATATTAGAAAGTTCCTTTTTATTTTCAGACTATACGGATTGTAAATAGCAAACATTATCTAATTATTTGCATTTGTTTGCTGTTCTCCCATCTCTACTACGGATTCATCAATAAGTAATTCCCCTTCATCAATGCTTAACCCCAATACTAATACCATTTCTGATACTAACATTTGTCGAGCAGAATTTAACATCTTTCTTTCACCTGTGGATAAACTCTTTTCCATGTCTAATAGTATCAAATTTCTTACTACAGCAGCCAGTTCAAAAATATCTCCTAATTTTATCCTATCCATATTAGCCCTATATCTTCTATTCCAGTTATCAGGCATATCTGTCATTTGACCTTTTAATATTTTAATCACCCGATCTATTTCATCGGGACCCACGATAAGTCTTACACCAACCTCATCCACAGAATCAACAGGCACCATTACCTTCATGTCTCCAATGGGCATCTGCATTATAAAATACAATTTCTTCTCACCTAAAATTTCGATTTCTTTATTCTCTACTATAACACCTGCACCATGCATCGGATAAAATATTTTGTCTCCTATGTTAAACATCAGATAACCTCCTTAGAATTTATGCAACAAAGAGTTGCATTAAACAATTTTAAAACAGTTAGATATCAGAGGTAATTGCTTGGCAATTACCTCCTTATACTAATTATACATTAACAAAGGAAATATGTAAAGTTTACATTTTACCACATTAACTTTTATCTTGTCAATATATATTATAAAAATATATAGATGTAAAATAATTGCACGAATTATTTGACAACAACTCGTCCATAAAAGTATAATTGAATCAATAAGATCAATCAGGGAGGGCAAAATGGATACAAAAAATGAGATTAACAGCAATACAATATGTGATAAATTCCAAAAACAAGTTTCTTTAGTTCTTATAAGACATAAGAGTATTTTAGATATAATGACTAAGTTAGATGAATATAACGCAAGAATAAATAGAGCTATAGCTAAATCAGTAACCACTTGCGGATGTATTACTATCAATGCCAAGAAGCAAAATTTCGGCAACGATTCCTTTGAGGATATGCATCAAAAGGCAGAGTCCCATGTAGAAGGTAAGATATGCGATCACTGTAAAGATATATTAGACGAGGAAATGGGCTCATATATGTTTTATCTAGCATCTCTATGCAACACCTTGGATATGGACCTTTCAGAAGTTCTAGAGAAGGAATATGACAGAGTTAAAACCTTGGGAGTATTTAGTTTGAAATAAATTCATTAAAGCTAAGAGACCTCCTCTTAGCTTTTTTACAATCATAATTTCTTTCTATCATAAATATGATCTATGACTTCTTTAAGGGTCCTACATTCTACTATTTCAAGGCTTGTGGTCTTAATATTCTTCCCGAAACCCACTGCTACAAAGGCCTTTCTAAATCCCATCCTGTCTACTTCCCTTAATCTAACTTCTAAGGACGGAACTTTTTTCAATTCTCCTGTAAGCCCAACATCAGAAATAAAAACATAATTATTAGGGATTCCCACTTGAAAAACTGATGAAACTATGGACATAATTACAGCTAAATTCGAAGCTTGTTCCTTAAGCCTTATACCCCCCGTAGTTTTTATAACCACATTTTTATCATATAACTTGATTCCACCACGTTGTTCTAAAATAGATACCAAAGTATTCAACTGCTCCCTCTTCATGGATTCACCTATCCTAGATGGATATGGGGTAAAGGATTCAGAAACCAGGGATTCTATCTCTAGAATTATAGGCCTAGTACCTTCCCTTACTACAGTAAGACAACTACCGGAAACACTATTTCCATCTTCCCTATGAGTCATAAAGTATTCCGAAGGATTATCTATGGACATCATACCATCTTCTGTCATATTAAAAAAACCCATTTCACCTGTTGACCCATACCTATTTTTTGTAGAAAGAAGGCTTCTTAATTCTTCTCCACTCTCTCCCTCTATTATCAATACAGTATCAACAAGGTGCTCCAATGCTCTAACGCCAGCTAATTCATCTTCCTTGGTCATTTGACCTATAATAAATACAGCCCTGGGCCTTTCTGGGTTCTTAGCAACCTTAACCAGTTCATAAGCACATTCCATAGTTTGTGTAGGAGAACCCGCTCTAGATGATGGAAAGCTATCTAAAACAAAGGTCTGAATACTATCAATTATTATTAGGTCAGGGTCAATATCCTCTATATACTTAATCACATTATCCATACTGTTATCCGATACTACCCAAAGGTTAGCATTTATATCCTTTATTATCCTATCAGCCCTAGCCTTTATTTGCGATTCAGACTCCTCACCCGAAGCGTAAAGAACCTTCATTCCCATAGATGACAGCTCATTTGCCACCTGGAGTAGGAGGGTTGATTTTCCTGCCCCTGGCTTTGCAGCAAGAATGGTAACACTATCCTTAACTATTCCCCCACCCATAACTCTATTGAACTCACTAATATTTGTTACTATCCTATGACTATTACTGGTTTCAACATCTAGAAGCCTCTTAGTACTTTTTTTAACACTTGAAGACTGGTTTCCCTTTACCTTGTTCGTTTCAGCTTTCTTTTCTGTCATGGTCCCCCATGAATTACACTCAGGGCATCTTCCCATATATCCTGACATCTCATAATTACATTCGCTACATACATATGTACTCTTCTTCATATATACTCCCCTTGGATATATTTATCACTTGCTAAGAAAAGCAGCCTGTAGAATTTACAGGCTACCTTTCTTAAATGTTAATTTACCATCTTCGTAATCGATTAATATATTTCCATCTTTAGAAACACTACCCTTAAGAATTTCCTCTGCAAGTTGGTCTTCAATCATCTTTCTAATAGTTCTCTCTAAAGGTCTAGCTCCATATATAGGGTCAAATCCCTGCTTAGCTATATACCCCTTCATGTTTTCAGAGACTTTTACCTTTATATCCATCTTAGCAAGTCTCTTCTCAAGATCTCCTATCATCAAGTCCACAATTTCCTTTACATGCTCTTCCTTTAATGAATGGAATACTATAATATCATCTAGTCTATTTAAGAATTCCGGTCTAAAGGTACGTTTTAACTCTTCAGTAATAGTTTCCTTCATCTTCTCATATTCTTCCTTTTTAACATCCACAGAAGTTGCGAATCCAAGCACATTTTGTTTCTTTAGAGAAGTGGCTCCAACATTAGAGGTCATAATTATAACCGTATTCTTAAAGTCTACAGTTTTTCCTTTAGAATCCGTAAGTCTTCCATCATCAAGTATCTGCAAGAGCATATTAAATACATCAGGGTGAGCCTTTTCAATTTCATCAAAAAGTACTACCGAATAAGGCTTTCTCCTAACAGCCTCAGTCAATTGCCCCCCTTCATCATAACCAACATATCCCGGAGGAGAACCAACTAATCTGGAAACAGAATGCTTCTCCATATACTCACTCATATCGATTCTTATCATAGCATCCTCTTCGCCAAATAAGGCCTCAGCAAGTGCTTTTGTTAAATAAGTCTTACCAACACCTGTAGGTCCAACAAAAATAAAACTACCAATAGGTTTATTAGGATCCTTTAAACCTACTCTAGCCCTTCTTACAGCATTAGATACAGCTTCTACAGCTTGTTCTTGCCCTATTACCTTCTTATGAAGGATATTTTCCAAATCAAGAAGTCGCTCACTTTCCTCAGAAGTCATTCTGCTAACAGGAACCCCCGTCCAATCAGACACAATATCTGCAATTTCATTGTATCCCACTACCATACTAGTAGATTGTTTCTCCTTCTCCCACTGAACCTCATGACTAGCTATCTCTTCTTTAAGCTGTCTTTCCTGGTCTCTTATACTTGCTGCCTTTTCGTAGTTTTGAGTATTAATTGCTTCTTCCTTTTCCTGTTGCAATTCTTCCAATTTATCTTCCAATTTCTTTAAAGAACTTGGGGCTACATATGCATTTACCCTAATTTTAGATGCCGCTTCATCTATTAAATCTATAGCTTTATCAGGTAGGTATCTATCATTTATATATCTACTCGATAGCTCTGCAGCCGCTACTAAGGCTTCATCTGTAATCTTCACCCTATGATGAGCTTCGTACTTATCCCTTAAACCTTGAAGTATCTTTATGGTATCTTCAACATTTGGTTCTTCTACCAATATGGTCTGTAACCTTCTCTCTAAAGCCTTATCCTTCTCAATATACTTCCTATACTCATCAATAGTTGTAGCCCCTACTATCTGAAGCTCCCCCCTTGCTAAGGTAGGTTTTAATATATTAGAAGCATCTATAGCACCTTCAGCAGCTCCCGCCCCTATTATGGTATGCATTTCATCAATAAAAAGGATTACATCTCCTGCTTCCTTAAGCTCGTTCATAACGGCTTTAAGTCTTTCTTCAAATTCCCCTCTATATTTAGCACCTGCTATCATACCCGGTAAATCCAAAGTAACGATTCGCTTGTTCTCAATAATCGCAGGTACATTACCTTCTATAATCCTTTGAGCCAACCCTTCGGCTATAGCTGTTTTTCCTACTCCCGGCTCACCTATAAGGACAGGATTATTCTTAGTTCTTCTACTCAAGATTTGCACAACTCTTTCGATTTCCTTTGCTCTTCCTATAACAGGGTCTATTCCTCCTTCTTTAGCCCTCTGATTTAAATCAACACTATATTTATCTAAGTTAGGAGTCTCCTGCTTTTCACCTTCTCCACCTTGAGTTGCTTTAGATGAACTGTCGGTGATCATATCGATAACCCTTTCAGATAACTTTTCCGAATCAACTCCAAGTTTTTTTAGGACCGCTGTAGCTACCCCTTCCCCTTCTGCTAATAAGCCCAGAAGCAGATGTTCTGTCCCTACATAATTATGGGCAAGATTCCTGGCTTCTAAGAAGCTTAATTCAAATATTCTCTTTGTTCTAGGGGTAAAACCCAGAAGCTCAGATTCATTTTCACCTTGCCCTATGGCCTTTATTACTTCCTTTCTTGCATTATCTATAGTGACCCCAAATTCCTTCAGGGCCAATGCTGCAACTCCTTGAGCTTCTGCGACCAAACCAAGAAGCAAGTGTTCAGTACCAACATAATTGTGTTTTAATACCTTAGCCTCCTCTTGAGCTAGAAGTATAGCCTTTTGAGCACGCTCCGTAAACCTTCCAAACATCGCCATATTATACCTCCATTTTTATAAGATATTTTCTGATTATATCTGCTCTTATTTTATCTCTTTGTTCCTTATCTAAATCACCATTTATTTTTTTCTGAATAGTAGCTGGCATTATATCTATCATAAGCTCAAATATATTTATATCGAAATTATTTGATATATACCCACTATCAAAACCAAGCTTCAAAGCAGAAAGATGATTCATAGCCTCCTTTGAAGACATTAGCCTACTATACTTTAGGATTCCAAAAGACCTATAGATTTTATCCTCTAATTCTAACCCCTTCTTTTCCTTTAGATAATCCCGTACATTTCTTTCCTTGTTTACTATTTGAATTATTAACTTGTTTAATTTATTTATAATCTCTTCTTCACTTTCTCCGATAGTAGTCTGATTAGAAATTTGATATAGATTACCTATAGCTTCAGTTCCTTCACCATATAAACCCCTTACTGTGAGTCCCATCTTTCTAATGGCCTCTGTGAGGGAATTTATATGCTTAGTCATAGTTAGACAAGGAAGGTGAAGCATTACGGAAGCTCTCATACCTGTACCTACATTTGTAGGGCATGCAGTCAAATATCCTAAATCACCATGGTAAGCGAAATTTAGCCTTGATTCCAATTTATCATCTATATCGGAGCAAAGTTTCCATGCTTCATCTAGATTCAATCCCGGTAAAAGAGTTTGAATTCTTAGGTGATCCTCTTCGTTTATCATTATAGTGACTTTCTCATCATCTCTAAGGAGGAAACTACTCTTATCAATTTGTCTTGCAAGACCCGGACTTATGAGATGTTCCTCTATATACATAAGCCTTTCTTTTGTAGAAAGGTCTCTTATTCTTAAGAACTTATAGTTGTCATATATGATATCCTTCATAGAATCCAATATTGTATTGGTAAGATTATCTGAATCCTCAAGGCTTAAATAAAGAGGAAAGACAAATTCTTTTAGATTCCTGGCAATTCTAATTCTTGTACTTATGGCTACATCTTCATCTGAATCTATATTCTCAACCCATCTTGTCATACAATCACCCCTTACTTGCAGCCCAACTGTTTTTAACCTTTTTAATTTCATCTCTAATTTCTGCAGCTATCTCAAACTCTTCCTTTTTCACAGCCTCTTCAAGCTTTGCCATCAGGACTTCAACCTCTTTTTGTAATTTGATTTCAGGGCTTATTCTCTGAGGTTTCTTGCCAATGTGTTGTTTATGTCCATGAATGCCATTGATAACAGGTTGCAAGTATTGTGCAAAATCATCATAACATTTTGCACACCCTAATTTACCCGTCTTCTTAAACTTACTTAGAGTTAAGCCGCAGTTTGAGCAAGTAATATCTTCAATCTCTTCTTTGCCTTTATCTTTAATATTATCAAACAAACCGGTAAATAGCTTGTGTATTGAAAATGGATTGTCCATATCCAAATCCTGATTTTCAAGAGCACAAGTTTCACAAAGATGCAATTCTTCAACCTTGCCATTAATAATTTTAGTGTAATGGAGTTTTGCATTATTTACTTTACATGAATCACATAACATTTGACCACCCCTATTTAACCAATATCAGCATTATATTCTTTAAAATAAATGCTCTTAGGGAATTTCTCATAGCAGCCTCGCATTTTAAAGAGCTATCACCTATAGCAGCCTTAATGATTTCCGCTTCTCTTTTATTAATAATCTCTTCTTCCCAGAGACCATCAATAATGTCATAGGCCTTATTCTTAGTAATAGAATCCCCTATAGTATTGACAATAATGTCATTTATATCCTTATACTCTTTTATGCTAACCTTTATTATCCTAATATACCCGCCTCCACCTCTTCTACTCTCTATATAATACCCTTTATTCGGTGTAAATCTCGTAGAAAGAACATAATTTATTTGCGATGGTGCACATTCAAAGTATTCGGCTAGCTCATTTCTTTGAATTTCAATAGTTCCCTGTGCATCCTCCAAGAGATTTTTTATAAAG
>CAZIMA010000024.1:0-17202 GCA_964540195.1 uncultured Tissierella sp.
CAAACTTCTTTATAAAAAAGAATCCCCCACCTCTATAGGTGGAGGGAGGGTTCAATATGGTGATTGATATTAAAATTCCAAAGCTTTTAAATAACAGTATTAGCTTAGTAGGAAGTATTTCAGGTCCCTTATCAATGATAATTACCGGGGCAATACTATCCAGAAGTAGTTTGAAAAATAGTTTAAAGGATTGGAAAATATATTATGGCTTGCTAGTAAAGATGGCAATAATACCCTTGATCTTGTATCTTATTTCACATCTGGTAGAGAGGACTACAGTGTCAAACTCTGTGCTTATAATAGCTTCTATGCCTGCGGCCATTATGACCTCCATCTTTGCAGAAAATTATAATAAGGAAAAGGACTTTGCAACCATTATAGTATTGATGAGTACATTGTTGTCTGTAATAACCATACCCATACTAGTTAGGGTCTTGTTATGAAAAGAACACAGAGGGACGGTTCTCTTGTGTCTTTGCTTATGGTAGTAAGAACACAGAAGAACCGTCCCTCTGTGTTTAGTTTAAGTTATTATACATAGGAGGAATATTATAATGAAAAGAGATTTTACTTATGATTTTTTTAAGAAAAGTGCAGATTATATTAAATCAAAGATAGGTTATAAAATAGATTTGGCCCTTGTTTTAGGCTCTTGCCTTGGTACACTTGCGGAGGAGATTGAAAATCCAGTTGTTATTGATTACAAGGATATTCCCAATTTCTTAGAATCTACAGTAGAATCACATGCAGGGGAGTTGATTATCGGTGACTTACATGGTAAAAAGGTAATTTGTATGTCTGGAAGATTTCATTATTATGAAGGATATGATTTTGAACAATTGGTCATTCCAATAAGGGTATTCAAGCTTCTTGGAGTTGAAACGGTAATTCTTACAAATGCAGCAGGAGCTGTAAATACATCCTTTAAGACCGGAGATATAATGATTATTAAGGACCATATTAAACTAATGGGAGCCAGCCCACTTAGAGGACCTAATATACAAGAATTTGGACCAAGATTCTTTGATGTTACAAATATGTATACAAAAGACCTGGTCTCCCTTGCTAGGAGATGTGCAGATAGAATAGATTTAAAAATTGAGGAGGGTATATATTTCTACTGCCCAGGTCCACAATTTGAATCACCATCAGAAATTAGGGCAATTAGGATACTTGGTGGAGATGCAGTGGGAATGTCTACAGTAACAGAGGCCTTAACAGCTGCCCACTGCGGAATGAAGGTTTTAGGACTTTCCCTTATAACTAATATGGCAGCAGGAGTTTTAGACCAACCCATTACTACTGAAGAAGTGGATGAAACCGCTCAAGTATCAGCGGACAACTTTAAAAGCTTATTAAGGGAAATCTTGAAAGAAATAAAAAGAGGTGCTTAAAAGGAGTGTTTTTATGATAAGAAATGATAAAGACCTAGCCTTTATGCTACAGTATGAAAATGTAGCTTGGTATGAAAAGGGACAAGTTAGGATATTGGATAGGAGAATTTATCCAACAAGGGTGGAGTTTGTTACTTGTAATAAGCATGAAGATGTTGCCCAGGCAATAGCTGATATGGTAACTCAAAGTGCCGGTCCTTATACTGCTGCCGGTATGGGCATGGCTCTTGCAGCTTTTGAATGCCGACATATGAAGGAAGTTGATATGATTGCATATTTAGAGAAGGCGGCCTATAGGCTTTCTAATGCAAGGCCAACTACAGCAAAGAGGATGGCATTAGTAACCGGAGGATGTTTAAAAGCTGCTAGAAAGGCCATAGAAGAAGGGACTAAGGTAGATGAAGCCATATTTAATAGGACTATAGATTCCTTAAATAGAAGGTATTCTACAATGGAAATAGTAGGTGAAAACTTAGTTGACCTATTTCCTGATAAAGGGAATATCATGACCCAATGCTTTGGTGAAACCATAGTAGGAATGATGTTAAGAGTAGCCAAGGCTCGGAATAAGGATATAAAATTGTATATACCTGAAACTAGGCCATACTTCCAAGGAGCAAGGCTTACTGCAAGTGTAGCATATGACCAAGGTTTTGATACTACAGTAATCACTGATAATATGCCGGCCTATCTTATGGTTACTAAAAAAATAGATTTATTCACATCAGCTGCAGATGTTATTAGTTTGGATGGGCATGTGGTCAATAAAGTTGGTACTTATCAAATAGCAATAGCTGCAAAATACCATGGTGTTCCATATTTCGTAACAGGGATTCCTGATAAGGCTCATGATTCTATATCAAGTGTAATTATTGAGGAAAGGGATCCAAGACTTGTTCTTGAAGCAAGGGGGATTAAAAATACCTTAGAGGGCGTAAAAGGATTCTACCCATCTTTTGATATAACTCCTCCTCATTTAGTTAGTGGTGTTGTAACTGATAAGGGAATTTTTCTCCCTTATAATCTTAATAAATACTTTGAAACAGAGAATAAAGAATTTTATTAACAAGGTCTGGGGGGAAATGTTGTGAAGGAAAGCTAAAGCCCTCCAGTGAAATTGGTATGCACTTGGTTTTTTATAAGAACAGGGAGGATGCAAATGGAAGAGATAATGAAAAAGTTTAACACATTTAAGTATAAATAACATAGAGTGACCCTTTTTATGTGTTAACTGGGTGATTGAATAAGAAAATTGAAATAGTAGTAAAATGTTGCCTTAGCTGTTTGTTTTAATATACAATAGTGCGTTTTTTTAGACATAATTGACGGATAGGTCAATTGTCTTTGTTTTTTTTCTATTATACAATTAATATGAGAATCGAAAAATAAAAGGATTCTTTACATATTAAAATGAAAAGGAGAATCAATTACATGAAAAAGCTCAAGAAAACATTATCACTACTATTAACAGTATTGCTATTAATGGGAGTTTTATCAGGATGTGCAAGTAATAAAGATAATAATGGTACGGACGGTCCTATTGAAATTACATTTTGGCATGTTTACTCAGAAAACTTTGGAGCACCTGTAATAAAAGAAATGGTGGATGCATTTAATAGTTCACAAGACGAGATAATAGTTAAGGAAGTATATAATGCAGATATGTATCCTGGTCTAATGCAAAATCTCCAGGCAGAGGTGGCTTCAGGAAACCATCCTTCAATAGTTATGATAGGTTATAATTACTTGAAATATTTTGCAGCAAACTTTAATTATATTAATCCAGAAAAGATAATTCAAGATTATGTTCCTGCTGATGAAAACTATCTATCCGAGACATTTTTAGATAATATCCTAACCTTGGCTCAAGTTGATGGAGAACAAATAGGTATACCATTTTCAATAAGTACTCCGATTATCTATTATAATGCAGACTTATTTGAAGCAGCAGGATTAGATCCAAATAAGCCACCTGTTACATGGGAAGAAGTTAGGGAATATGCAAAACAAATCACTGAAAAGACAGGTGAATATGGATTTTACATGCAAGAATATGCAGATAACTGGGCAGTACAAGGTTTGTTAGAAGGAAATGGTGCTCAGATGCTATCAGATGATAATAAAGCAACATTTGCCTCTAAAGAAGGAATAGAGGCATATCAACTATTGGCTGATATGGTTCTAAAAGATAAGACTGCTCTTCATATAACTGCAGACGAAGGAATACAAACTTTTATAAATGGAAAAGTTGGTATGCTAGTTGGATCGAGTGCAAAGATTGGAACAATAGAGTCAGCATCGGAATTTGATCTTAGAGGAGCTGAGTTCCCAGTATTTGAAGGCAAAGAAAGAAGAGTACCAGCAGGTGGTAACTTCTTACCTATAATGGCACAAACTGAGGAAGAACAAAAAGCTTCTTGGGAATTTATTAAGTTTATTATGCAGCCTGAGTGGCTAGCTAAATGGTCCATTGGAACAGGGTATCTTCCTCCAAGACAAGATGTTGCAGAAGACCCAGAAGGTTTAAAAACATACATTGAAGAAAATCAGCTTTTAGGTGTCGCATTTAGTGAAATGGATGGGACATACTCATGGGTAGCATTCCCAGGTGATGTTGGTACAAGAGCAGAGCAATTATTTGCTGATACTAGAGACAAGATTTTGGGAGGACAGGCTACAGTAGAAGATGCATTAAAACAAGCAGAGAATGAATTAAATACACTGCTGAGCAAATAACAAAATAATTTCCTATGGCAAGACATCCAATAATCCATGGATGTCTTGCTTATATATTAGAGAAAAAGGAGTTTATTATGAAAAACAAACCACAAGTTAGACTTAAGAGTTCTAATGGTAAAAGAAAAGAGACTTTATTGGCTTGGCTATTTTTGTCTCCCTCATTGTTAGGATTTATTATATTTATGTTTTGGCCACTAGTTAATACATTTTATTTAAGCTTTTTCAAATGGAATATGGTTTCTCCTACCAAATCCATGGTAGGAATAGATAATTATATTAGCTTATTGAAGGATCCAGGAACTATACAGATATTTACTAATACCATTCTTTATTTAGTAGTACTTGTTTTATTAAACTTCTTAGTTCCATACATTCTTGCCTTTGTAAATTCTTTTGTTATTAAAAAGAATCAAGCTTTGTATAGAGGATTTATTTTTATGCCTAGTTTAATATCTTTGGTTGTTGGAGCAATTGTATTTCAATGGATATTTAATCCTGTTTCAGGACCAATAAGCGCTGTGTTATCAAATTTCGGAGTAACAATGCCTACCTGGTCTAAAACTAGTGGGCTAGTAATTATAGTTATTAGTCTTGTTGCAACCTACAAGGCATTCGGTTACAATTTTTTAGTACTTACATCTGGCGTTAGCTCAGTATCAACTGAACTGGTGGAAGCTGCAAGATTAGAAAAAACCCCTAATAGAAAAATCTTTACAAGGATAGTAGCTCCACTAACGTCATCTTCTGCAATATATGTACTTATTATGAGTATAGTTCAAGGTCTTCAATATGTATTTACACCGATCAAAGTATTGACACAAGGTGGACCTGATAATGCCAGCTCAAATATAATTTATAAGGGTTACCAGGAGGCATTTACCTTCTATGATACTGGTCGGTCTGCTGCCTTATCTGTTTTTACTATGATAATATTCTTGGCTTTACTATATATAGAATTTAAATATGTAGAGAAGGGTGTATACTATGAAAATTAATAAAAAATCAAATATTGGATGGAATCTTACCTTTATAGTATTGATATTTCTACTTCTATTTCCAATATTTTTTGCATTATCAACTTCATTTAAAAGTCTAAACGAGGCATTTAACAGCAATTCACTTATACCTATAGAGCCTACTATTTCTGCATATCAAAGGGTATTAAGTATTATTCCTTTTGGAAAGATTACATTAAATACCTTTATAATCGCCTCTATTGTCACAATATTTAAATTGGCCACAGGTATACTTGCTGCATATAGCTTTATATTCTTGGATTTTAAAGGTAAAAACATACTATACTTTATTTTAATTAGCACAATCTTTATTCCATTTACTGTTACTATGATACCTAATTTTATAACCATATCCAAAATGGGATTAAGAGATAATATAATCGGTGTGGCTTTACCTCAATTGGCAGATGCAACGGGAATCTTTTTGTTGAGGCAGCATATGAGGGGAATTCCTAAATCATTATTAGAAGTAGCTAGGCTGGAAAAAACACCTCATTTAAAAATTCTAAGTACAATAGTAGTTCCCCTTATAAAGCCTGCTATATTATCAATTGGTATAATCTTTTTCATTAATTCCTGGAATGAATATGTATGGCCATCATTGATTCTAAAAAGTACAGAAAATTATACCCTATCCTTGGCATTACAAATGTTTGTAAGTTCTGAGGGTGGTACAGATATACCGGTTGCAATGGCAATATCCGTATTGACCATGCTTTTGCCATTGGGGATATATGCTATATGTCAGAAGTTTATTATAAACACATTTACCCAATCTGGAATAAAGGGTTAGATAAATATACAAAACAAATCATTATACTGGAGGATTAGTATGAATAGTATAGAGTTTAGAAGTGTCAGCAAGTCATTTGGCAAAGTTGACGTCATAAAAGATTTAAATTTAGAAGTAAGAAAGGGAGAGCGTCTAATTCTCTTAGGTGCTTCCGGATGTGGTAAATCAACAATTTTACGAATGATTAGCGGACTGGAAACGATTAGCTCCGGAGAACTATACCTTAATAATGTCTTAGCCAATGATATAGATAGTGGAGACAGAAACATTGCTATGGTCTTTCAAAACTATGCCTTATTTCCACATATGACTATAAGTGAAAATGTAGGTTATGGATTATCCATTAATAAGGAAAAAAAAGATGTTATTAAAGAGAGGGTTGGGGAAGCAGTAAGAGTCTTAGGCCTTAAAGGTTTAGAAGATAGGTATCCAAGGGAGTTATCTGGTGGTCAAAGACAAAGGGTAGCCCTTGCTAGAGCCTTAGTAAAAAAATCAGACTTTTTCTTGCTTGATGAGCCCCTATCAAATTTAGATGCACAATTAAGAGGGTATGCTAGAAAGGAATTAGTTAAAATTCATGAGATGTATAATCAAACCTTCGTATATGTAACTCATGATCAAATTGAGGCTATGACCATTGGAAATAGGATTGCATTATTGGATAAGGGTAAACTTCAAATGATAGACACTCCAAGCAGAGTATATCATAGACCAGCAAATATCTTTGTTGCTACCTTTATTGGTTCTCCATCCATGAATATTATTCCCGTTAAGATTGATGGCAGCAATATGATTATAGGAAAGCATAAGGTAGCTTTACCTGAAATTTGGCTAAATCAAATAAAAGCTTCTGGTGCTAAAGAAATTAAGCTGGGAGTTAGACCTGAAAATATCCAACTTAGCAATATTAAGACTGATAGTAGTATACCTGTTGAGGTTGAGTATGTGGAAGATTATGGAAATAGGATAGGCTTCTATTTTAATATGGACAATGAAGAAATGATTTCAATTATGGCGGAAAATACTATTTCAGATTCTAGAGAAGTTCATTGGAATATTACACCAGAAAGTTTGCATTTCTTTGATGGTGAAACCACATTATCTCTTGGATACCCTAAGGAATTGAAGGAGGTATAGTATGACCATATTCATAAGTGCCCTCATAAAAGGTGAAGAAAATATGGAAGGGTTAGCTAGCTGGATTGATGAACAAGAATTGCCTAATCTAGGAGTAGAGCTTATTGCATTTACCCATAATCAAGAATATTGGGATAGGTTATGTACTTTATTAAATAGGCTTAAATGCCCGGTGTCCTTCCATGGCCCTTATATTGGGGTAGAAGCTACAGCAAAACCAGGGACTAGAGAGCATGATTGGCTTGTTGAAAGTTATGATAGGGTATTTTCACTGGCAAAGAAATTTAATGTTAAGCATGTTGTCTTCCACTATACACAAATTGGTTTTTCTGAAGATAATATAAAAGAGTCACAATACATTAGTAAAGAGAATATAGATATGCTTATGGAATTGGCTAAAAAATACAATGTAAATATGTTGATAGAAAATTTAGCACACCCTGAAGGAAAATTATCCTTGTATAATAATGAAGAATACAATAAAATTTTCTTATCTAATCCAGCTGCAATTTCAATAATTGATGTAGGCCATGCCCATATTAACAAGATGGATATTGAAGGGTTTTTAATTAAGCATTCAGATAGGGTAAAAGCTTATCATTTCCACAATAATAACGGAATTGACGATCAGCATAATAGTATTCTGGATGGGTCCATTGATTACTCCAAAATACTAGGATTATTTAAAAAATATACACCAGATGCAGATATTATACTTGAATATGAGCCACATACAGGGCTTTCCAATGAGGACTTATTAGGTCAGTACAAGTATATACTGGAGAATATAAAGTAATATTTAAGATTAAAGAGGTGAAGTGATTGCATGAATTTAAGGTTAGTAGAAAATATTTCAATAGACTTTTTACTGCATTTTTATTCACCTCAATTATTCCTTTAATTATCTGTGTTGCTGCCATAATATATGTTAATTATCAAGTGATGATTTCGGAACAAAATAAAAGACTTTTATCAATAAATGATGCAACAGTTAACAGGTTAGAATATCTTTTGGATGAATATGAAAATATTCTTAATATTATTTCTGAGGATACTCAGGTAAGGGATGTATTAATAGAAAATAATAGGTCTAACGGATTGGAAAATATAATGGAGTCGGCATTAACAGGCCGTAAGACCAATATGGAAATTCATGTAATAGATTATGATAGTCCTATTAGTAAAAGTACAAATATAAGGCCTAGTCTCTATGACCAGTCAATTTATTTTGACTGGGGAATTTTATATGAGGCAAGGTCTAATCCTAATAAGGTAGTACTTTTTCCAAGTAATTATACTACTGAGAATGGACAGATTATACTTAGCTTGGGGAAAGGGATTGTAGATAGTCAGGGTGAATTTATAGGTTATGCAATAATAGATGTATATGAAAAGACTATAGTGGATCAAATTTCATTTGCTGGAGACGAGTCAGAGTATATTTTATTGTTAAATGACAGTATAGTTGTATTGGATACAACCTCCACTTATAAGGGTGGTTTTTCAACCTTCTTGTCAGACAAGGATAAAATGGAGATCCTTCAATCCAGTTTAGTAGATAGTGATAGAAGTGAAACTATTTTTGGTGTAAAGAATAAAGACCAATTGGAATATTCCTTATATACCTTTATAAAAGTGGATAACTTTTATAAAGAGACCCTATTGCTTATAAAAATATCCTTGGTAATAGCAATTCTCATCTTCATAATTTGTTTTTTAATGGTAAGGATTCAAGTAAGAAAGTTATATATACCAATAAATGTTGTAGTAGATGCAATGAAAGAAATAACTGAAGGTAATTTGGAAGTACGTATTCAAGAGTATTCCAGCAATGATGAAATGTCAATTGTGGCCAATGGATTTAATAGGATGTTAGATAAGATAGAGAATCTATTGAATAAGGTTATAGAAGAAACCGAAAGGAAAAAGGATGCGGAAATTAAGTTGTTGCAGGCACAAATAAGCCCTCACTTTCTTTATAATATGCTTAATGAAATTAAATCCTTAGCAAAGTTAGGCAGAACACAAGAGGTATCTACCTTCGTTGTAAGCCTGGGAAAGCTTTTAAGACATAGTATATCTAATCAAGAAAAATTCATTTCTATAAGAGAGGAACTTGTTTTTCTGAATGATTATTTACAGTTGCAAAAAATTAGGTATGAAAATAGCTTTGACTCTATAATCGAAATTGATGAAGGTATAATGAACTGTAAAATTCCTAACTTGATTTTGCAACCTATTATAGAAAACTCCATTATACATGGCTTTAGAAGTGAGGATAGCAAACCAACCCTCAAGCTTAAAGGATATAGAAGAGGGGATATGGTTTTTATTGAGATCCATGATAACGGAGATGGGGTTGAGGATGAATTTATTAATTATATTAATAATACTGAGGAAAGTTCAACCCTATATGGAGGCCATGGCCTAGAAAATATTCAGAAGAGATTATTACTTATATATGGAAGTAAGTATGGATTGAGGATACAAAGTGAAATTGGTAAGTATACAAAGGTCATAGTTATTATCCCATACAGGGATAACTAGTTTCTAGATTGGGGTAAAATAATGTTCGAAAAATTTATAATTCCTGTCATATGCCTATTAGTAGTTATTAGTTTATTTATAAGGAAAGATTCCGAGGAAGCTATAGATAATGAGATACAAAAAATTAATATCTTAATATCCTTAGGTGGAGATAATAGCAATCGTGAAGTTTATGAAAGGCATATTTCCATATTTAATAGAGATAATCCTAAGACCCAAGCTGTTCCATACTTTGTATATTCTGATACAGAAGCCCTACTTAAGTTGGTCTATGTAAAGGAAGCAAACAAAAAATATGATATAGCTTATTTGAGTCCTAATCAAATATACTCCCTAACTAAATTAAACTTGATTGAACCAATGGATTCATATATTATGGAGGATTTTGGAATAAGTTGGTTGGAGGAATTCATGCCTGTTTCTATGGCAAATTCACTTGTGGATGGGAAAATATGGAGTATTCCTATAATTAGAAATGCAAGAGTTGCTTTGATTAATGAGAATTTATTTACTTATAATCAAGATGCCATATCTCTAGATGACTTGGTTCAATTATCATTAATGCAAAATTCAACTGAGGAAAAAGTTGAGCTTTCATTGCCTTTATCTGAACTTGTGATTGAATATCTAGCTTATAATAAGCCTTCTAATCTTGCAGAACAAATCAATAGGGCGACTTACCTTAATATTAACCAGGAAAATAAAATCAATATGATAAATAATATACGTCAGGCCATTAAACTTAAGCGCTTGAGAGATTACTCTTTTAGTAAAAATGATGATATTATGGACTTTATTAATGGAGATGTGCCCATTCTATTATGCAATACATATCAAGCAAATAAGATATTAGACGGAGGACAATTTCCTATATCAGTCCTGCCTCTTATGCTAGATTCAAACACATCTTTTCCTCTTAGTGGAAGCAACTTATACCTTGTTAAACAACCATCTGGCCTTGATTATACTCTTTCCTGGGAGGCATTAAAAGCCCTTTGGAAAATAGGAACAGACGAATCTGAAATTATAAAAAATGGTAATATACCCTTGAAAATTCCAAAAATCAATGGATCTAGCTATAAAAATGGAGGTTTTGAATATAGTCAATTATATTCAAAGGTAATACAAAGAACTTATAATGGCTATAGCGGTATGGCAATAGATCAAAATACGAAGATAAACTTATTGCTTGAAAATGCTTTGGGCAATATGCTCTATAAGGATATTGATGTCAATGAAGCACTGGAAGAAGTTCAAAATATTATTAATGATATTTTGAATAATTAGTTGAAGGTTGAAAGGGCGATTCTATGTATAAGGTATATGTAGCAGATGACTCGATTTTATTTCGTAAGGAATTGGTGTTAACTACCCCATGGGAAGCATTAAATTGCAATGTAATTGGTCAAGCCGGAGATGGTTATATTGCCATGGATGAGATCATAAAAACCAATCCCGATATTGTTATAACGGATATAAGGATGCCTAAAATGGATGGTTTAGAATTGATTAAGGAATTGAAGGATAGGGATTTTGATGCTGAATTTATCGTTATCAGTGCATATAGTGAATTTGAATATGCCTTAAAGGCAATTAAGCTAGGGGTACATGATTATGTACTAAAACCTATTAATGATGAAGAGTTAATGGAAACCCTTAGTAAGGTGATTGAGAGAATAAAAGAAAAAGAAAACTCCAATATAATAATTAAAAACTTAAATAATAGATTATCCCCAAATGAATTGAAAGTTGACTTACTTGATGATTATGCAAGTAGAAAGTTAAGTATACATTTGAGAAATGCTATGGAGTATATAGAGTTATATTATATGAAAGACTTGAATATCAAGGATGTTGCTAAGGAATTACAAATTAGTGATAGTTATTTAACCAAACTATTTAAACAGGAAATCAATACAACATTTATTGAATACTTAACTAATATAAGGATAGCTGAATCTATTAAATTAATGAAAGAAGATAATCTTCCTATCTATATAATTGCTGAAAGAGTAGGTTATAGGGACTATCGTTATTTTAGCATGGTATTCAAGAAGGCTATGGGCATATCACCAAAAAAATATCAGAATAAGATAATTTAGAAAGAAAATATCATAAGAAACACTAGTTAGGACCTTGGCTTGAAAAAGGTGTCAACTGTTATTAGATATTTTAATACAAGGTTAAAAATTATTTGAAATACCTATTTGTCATCCTAGGTCTCATATTGTAATATGTAATATGTTAAGAAAATATCTAATGGGGGTATGAAAGAAGATGAAAAAACAATCATTAAAACTTATGTCCATTTTCCTTTTACTAGCACTAGTATTAGTAGGATGTGGACAAGCAGCAAAACCAGCAGAATCAGAAGCACCAGCTAACCAAATGGAATACATAACAAGTGAAGATTTAAAAGCTGCAATTGATGCAGGATCAACGGAGTACATTATGCTAGACAACAGAAAAGCCGCAGACTATGAGACAAGTCATATTGTAGGTGCTTTTATGGCGGATGTAGACGCTGCTAATAAAGGCGGAGATGATGAAGCAGGAAAAACAAGTTTAAAGGCTGCTCTTAAAGAAGCAACTGGCAGTGAAACAGGAAATGCTGATGTTAAATATGTACAAGTATGTTATTCTGGTAAATCATATGCACAAAAAGCAACTGATTTATTAATTGAAATGGGAGTTTCAGCTGATCAAATTGTTACATTAGAAGGCGGCATGAAGGCTTGGGAAGAAGGCGGAGACGATTATAAAGCACTTCTAGAGCAATAACGAGGCAAGCCTCGTTGCAGCAGTGGGTAGAAACTGCAAGCAGTTTCCTAAAGCTTAAATTAAAAGGGCTATTCATTTAAGTATGTTAAGTGGATAGCTTTTTAATTAGGATAAAAAATTTTATAAAGAGGTGGACTATGAAAATCAATTTAAAAGATCACATATCCAAGATTATTCTTATAGGTGCAATATTAATTTCTGTGCTATTATATTTATTGAATCCAAGTGTTAACCAATTAGTAAAAACCATAACTGCAATGTTTGCTACAGGAGATTTTGAAGTAGTTAGGGAATTTATTGATGAATATGGAACTTATGCTATGTTAGTATCTGCTTTACTAATGATATTTCAATCAGTAATGGCACCACTACCGGCATTTTTAATTACATTTGCTAATGCTAACCTATTTGGATGGTGGCAAGGGGCAATCTTATCTTGGTCAAGTGCTATGTTAGGAGCTGCTCTATGTTTTTACATATCGAGAATTCTAGGTAGGGATGTAGTTGTGAAATTGACTAGTAAGGCAGGCTTAGAGAGCCTAGATGAATTCTTTGATAAATATGGTAAACATTCCATATTAATTGCTAGGTTATTACCATTTATGTCTTTTGATATAGTTTCTTATGCAGCAGGCTTAACTTCTATGGCTTTTGTACCCTTCTTTATAGCTACAGGCCTAGGTCAATTACCAGCAACTATTGTTTATTCATATGTTGGAGGTATGCTAACAGGAGGAGCTAGATTATTAGTAACAGGACTACTTATACTATTTGCCTTATCAGTTCTTGTAGTATTATTAAAGAATATATTCAATTCAAGAAAGACTAGAACAAACTAAAGGAAAATGAAGATGAAAAGATATAGTGAAGCTCTTGTTTTTATATTTATAATAGCTATAGGGGTGTTCTTAAATAGAAAGTACCAATGGGGCTCATATTTAACGGACTCTAATAATTTGAAGAATATTAGCCAAATGGTAGAGGACAATTATTTACTAGCAGTATTTTTCTACCTCGTTTTTACCATATTAGGCTCATCATTATTAGCCTTGCCTGGGGTTACCTTTGCTGTTATATCAACGGGACTATTTGGACCTTGGATAGGGTCTTTATATTGTCTGATAGGCACTACTATAGGGGCTACAATGTCTTTTCTTCTAAGTAGGTATTTATTAAAGAATTCAGTAGAAAATCTAGTAAAGAAGAATCCACGACTATATGATATAATATTTGAAAGCAATTCAGAAAAGGAATTTTTAATTCTAATGATAACTAGGCTCTTGCCTATATTTCCATTTAACCTTCAAAATTTCGCCTATGGAATCTCCAATATTTCCATAGCAACCTATAGCTTTGGGACCTTTTTATTTATGATACCAGGAATATTAATCTTTAGCATAGGTACAGAAGGATTAATAAATGTAGAAAGTAGAAGTAACATGTTTATTCTAGGATTTGTAATTTTAATTTTGATGGTCATTATAGGTAAAATTTTATATAAGAAATACAAAAAATTAACATTAGGGGAAATAGATGAAAGATAAAGTACTTGTTTTTTTCACAAGGATACCTACTTTAGGTAAAACTAAAACTAGATTGGAAGGTTTTTTAAGCAAAGACCTATGTGTAAAACTTCAACTAGCTTTTATTAAAGACATATATAACAATTTAAAATCCATGGGAATAGACATTATTGTATGTTATTCAGCCCATGGGGACTTAGATGTCTTAAAGGGAATCATCCCTGAAGAGATACCTTTTATAAGGCAAGAAGGCCCCGATTTAGGAGCAAAGATGCATAATGCCATAGCTTTTTCTCTAAAAAATTACCGCAAGTCCGTTCTTATAGGTAGTGATCTTCCATTGATTAATAAAGATGATATAGACACAGCCTTTGAAATCTTAGAAAACAAGGACTTAGTCATATCTCCAACCTATGATGGAGGGTATTATTTAATTGGAATGAAAGAAGAAAATCATGAAGTTTTCCATATGAAATATAGTACAAGCTCAGTATTTCATGAGACTATAAATAAAATGAAAAGCCTAGGTAAATCATATGGAGTGGGGTCTTATCAGTTAGATATAGATGATAAGGATGACTTCTTAAAATTATATAATATATTAAAAGAAGATGAGAATATTCCTTGTGATAATACACGGGAACTACTTTATGAAATTATGGAAAAACGTGAGGTTATATGAGTAAAATAGAGTTAGATAATATAAGAAATAATAAAGATTTGATTGAAAGATTTGGAATCGAAGAGAATGAAGAGTTTTCCCTTCTAGGTCAAGGAGAATACAATATCAACTATATCTTTAATTCAAAATCTTATGATAGGAAACTAATTTTAAGGATAGCAACCCATAGCCAAATGGATTTGGAAAACCAGATTAGCTATGAATATGAAACATTAAAACTATTGAATAAAACTAACAGGACCCCTAAGCCAATCTATTGTGACCATACAAAAGAATTGATCCCTTATGGGTTTTTAGTTATGGACTACCTTCCCGGAAGGCATTTGGATTATAAAAAGGACTTAAAGTATGCAGCTGAAATTTTGGCTGATATCCATAATGCTGAAGTCTTAGAGGAAAATCACTTATTAAAGCCTGAAAATCCAATTGAGGCTATTTATGAAGAATGTCTAAAGATGTTTGAGACATATAGGCTGTCAAAATATAGGGATGAAAAAACTAAGGACTTTATAGAAGGTCTCTTGGAAAAGGGAAAGAATATTAAAACCATTGATATAGGTAATAGGACTATTATAAATACAGAGTTAAACTCCGGAAATTTCCTAATAAATGGAGAGGGAACAGATAATTATTTAGTGGACTGGGAGAAGCCCCTATATGGATATCCTGCCCAAGATTTAGGCCACTTCTTAACGCCTACAACTACCTTTTGGAAGACTGATGTTATTTTATCTAAAGAGGAAATTAAATTTTTCCTTAAATGTTATTGTAAACATTCAAATCAATATAAGGATGAAAGAGAACTATGGAAGTCAGTAAAGAACTACCTTTCTATGAATTGTTTAAGGGGTATAACTTGGTGTGCTATGGCCTATGTAGAGTATCAAAATCCAGACAAGCTTATTTCAAATGATTATACTTATGACAAGATAAAATCCTATTTATCCATGGATTTCTTAAATATGATTAAGGATGACTATTTAAATGAGTATTAATCTAGATAGTAAGATTTCAATTATCATACCGGTATATAATGAAGCTTCTACAATATCTTCATTAATGGATGGTTTAGAGCAGTTTAAGGAGGAGTGCGAAATCATCTTTATAGATGGCGGTAGTAGTGACGGGAGTCCTCAAATAATCCAAGAAAGATATAGGGTCGTCTCTTCTCCTAAAAAGGGTCGAGCCAATCAGATGAACTATGGGGCTTCTTTATCAAAAGGAGATATACTCTTCTTTTTACATGCAGATAGTATTTTGCCTAAAGATGTCCTTATCCAAATCCATAATATAATCAGTGAAGGGTATAAGGTTGGGTGTTTTAAACTTAAATTTAAGAGTGTCCATCCTCTTATGAAGATATGTGGCTTTATGTCCAATCTAAGAGTCCTATTAAGAAATATTGCTTTTGGAGACCAAGGTATATTTATAAGGAGAGACTATTTTTATGAATTAGGGGGCTTTAAGGAGATACCCCTTATGGAAGATTATCAATTATCCATGACCATAAAGGCCAAGGGCGAAAAGATTGCCTTAGCAAAATCTAAGATAGAAACTTCTGAAAGACGTTTTACCAAGAATGGTAGGTTAAAAACCATGGCTAGAATGCAAAGACTACAACATATGTACCGAAAGGGAATGGATATTGAAGTAATTGCAAATTTATATAGATAAGGGGTGGGGGCTTGAAAACAAATCATGAAAAATGTATTGACTGTGGAAAGTGTACCAAAAGTTGTTTGTTCCTAAAAAAATATACTATAAATTTAAAAGAGTATGCTGATTTACCTGATTTAGCCTACAACTGCTATCTTTGTGGAGAATGTAAAAGAGTTTGTCCTCTTGATATAGATGGTCGACAGTTATCTTTGAATTTGAGAGAAAGAAGGATAAAGAAAGGTTACAAATTGCATAGAAATGGCTATGGTGTATTATTGTTAGAAAAAAGAAACTATATTTTTAAAAATTATAAGAAAGTAGAGAGTAAAGTAGCTTTTTTCCCCGGATGTAATTTTCCGGCATATTATCCTGATACCACTAAAAGCATTTCAGAAAAACTGAAAAAAAGTTTTGGGATTTCTACTATATTTGATTGTTGCGGTAAGCCTATATCCGATTTGAGTATGAAGAAGGAAAAGGAAGAAATAAGTGCTAGGTTGAATAATAAATTTAAGGAACTAGGGATTGAAGAACTAATACTCCTATGCCCAAATTGCTATTATTATTTTAAGGATAATTTGGATATTAAAATTTCAATGATATACGAGCATGATGAAATAATGGATAGTTTAATTCCAAAGGGCCATGGTAGCAAGATAGAAGGACCATTGTTTTTACCATGCCCGGATAAGGATGATAGGACAATCTATAAGATGCTGGAAAAATATTTTGATGAAAATAAGATTCAAGAAATAAATAATATCCAATGCTGTGGTGCAGGAGGTTGTGCATCTATTAAGGAAAGGCAGTTGACTAAGGATTTGCAGGAAGGCTTTAAGAATTATGAAGGGAAAATATACCTTTACTGTGCTACCTGTTCTGGTATGATAACAAAGTCAAATCCTAATGTTGAACATATTCTGTGTAAGTT
>CAZIMA010000025.1:0-16167 GCA_964540195.1 uncultured Tissierella sp.
ATGGAACTCAGTTCTTTGATGCAGCTGCTAAGGTAGGACCACAGTTCCCTGATACTTTTTACATGGTAATCAACAGTGAAGAAGGTGTAGAGCCTAATGTTGGTGGAATAGGGGTTAGAGAGTGGGAAGGTGGATATATTGCAGGAATCATAGCTGGAATGAATACAGAATCTAAGAAATTAGGAGCTATAGGCTCATTCCCATTCCCAGTAATTGCAGGAACTCTTGATGCTTTTGAAGCAGCAGCTCAAACAGTAGACCCATCAATCCAAGTTACTAAGACATATGTAAACTCATGGGAAGATATCCAAAAAGGTAAGGAAACAGCACTGGCAATGGCAGAGGCAGGAAGTGACGTTATATTCTGTAGTGCTAACCAAGTAGGATTAGGTTCCATAGAGGCAGCTAAGTCAAAGGGAGTTAAGGCTGTAGGATATATAGCTCCTCAAAATGATGTAGCACCTGATACAGTAATTTCAAGTGTTACTTATAATACTCCTGGATTATTTAAATCTACAGTACAACAATTATTAGATGGTACTCTTGAGCCAGTTGGTCAATCCCTAGGCTGGGCAGACGGTGTTCTGGATATGCAATGGGGAGATATGGCAACTCAAGAAGTTAAAGACAAGGTAGAAGAAACTATAGCTGAGCTTAAAGCAGGAAATATTGAAAACCCTTATAAGGGTGAATAACCATTGGGAACCGTCCCCTTTGGTGGTTATAATTAGCAAAGCAAAATGGACCGATTAATCGGTCCATTTTTATGCAAATAACCAAAAGGGACGGTTCCCTTTGATTATTTAAGCTCACTAAGTTCCTTAGCTATTTCAGCCCCAAGTTTTACGTTGTTATATACTAGTTGAATATTAGCCTCAAGGCTTCTGCCTTCAGTGATTTTTTGAATTTTATCAAGTAAAAATGGGGTAATATCTTTACCTACAACCCCAAGTTCTTCAGCTTCCTTAACGGCATTTTCTATAACCCTATCTATTTCAGCTCTATCCATGGAATACTCTTCAGGAATTGGGTTTGCAATAAGCATAGCCCCTTTATATCCTAAATCATCCTTCGCTTTAATAGCCTTAGCTATATCAAGTGGAGTATCCATACGATAGTTTACTTTAAAGTTGCTATCTCTTGTATAGAAGGCAGGTAGGGAATCTGTCTTATAACCTATTACAGCAACGCCCTTTGTTTCTAGATACTCTAATGTAAGTCCTATATCAAGAATTGATTTGGCACCTGCACATACCACATTTACATCTGTATTTGAAAGTTCTTCTAAGTCTGCAGATATATCCATAGTTGTTTCTGCGCCTCTATGAACACCACCAATACCTCCTGTAGCAAAGACCTTCACTCCTGCAAGCTTAGCTATTATCATTGTAGCCGCTACTGTAGTAGCACCATCTTCACCTCTTGCAACAAGGACCGGAATATCTCTTCTACTTGCCTTTGTTACATCAAGTCCTTTTTTTCCTAAGTAGTCAATCTCCTCTTCTGAAATACCAACAGTAAGCTTTCCTTTAATTATAGCTATGGTAGCTGGAATTGCACCATTGTCCCTTACAATCTTCTCTACCTTCAATGCCGTTTCAACGTTTTTTGGATATGGCATCCCATGGGATATAATGGTAGACTCCAATGCAACAACAGGTTTTCCTTCATTTAAAGCATTTTGTACTTCTTCTGATATTACTAAATAATCCTTCATCATACTACCTCCAGTTATTTTCTATTATTTTTTTCATATTTTCTTCACAAATATTTTTACTCACAGTATCTTGTGAAAGGAGTGTTATGTTCGAGGCAGCTATTCCAGCCTTAGCTGAATCTTCTATACCAAGACCCTTAGTATATGACCAGACAACCCCGGCTAAAAAGCTATCTCCTGCGCCAGTTACATTCACTATATCTGTAGTAATGGAAGGAAGCATTCCCTTCGTATTACCATCAGTATAATATACCCCTTTTGGTCCTAGGGATATATATAGCTGTTTGATTCCCTTTTGGATAAGCAAATCAGTAGCCGCTATAAGATCATTATCATTTTCGATATTTACTCCTGAGAGTATTTGAGCTTCAAGTATATTTGGCTTAAGGGCAAATATATTATGAATATTGTCTTTAAGCTTCTCGGTCTTGTTAATGGATACAGTATCTACAAAAATAGGTACCTGAACATTGTCCATAATATATTCCAGGGATTCCTTAGGAATATTTGTATCACAAATACAAGCCAAGGAATTATTTATGACATTTAGTCTTTCCTTTAAAAAATCAGGAGTAATCATATCATATATACTCATATCCGATATTGCAACTGCCATTTCTCCATCTTCATCGATAATAGATAAATATATTGAGGTTCGCTTGTCTTCTAGTATATATGAATTACTAAGGCTCATATTTAAGCTTTTGCAGCTTTCTTGAATCTCCCTTGAATAATTGTCTCCTCCTAATATGGAAATGAATTCTACCTTTATTCCCATCCTACTTAAGTTCTCTGCAATGTTTCTACCAACACCCCCAAGAGAAGTAGTAATTATACCAGGATTTGAATCATTGGCATTCAACTTCTTTATTGTTTTGCCGGTTATATCTACATTTGCACCACCAATAACACTTACGTATTTCTCCAAGCTATCACCTCCAACATAATCTTGTCTATTAATTATACCCATTTATTTCATATTCCACAATTTTTATGGATTCTTAAATTTTTATAGGGGATGAATTATTCATTGATTCTTGTGTAAAATTACTATATTATTAAGAATATCATAATCCTATAATGAGCTTAGGAGATACCTGCAACACTTTCATCGATGCTTAAATTGAGGTTAGGATGTCTGGATTAAAATGTAAAAGAAATGGGTGATATAATGCGAGGAGATATTGTAATAGTTAAAAGCGGTGGGGATATAGCTACAGGTATTATCCAAAAACTCCATAGAAGCGGTTTTAGAGTACTCGTATTAGAAATTGAACGCCCAACAACCATAAGGAGGACCGTATCCTTTTCTGAAGCCGTATATACCGGTTCAACTGTTGTTGAAGACCTTCTTGCCTTAAGAGTTAGCAATCAAAATCAAATCATAGATGCCTGGGAAAAAGACTATATACCTGTTATAATTGATCCTTTTGGAGAATATATACAAAAAATAAAGCCCTTGGTCCTGATTGATTCTATAATAGCTAAGAAAAGTTTAGGGATGAAAAAAAATCTTGCTCCATTAACCATTGGAATAGGACCTGGATTCTGTGCAGGCCTAGATGTGGATGTAGTTATAGAAAGCAACAGGGGCCACAATCTTGGAAGGCTTATTTATAATGGCTATGCCGATGAAAATACAGGTGAGCCGGGAAATATCCAAGGCTTTACTAAAGAAAGGGTTATCTATTCTCCGGCTAGTGGATTCTTTAGAAGCGTAAGAAAAATCGGAGACCTTGTAAAGAAAGGTGAGCTATTAGGATATGTTGGAGATGTTCAGGTAGTAAGCCTAATGGATGGCTTGCTTAGAGGTTGTCTTAAGAGTGGCTTGAAAGTATCTAAAGGACTAAAGATATTTGACTTAGACCCTAGGCTAGATGAAATAGAAAATTGTTTTAAAATTTCCGATAAAGCAAGGACTATAGCAGGTGGAGTATTAGAAGCTATACTTATATGGAAGAATAGTACCACCAATAAAATGGATATACTAAAATCGCTGGGTTAACCAGCGATTTTATTTGCTGGATTGTGTATTGTTTTTTCATATGGTATGATAATATTACTAAAAAAAGTAAATAAGAACGTGAGGTATAAAATGGGAGCATTTAATAAATTAGGGATTAGTACGGAATTAGAAAAGGTATTAAATAGTAATGGAATCAAGGAACCGACTCCAATTCAGGAAAGGTCCATTCCTGAGATAGTAAAGGGAAGAGATGTAATAGCACAGGCACAAACCGGAACCGGAAAGACACTTTCCTTCCTCTTACCCTTGATGGACAAAATAGATACAAATAAAAATCATATTCAAGGTTTGATAATTACACCTACTAGGGAATTGGCAATTCAAATAACAGCTGAGGCTAAAAAACTGGCAGTGGCAAAGGATATGACAATACTTGCAGCATACGGTGGACAGGATGTAGAAGCCCAGGTCCATAAGCTAAAAAAAGGAATTCATCTTGTAATAGCTACACCCGGTAGACTATTGGACCATATGAGGCGAGAAAATATTGATATTGGAAGATTAAAGGGACTTGTCCTAGATGAAGCAGATGAAATGCTAAACATGGGCTTTATGGAAGAGGTGGAGTCCATAATAAACCAGACCCCAAAATCAAGGCAGACCATGCTTTTCTCAGCTACTATTTCCAATGAAATAAGAAAAATGGGTAAAAGATTTATGAGAGATCCATTGCAAATTGAAATAGAAGGCAAAAATGTGACCTTAGAAGAAATTAAACAAGTTGTAATAGAGACTAGTGAAAGGACTAAATTTGATACTTTATGTAAGCTTATAGATGAATTTAGACCTTACCTAGCCATAGTATTCTGTAGAACTAAGAAGAAGGTAATGGAAGTTAACCTAGGCCTTCTTAGAAAAGGCTACAATTCAGATGAGCTTCATGGTGATATGAGTCAGGCTAAGAGAGAAAGAGTAATGAAAAACTTCAGGACGGCAAAGCTACAGATTCTTGTGGCAACAGACATAGCAGCCCGTGGTATAGACGTAGAAGGAGTAACACATGTAATAAACTATGATATACCTGACGATGTAGATAGCTATATCCATAGAATAGGTAGAACCGGCCGTATTGGAAATATTGGAATGGCAGTAACACTAGTAACCCACAGAGACCAGGATAATTTAGCTATGATTGATAAGAAGATCAAGGCTAATTTCAAACCTAAGAAGATGGATGATAAGGAAAAGAAATCTGCAAGACGTGAGTCTACTGAATCTAGAAGAAGTAAAGATTCTGAAAGAAGAGGTAAGAAATCCCAGAAGACACAGGAGAAGAGTGTGAATTTAATGGATATACCTAAGAAGTATAGACCAAAAAAGGCTAAGGATAGTCCAAAGGCCGACTCTAATGATAACAGACATAGGTTTAAGAAGAGATAAATAAACTTAAAAATAATACCAATAACAAGGATAGTTGTTGGTATTATTGCTCTTAATGATAGTAGAAGGTGAGGGAAGGATATGGGTGATTTTCCAACTATAGATGAGATAAATAACATACTTGATGAGATATCGGAGGAGATTCCAAAGGAGTTTTTCGACAAGCTCAATGAAGGAATAATTCTTCTTCCAAAAACAAAAGTCCACCCACAAAGCACAGATGAAAACCCCCTATATATTTTAGGTGAATATAGAAGGAGTGTCACAGGAAGAAATATAGTTATCTACTATGGATCCTTTGAAAAAGTATATAGTGGAACTACAGAAAAGAGACTAAGAAGAAAGCTCAAGGATACCCTATTACATGAATTTACCCATCATTTAGAATCCCTAGCCGGAGAAAAAGGATTAGAAATAAAGGATGCGGAAGATATACTGAAATTTAGAAATAGGATAAGGGAAAATAAGGGTAATTAAATAAAGGGTACAATCAATATAGAAACGTTTACACGTGGTATAGCCTATGATAAAATAGACAATGATACAATTATTGTCGAAAAAATAGTGGAAGGATGGATATCTTGGACAATCAATTAAATAAAAGGTATGGTCTTCCAACAGCCATTGCTATGGTAGTTGGAATAGTTATTGGTAGTGGTGTATTTTTTAAAGCAGAGACTGTACTGAAGACAACCGGAGGTAATATGCCTTTGGGAATATTTGCCTGGGGTATAGTTGGACTTATTATGATAATCTGTTCATATACTTTTGCAGTCCTGGCAGCCAAATTTGAAAGAGTTAATGGTGTTGTAGATTATGCTGATGTTACTGTAGGTACTAGGTATGGTTATTATGTAGGATGGTTTATGACTATGATTTATATGCCATCGATCACATCAGTCCTAGCATGGGTTTCTGCTAGGTATACAGCTGTACTATTTGGTTGGGATATAACAGGAGGCTCAGCCATGACCTTGGCATGCCTATTTTTAGTAGCTAGCTATAGTGTCAATGCATTATCACCGGTTATCGCAGGAAAATTTCAAGTCTCCACAACAATCATTAAACTTATACCTTTAATGCTTATGGCAGTAATCGGTACAATTGTTGGTTTAAGAAGTGGTTTGACCGTGGAAAACTTTACTAATGTAGTAGACCCAACTATCAGTGCTTCAGGTGGCTTATTTGCATCAATAGTAGCGGTAGCATTTGCCTATGAGGGATGGATAATAGCAACAACTATAAATGCCGAGTTAAAAGATGCTAAGAGAAATCTGCCTATAGCATTAGTACTAGGGGCATTAATAGTAGTTTTCGTTTATATATCCTATTATATTGGCCTTTCCGGAGCAGTTCCTTCCAGAATATTGATGGAAAGTGGTCAAACGGGAGTTATGATGGCATTTCAGAATATATTTGGTCAGGTTTGGGGAACCCTAGTTTTTGTATTTGTAATTATATCATGTCTAGGAACTTTAAACGGACTTATGCTTGGTAGTACCCGAGGAATGTACTCCATTGCTACAAGAGGTAGAGGACCATTGCCGGAATTATTTAAGCAAGTAGATGAGTATACAAACATGCCAACTAATTCAGCAATATTTGGAGTTTTTATAAGTGCAATTTGGCTGGTATATTTTTACGGTGCAAACTTAACAGAATCATGGTTTGGACCCTTCAGCTTTGATTCCTCTGAGCTTCCAATTATAACTCTGTACGGAGCTTATGTACCGATTTTCTTGATGATGATGAAAAAAGGTGAAGATTTAAATATATTTAAAAGATATATAATGCCTGGCCTTTCAACACTTGGATGTATATTTATGGTATGTGCAGCTTATATAGCCCATGGACTTGCAGTCCCATATTACCTAATAATATTTGCCCTTATTATGATAATAGGCTCATTTTTCTACAAGAATAATGAATAAATTTTTCTTGGAAATAGCCACACCTGGTTACAATTGAAATAAAAAACTTACATTTAAAGTACAAATATCTGCATTTTTTTTAGCCTAACTATGGTAATATATTAAAGGATGTTTGATACACTAAAAAGAATTAATATATGCTGAAGTTTGGGGGGATATCAGTGAAGAGTTTAGATTACTATATGAATCTAAATTATGAAATCAACATCAAAAAAAACAAGAAAAAAGATGGGTACCTAATTAGTTTGCCTGAGTTGCAGGGTTGTAAAACGATTGCCTCAAGTGTAGAAGACGGTGTAGAGAGAATCCAGGAGCTAAAGAAGGCATGGATATTGGAAGCACTAGGAAGAAATACTCTTATACCGGAGCCTAAATAAAGATAGACAGCCAGTACCCATTCAAAAAATATGAATTGAGATAAATGTTTAAAAAGCATAATAGCCAAAGGGACTCTTCCTTTTGGCTATTATGCTTTTTTTATGGATTATACACCTCTTGATGTAATAAATTCTTTAGCTTCTTTCAGGCTTTTCTCATCATGAGATTTAAGAATTATAACATAATCTCCCATGGCAGAACCATATATAGGAGGGTTTAAGCCGTGATAGGCAACCATATGGCCATAGTTTTTCAAAACGTCTTCTAAAGAATGGGCCAAATCCCTGTGGGAATGTGTTTTTAAACCTATATAAACACAGTGATATTTAGGGTGGGCTATTCCTGAAATTTTTTTACCATTTACTATGCTTGCATACATACTATATAAATCCAAATCATAGGCATAGTTAATCGCATCTAAACAATGGCCTCCCGGTGGACGGGCATTTACTTCAAGAGCTACTAGACTTCCATCATCCAGTCTAAAGAACTCAATATGGAAGAATCGTTCTTTTATATTAAATGCTTCTACAACCCTTTTACCAAGTTGAACAATATCATTTGGAATTTCCATTTGTATATAGAATATGCTATCCAAGTCGTTTTGCACAGTTTCCATTAAGCCATTTTCATAAGCCATAGAAGAGTAAAAGGCAATATTTCCATCTTGATCACTTAAGCCGTCGAAGGTTTGAATTTTACCATCAATAAACTCTTCTATTATGTAATCAAAAGGCTCCTTAACCCGAAAAAAATCCATAAGTTCTGTCTCATCCTTTATTTTATATGAACTAACAGCTCCTATTCCATCGTTGGGCTTAGCGATGACTGGGTATCCGATATCTAATACAAGCTCTTTTGCATTTGCTAAAGTCGATACCAACCTTCCTTTTATATAAGGGATTCCAGCTTCCTTAAAATGTTTTTTCATCTTAGATTTTAGGATTACTGAGCATATTTCATCATTCTTTAGACCATATACATTAAAATCAGTCCTAAGTTGGGCATCCTTTTCTAACCAATACCCATTATGAGATTCAATTCTATGAATTTTTCCATACTTAGAAGTTAAATACCCACAGGCCTTCAGTAACTGATTATAGTTTTCCAAGTTATCAACCCTATAATATTCCGTAAGGGCTTCTTTCAATTGTGGGTCTAAATTGTCATAGAACTCGGACCCAATGCCAAGAACATTTATACCCTGCCCCTTAAGTTGAATGGCAAAATATTTGTAATTAGGTGGGAAATCAGGTGAGATTAAAACAAAATTCATCGTTATTCTCCTTTCCAAAAATAATCCATCACATAATACATATACCCTATGGACCTAATTTATTCCCAAAAAATATTTCACCTAATTAGCTTGTTAAAGGGGGAATTAAAATTTTAAGTAGTCTTTTGAATCTTAATTGGGTAATAATAGCTAGAGGCAGTTAAGGGCTAATTTAGTGAAATTTATTGATTAAGTGAGGGAAAGATATGTTTACAGATAAGAGATTAACCCAAGCATATAAAGGGGCTAGATTAGAACACTTCAATGATGATTCTAAATATATTATCTTTAGCGATATTCATAGAGGTAATGGCAGCCATTTCGATGAATTTTCCAAGAACCAAAATATATACAAGCATGCCCTAGATTATTATTTTGAAAATGGATACACCTATATTGAAGCCGGGGATGGGGATGACCTATGGGAAACACCAAAGGTCAAGGACATAAGAAACGCTCATTTCCATGTTTTTGAAAGTATTAAAAAGTTTAACGATGCTAATAGGTTAATTATGATTTATGGAAACCATAATATCTACCTTAAAGACAAGGGTTATGTAGAAGCAAATTACTATTGCACATATAGTGAATATAGAGATATAACTTATGATTTTCTTAATGGGATGGTTCCAGTTGAAGCAGTAGTATTAAGGCATAAAGATTCAGGACAGGAGATTTTGGTCCTACATGGTCATCAAGGGGATTTAACCAACGATCAAATTTGGTTTCCAACTATGCTATCCTTAAAATTCTTCTGGAGGTATTTACATTCCTTTGGCATCAGAAACCCATCTAGCCCTGTAAAGAATACTTTTAAGCGTCATAAGATAGAAAGAAATTATAACAAGTGGCTCTCTAAGAATAATTTGATGTTGATCTGTGGACATACACACAGATTCAAATTTCCAAGGGAAGGAGAATTGCCTTATTTTAATACAGGCTGTGGAATATATCCAACTATTATTTCAGGTATAGAAATAGTGGAAGGATATATACAAATAGTTAGGTGGAAGACAATTGTAACTGATGACGGATACCTAAAGGTAGATAGGATGGTATTAAGAGGCCCTCAGCCAATAGAAAAATATCAGAGGGGCAGTCCTTCTGTGTTGCCAATAATTGTGGAATAAATATTGCATATTTATAAAAAATATTCAATAATAAGATATATCTTAATTGATGCTTAGTAAAAATGACTTTAATAGTGAAATAATTTAAAAGGCAAGGTGTATTTATGGATAAAGAAAATATTTTAGATGACAATCAATTCCAAGGGTTGTCTGCAGTAGAGATTTGGAAAAAACTCTATAATAATGAACTTACTACTAAGAAGAGTATATTGGAATATATTGAACTTACAAAGATATTGAAGAAGGCAAATGTTGATGAAAGACAGATTATAGATACATATAATTATATTTATAATTGTATTGAAAAGATGAAAAACAATGTAAAACCAAATACTATGATGTATTTAAAGAACAATTTAAGGGGCCAGCTGGGCAAGTATGTTGTAGATAAGGACCCAAAACCATTGAATCATTTCGTGGAACTTTTCAAGGAAGCTTATCCTGAAAACAATAGAAGAAAGGATTTTACTAGGGTTCTAAATGATTTAAATTCCATATCTGAAGAACAACTATGGACAACCTTAGTTTATATCAATAAAGAATGCCTAAATAACAATCTAACTCTGGACAGTGACCAGAAGAAAGATATTATTGATGTTATAAAATATCAGGTGAAGAAAAATAATAAAAGGTTGATTACCAAGCTTAGAAGCCTGGTTTTATTAAACGATGTTCTTGATATTAGTATTGTCAGTGAAGGTCAAGGGTTCAAGGTCAAAGTTAAGAAGTAAACTCATTTGTTTTAAGGTGTTTCTAGGACGTCAATCATTTCAATAGATTGACGTCCTTTTAATAGCTATTTGCTTATGGGACTAATATCTGTTGTCGAATACACGGGTAGATTTCTTTTCACTTCTTGGAAGGTCTCCAATGGAAACTGCTTTTGAAACTATTGTTAATCCAATAATACTCCTAAATCTGTTTCTGACTTCTGATTCCAATTTGTTCTTATTTGTATTGGATTCGCTTTCAAAGAATAGGGTAATAATATCTTTACCATGAAGGTGGTCAATGATAACTTGATATTCGCTACTTACCCCTTCTATATCTTTAAGTACATCTTCTATTTGACCCGGATAAATATTTACCCCTTTAACCTTTACCATATCATCAGAACGTCCAATTAGGGTATCTATTCTTGGGAAGGGGCTATGACATTCACAATCACCGGGTATTATCCTTGTTAAATCCCTAGTACGGTATCTTATTAAGGGAGCGCCTTCCTTTTTCAAGGTTGTAATTACTAATTCTCCTATTTCACCGTCAGGTAGTACCTTTCCGCTTATAGGATCAATTATTTCAAAATATAAGTAATCGTCCCAGTAATGCATACCACATTCATAGTCGCAGCTTATACCTACACCGGGGCCATATATTTCAGTCAATCCATAGATGTCATAAAGAGTGACCCCAAGTTCATTTGCAATCCTATTACGCATTGTAACACCCCAGCGTTCTGAACCAATAAGGCCTTTTTTTAAGTGTATATTATTTTTTATACCTCTTTTTTCGATTTCTTCTGCTAATAACAAGGCATAGGATGAGGTAGAACAAAGAACTGTACTTTTCATGTCCATCATCATTTGTAGCTGTTTATCCGTATTACCGGGGCCCATAGGAATTACCATACTGCCCAATAGCTCGGCGCCGGTTTGAAATCCAATGCCTGCGGTCCAAAGACCATAACCAGGTGTAACATGAATCCTATCCCTATTGGTAACACCAGCCATTTCATAACAGCGTTTAAACATTATAGCCCAATCTTCAACATCTTTTTTTGTATAAGGTATTATCACCGGTGTTCCTGTAGTTCCAGAGGAAGAATGGATCCTAACTATGTCTTCTTCAGGCACTGCTGCAATACCCAATGGATAACAATCTCTCAATTCATCTTTATTGGTAAAGGGCAAGGCTTCAAAATCTTCTTGGGTAAATAGATTATCTACGTTGATATTACCATACTTGCTGTAATAAAGATTTCCTTGGAAGCTTTTCAAATATTGAGCCTTTTCTCTTATTAGGCCCAATTGTTCTTGATTTAATTTCATAGTACACCTCTTTCTCTAATTATAAAAACAAAAAAGTCCTTGTCCTTAAAAGGACAAAGACTTAAATTATCTCTGCGGTACCACCTAGATTGCCTGCATTGCAGACCACTTTATCATATACAATCATATATGCTCTGTTGATAACGGATAGAGCTCCCGTCAGCCATTACTAACTCTTAAAGCTTTCTTGCTGCCCTCATGAGTCCATTCATCATATCCTATAACACTGCAATCTCATCACCTGCAGTTTTCTGTAGATACTCAAATATGATTACTATTCTCAATCTAAGGTTTAATTTTTTATAGTATATTCCAAAAATTAAAAATTGTCAAACACTATTTTAAATAATAGCTAGAAAAATTGCTTATTATATTTTCAATCCGGATGAAAATCCGATATAATAGAATTAACGAAGATTTTAGGAAGAGGTAATGGATTTGCGTAAAAGAATTAATGAAGTTTTTTCTGATTGTAAACTAAGCGGAGGAATTAATAGGGCTATTGTTGAAAAAGTAGTGCTTTTTAAAGATTCCAAAACTCTTGAAATGGTTATTGCCTCGGATAATTATATAGAAAATGGGCAAGTAGAAAGTTTAAACACCTTTATGAGGGAGAGGTTTTGTCTAGATGATTCAAGAATAGTTATTAACTATACAAATGAAGATGGTGGTCTACCTGTTGGGGATGAGATTGGAAGTATTATCTCCTCTATTTGTGATCAATATCCATCATTAAATGCTCTAATGCCAAACTGTGATTTCAAGGTAGAGGATAATTCCATTGAATTTCACTTCAAAACTCCTGCAGCAGACCTTTTAAAGTCAATGAACTATGACCAGATTATCAGTGAAGAATTAAGAAAATTCTACAACAAATCATATGTAATAAACTTTATTGATGATGTAACAGATGAGGGGTTGGAAAAGCTTCACGAGGAAATACGTAATAGGGAGCTGGAAATTGTTAAAGAGGAATCCAAGGTAAGGCCTACTGCCAATATTCCAAAATCGGAACCTTCTAATGGGAAGACTGGTGGTAAGGAAAACAAAGGAGACCCAATGCTTATTATGGGTAGAAGCTCCAAGATTAAGGACCCTATTATAAATATTACAGATATTTCTCCGAATGAAGGTAGGGTTGCAATTGAAGGTGAGCTCTTTGATTTGGAATCTAAGGAGCTAAGTAGTGGTAAGACCCTTATTTCCTTTAGTATCTACGATGGTACAAGCTCGATTACTTGCAAGTCCTTCATTAAGGAGGGAGAAGGTGCAGAAGCATTTTCAAGACTTAAGAAGGCAAAGGGCTTAAGATTAGTTGGAAATGCCGGATATAGTACCTTTAGTAATGAAGTGGAGATTATAGCTAATACTTTAATTGAAATACCTATTGCCAAGAAGGAAAAGCGCAAGGATATGTCTACCGACAAAAGGGTAGAGCTCCATATGCATACCAAGATGAGTCAAGTGGATGGAATGAGCAGTGCCGAAGATCTTATTAAAAGGGCCATGTCTTGGGGAATGAAGTCCATAGCCATAACTGACCACGGTGTAGTTCAGGCCTTTCCTGAAGCCCATAAGGTCTTAGGTAGGAATAATCCTGATATGAAGGTCATATACGGTGTAGAAGCCTATATAGCACCTGATAAGAAGCCTTCAGTTACAAATCCCAAGGGTCAAGCTATAGATACAACCTATTGTGTCCTAGACTTGGAGACTACGGGCTTTTCTCCTATTACTGAAAAGATTACTGAAATAGGTGTAATGAAGGTTAAAGATGGCCTGGTAATAGATCAATTTTCTTGCTTTGTAAATCCTCAGAAGCCTATCCCGACCAGGGTAGTGGAAATTACCAATATTACAGATGATATGGTTAAGGATGCCCAGACCATAGACCAGGTTTTCCCAAAGTTTATGAACTTTATTGAAGGGACCGTACTGGTAGCCCATAATGCAGAGTTCGATATAGGATTTCTAAAACACAATGCCAGGGTTTTAGGCTATGATTTCGACTTTACCTACATTGACACCTTGTCCTTGGCTAAGGAAGTATTTCCTCATTATAAGAGCTACAAATTAGGAAGGATAGCAAAGAATTTAGGTATCAAGGTTGAAGTTGCACATAGGGCCTTAGATGACGTAAATACTACTGTTAAAGTATTTAATACCATGCTTGATATCTTAAAGGACCATGGAGCAGAAAAGTTAGAGGATATAGATAATCTAGAGGTGGATGAAGAGGCTAAAAAGGGTGAATACAAGAAGTTAAATACCTTCCATGCTATAATTTTAGCCAAGGATTATACAGGTCTTAAGAACTTATATAGACTAGTATCCTACTCCCACTTGGACTATTTCTATAAGAGACCTAGAATTTTAAAGAGCCTTTATAAGAAGTATTCAGAAGGCCTTATTATTGGAAGTGCATGTAGCGAAGGAGAGCTTTATCAAGCAATCCTTCTTGGTAGGTCCCAGGAGGAAATAGAAACTATTGCAGAAGACTATGACTATCTTGAAATACAGCCATTAGGCAATAACGATTATCTAGTAAGGCAAGACCAGGTTCCTAATAGGGAATATCTCCAAGAGATTAATAGAAAAATTGTAGACCTGGGCGATAAGTTGAACAAGCCTGTAGTTGCTACCGGAGATGTACATTTCTTAGACCCTGAGGATGAAATCTATAGAAGAATTCTTAATGCCGGACAAGGTTTTAAGGATGCAGACGACCAAGCCCCATTGTATCTTAAGACTACGGAGGAGATGCTGGAAGAGTTCTCCTATTTGGGAAGGGACAAGGCTTATGAAGTTGTAGTCACTAATACTAATTTAATAGCGGATATGTGTGAGCAAATAAGCCCTATATCAGCTGAGAAGTGTCCGCCTGAAATTGAAGGAAGTGAAGAAACCTTAAGGAACTTAACCTATGATAAGGCATATGAATTATACGGGAATCCACTTCCTGAATTGGTTAAGCAGAGGCTGGATAAGGAACTGGAATCTATTATCAAGAATGGTTTCTCCGTTATGTATATCATTGCCCAAAAGTTGGTTTGGAAGTCCAATGAGGACGGCTACCTGGTAGGTTCCAGAGGGTCTGTGGGTTCATCTGTGGTTGCATATATGACGGGAATCACGGAAGTAAATGCTTTACCCCCTCATTATAGGTGTCCAAAATGTCAGTATTCGGACTTTACTGATTATGGAATCAATGTGGGCTTTGACTTGCCGGATAAAGAGTGCCCTGAGTGTGGAGAGATGATGGATAAGGATGGATTGGATATTCCTTTTGAAACCTTCCTTGGCTTTAATGGGGATAAGGAGCCGGATATAGACCTTAACTTCTCAGGGGAATACCAGGCTAGGGCTCATAAATATACGGAGGTTATATTTGGAAAGGGAACTACCTTTAAGGCCGGAACCATCGGAACCATTGCCGATAAGACAGCCTTTGGATTTGTGAAGAAGTACTTTGAAGAAAAGGAGATTACCGTAAACAAGGCTGAAATAGGTAGACTAGCTAAAGGATGTACCGGGATTAAGAGAACTACAGGTCAACACCCCGGAGGAATTATTGTAGTACCTAAGGGGAGGGAAATCTTTGAATTCTGTCCGGTACAACATCCTGCTGACGATGCGGATTCAGATATTATTACTACCCATTTTGACTACCACTCCATAGATGAGAACTTATTGAAGTTGGACATACTGGGCCATGATGATCCTACTGTAATTAGGATGCTTCAGGATATAACAGGTGTAGATCCTAAAAAGATTCCTATGGATGATAAGGAAACCATGAGTATATTCTCCTCAACTCGTGCCCTAGGAGTTAGTCCTGAGCAGATTAACTCCAAGGTAGGAACCTTTGGAGTCCCTGAATTTGGTACTAGGTTTGTAAGGGGAATGCTGGTAGATATTATGCCTAAGACCTTTATGGACTTAATATGTATTTCAGGTCTATCCCATGGTACGGACGTATGGCTTGGAAATGCTAAAGACCTTATAGATAGTGGAACTGTTACAAGAATCAGTGATGCAGTCTGTACGAGAGATGAGATTATGGTTTATTTAATTAAAAGGGGTATGGAGCCTGATACGGCTTTTAAGATAATGGAGACTGTCCGTAAGGGTAAGGCCTTAGCAGACCCTGAAAAATGGGCTAAGTTTGAGGATGATATGAGGTCTCATGATGTGCCTGAATGGTATATAGATTCATGTAAGAAGATTAAGTACATGTTCCCGAAAGCCCATGCGGCTGCTTACGTTATGATGGCATGGCGT
>CAZIMA010000026.1:0-16094 GCA_964540195.1 uncultured Tissierella sp.
ATATAATGTGTAACCAGGAGATAAAATTTAATGCCTTTTTAGATTATGCATTAAAACTAGAAGGTGATTTTATAGCTATGGGCCATTATGCCCAGGTAGAAGAAAGAAATGGCGAATACTATCTTCTAAGGGGAAAAGATAACAACAAGGACCAAAGCTATTTCTTATCCAGAATAGGACAAAAGGCACTATCAAAGACTATATTCCCTATTGGACATCTGGAAAAATCAAAAGTAAGGGAAATTGCAGAAGAATATAATCTTTATACTGCCAAAAAGAAGGACAGCACCGGAATTTGTTTTATCGGAGAAAGGGATTTCGATAAATTTTTAGATCAGTATCTTCTAGCCACAGAAGGTGATTTTATAGATGTAGATGGGAATAAAGTGGGCAAGCACACCGGTCTTATCCATTATACACTTGGACAGAGAAAGGGTATAGGCATCGGAGGTGTAGGCACAGGAGAACCATGGTTTGTGGTAGGCAAAAACCTTAAGAAAAATATTGTATATGTAGCACAAGGGGAAAATCATCCTGCCCTATTTTCAAAATCCCTGATAGGTGAACAAGCTGCATGGATATTGGAAAAGGAGCCACAATTCCCACTTAAATGTACAGCTAAATTTAGATATAGACAAGAGGATATTCCTGTAACTGTCCATAAATTACAAGATGGTAACCTTCATATTGTATATGATAAGCCTGTAAAGGCAGTGACTCCAGGCCAGGCTGCAGTATTATATCAAGATGAAGTATGTCTTGGTAACAGTATAATCAAATCCATAGAACCATTAGAGGATAAGTATCTATATTTGAATCGTGAATAAGAAATCATAGAATTTAAGCACCTAAAATCTTAGGTGCTTTTATTTATCCATTAGTTCTATTTATATGGGGCTTTTTCTTATATTTTCTCTTCTTATTTGTCCTTATATTAGTGTGTTGGTGAATTTCATCTCTTTCTTCCTTCATTGAAACCCACATAGCTGTTCCACCTTTTTCATCCGGCATTATTTCAAGAAAATCAAACTTTCTTAAAAACTTTGAAAGCTTGGTGTCACCATAATTTCTTACATCAAAATCAGGATACCTTTTGGCCAACCTATTTCCAATCTCCCCTAAATTCATCTTTTGATCTTCTGAATCCACTTCATTTAACATCTTTATGATAGCCATTTTAATAACTTCTATATCCGTCATGCTCTTTTCAGCATCACCATTTGATACAGTAGTAGTTTGCTTATTAATTATTTCTATACCATTTCTAATGGGTTCCCTAGTAGGAAGATTCTCTTCAAGAGAAGATACTGCAGTATTAGCTAGAACATCTAAATATTTGAAATGATTGCAAGCAGATATAAAAGGTTTAGGAGTTTTTCTCTCCCCCATTCCAACAACTAATATACCTGATTCCCTTAGCCTCGAAGCCAGTTTCGTAAAATCACTATCACTTGATACGATACAATATCCCTCTACATACCCTGAATAGAGTATATCCATGGCATCAATTATCATGGCCGAATCTGTAGAATTCTTACCAAAAGTATAGCTATACTGCTGAACCGGAGTTACGGAGTTCTCTAATAATACGTCTTTCCATGCAGCCACATTAGGTTTAGTCCAATCTCCGTAAATTCTCTTATATGTTGCAACACCATAATTTGCTATTTCATCGAATATGTATTTTATATATTTTGCAGAAACGTTATCAGCATCTATTAAAACCGCAAATCGTTTTTCTTCCAATATTAATGCCTCCTTAACTTTACTTTATTATACTACATTTTCTAAAATATTAACTATTTAAATCTAAGGAATTTAAAATACACCTTGACTCTAGTCCGCTTTATCTATATAATTATTTTGCAATCATTACAACTTGGAAATTCATACTCATTTTGAAAGGGTGATATAAATGAATGGGAGTTATGAATATTTAGTTTCAGAACTAAAGAATAAGAATATACGTCTTTCTCATCAAAGGCTTAAAGTATTAGAGTACATGAATGATAATCGAATTCATCCCACAGTTGACCAAATTTATATAGCTCTTCATAAGGAAATTCCAACTCTTTCTAAAACGACTATCTATAATACCCTAAACGCTTTAGTAGATGCCGGTCTAGTAAAAGCAGTAAACATTGAAGACAATGAATTAAGATATGATATCATCAGTAATGAACACGGTCACTTTAAATGCGAATCATGTGGAAACATCTATGATTTTCAAATAAAGACGGAAGACCTATATTCCGAAGACCTAAACAACTATAAGATTAACAGCAAGGAAGTATATTTTAAGGGTATATGCCCTAATTGTATAAATAAATAAATTAATATCATAAATCAACAAAATACTAAGGCAACTGATAAAATCAGTTGCCTTAGTATTTTACATTAAATTTTTCACCCTTAATAAATCTTTTACATTGTTCCCTTGCATTACAATTGTAACAAGGTCTTGAAATCTTATCTGCTTCATATATTATAGCTCCGAGATTGGTAGTTTGCTCTTTTTTCCTATGAGCTTCTATAGCATTTATAACTTGTTGGATTTCAGTTTTTGAGAATCCACACCTTTCAAGGATAGGTTTAGCCAATTCAGCGCTGGCAACAGCATGATCCTTTCCCTCTTTGTATTCCACCCATCTTCCAATATCATGAAGAAGTCCTGTTGCATATATTAATTCTTTATGAATCCCATATCCCTTTTCCAAGTTGATTATATAAGCAACCCTGCAAACATCCATAAAATGATTTATATCATGATGGCAAAATATCCTTTCTTTTTCAAGAGCTTCTGTAGCTTTTAGATAAGACTTAAACTCTTCATCTTCTAGAATACAGTCTATCCTATTCATCAATCCATCACCTTTCTGATTTCTTCGCCCTTTAAATTTTCAACAATATCTTTAATCTGCTTATTATCTAAAATTAAATCAGGAGCGATTTCAAATAGGGGCACCATTACAAAATTTCTTTCCTGCATTCGAGGATGAGGAATAATAAGATTTTCTGATTCCAGTCTAAAATCATCATATATTAAGATATCAACATCTATATTTCTTGGACCATTGATTATGGTCTTAACCCTTCTCATATCCTTCTCTATACTTTGTGTAAAAACTAGGAGTTCTTCGGGACTTAATTCTGTTTGGGCTTCAACTACAATATTAAGAAACCAAGGCTGATCCTTAAAACCTACGGGCTCTGTTTCATAGAAAGACGATCTCTTAAGAATATTGACCTTGTTTTCCAACAGGTCTAAAGCACTTTCTATGTTTTTTCTAGTTTCTCCAATATTGCTCCCTAAGCCAAGATAAATTCTATGCATAGTCATCCCTACCCCTTTTTATCCCTACAGCAAAATAATCAAAGATGCCGGCAACAGGTGCAGCTGGTTTCCTAATAGTTATATCTACTTCCTGTATCATTCCAAAATCGGATAATATCCTTTCACATAATCTATGGGCTAGGGCTTCCAAAAGATCAAAACGCTCTTCAGTAACTACTTTTTTTATCAACTCATAAACCTCTGCATAAGATACAGTATAATTTAAGTCATCTGTCTTTCCTGCCTCCTTAAGGTTTAAATACAATTTAGCATCTACATGGAACTTTTGACCTAATACCTTTTCCTCTTCCATTACGCCATGGTATCCATAAAAAACCATGTTCTCCATGATAATCTTATCCAATTTATTCACCTCTTACTTATTAATCATTGATAATACTTCTGCCCTTGATTTAGGATCTGTAGCAAAGGTACCCCTAACTGCTGAGGTAATGGTTTGTGACCCAGGCTTCTTTACCCCCCTCATAGTCATACACATATGCTCTGCCTCAACAACTACAATTACGCCATATGGATTTAGCTTTTCAACAATAGCATCTGCAACTGTAGCTGTTAATCTTTCTTGTAGCTGAGGTCTTTTTGCAACTGTATCTACTACTCTGGCAAGTTTACTTAAGCCTGTAAGTCTACCATCCCTAGGCAGGTATCCTACATGTGCCTTTCCAAAGAAAGGAACTAGGTGGTGTTCACAAACTGAATAAAATGGTATATCCTTAATTAAAACCAGTTCTTCATATTTTTCATCTTGGAAATATACTTCTAGGTGTTTTTTAGGATCTTCCTTTAAACCAGCAAATATTTCCTCATACATTTTAGCCATTCTTCTAGGTGTATCTAAAAGGCCTTCTCTATCAGGGTCTTCACCTATAGCATAGAGGATCTCTCTTACAGCTTTCTCTATTCTTTCCTTATCCATAATATCTCTCCTTAAAATCTTTTAATCCACTCCGAATTATAACTTGTATATATAATCACCAGCTATTCAGAATTTTATTAATCTAATTCTATTATTAGGATTGAATATTGTCAACCAAAGCTTGTACAACAATTACTTATTGAAAGAAACTGGAATTTTTACCATCGTAAATAACTTTTTCGTAATGGTCAGGATCCGTATCCCCTTCTGTACTAAAGCAGACTATTACAGAGTTTTCATCTAATCCCAACCTGTTTTTAAGCTCCTTTAATTCTTCTCTCTCCATTAACAAAGTTACAAGTCCAAGCCCTACTGCACCTGATTCTCCGGATATGACCCTTTCATCTCTTCCTAAAGGATTTGCTAACACCCTCATTCCTCTAGCCGCCACATAATCAGGGCAGGAAACATATGCTTTGGCAAGGTCCCTTAAAATGGGCCAAGTCTCTGTATTTGGTTCCCCACAAGCCAAGCCAGCCATAATTGTATCCAAGTCCCCCCTTACATTATGAGGTTTTTCATCATTGACCAAGGCGGACTTATATATACAATCAGCCTTTTCCGGTTCAACTATGGTAGTTATAGGACATTGGTCCTTGAACACATTAGCAAAATAACCTAGTATTGATCCAGCAAAAGATCCTACCCCAGCCTGCAAAAAGACATGGCTTGGCCTTATTATGCCATCTAGCTTCATTTGCTCTAAAGCCTCAACTGCCATTGTAGTATATCCTTGAGTAATCCAATTAGGTATTTTTTCATAACCTTCCCATGCTGTATCTTGAACTATGTAGCCACCAATTTCATCAGCCTTTTTCTTTGCAAGCCTTACAGCATCATCATAATTTACATCTGTAATAGATGCTTCTGCTCCAAATTCCTTAATGGCTTCAAGCCTTCTTAAAGATGAGCCCTTTGGCATATATACTATAGATTTACAGCCTAATTGAGCAGCAGTCCATGCTACTGCCCTTCCATGATTCCCATCAGTTGCAGTAACAAATACCATGTCTTTAATCTTTTCTGAAATTTCAGGCAATTTAAAGTAATCAAATCCTACAGACCCTATATCTATGTTCAGCTTTTCACACAGAAGTTTTCCAATTGCATAAGTGGCTCCTAATGCTTTAAAAGCATTTAGTCCAAATCTATGAGATTCATCCTTTATATATATTTTGGAGACACCTAATTTTTTAGCTAAGGCGTCTAAGTCTACCAACGGTGTAATCTTATATCCTTCAATAGTTGAATGAAATCCCTTAACGTTTTTTACTTCATCTTCACTTAGAAATGCAGGTTTCTCGTCTACCTTTTTATTATTTATTATAGCTTTAATTCCATTTACCTCATTGACCATTTCCATCATATCACCCCTCCTTAGGTCTATAATAACATAAATCCAAGGATATTTTAATTACTATACTATTTCTAATTGCTTACCCTAATTGGATTGATAAAGTAGGATATGATTCCTTTAGTAATCTGTTCCACAATTTCATCTTGATGGGCAGGATCCAATAAAAGTCTCCTATCAATCTCATTAGATAAAAACCCCATCTCAATAATTATTCCCGGTATAGGAGTATTTCCTGATATGAAATATTCCCCTGTCATTACATCATGATTTATTGTAATATCCATCTTCTTATAGGTAGAAATCCTGTTTAAATATTCTTGCATATGTTCTGCCAAATATCTACCCTCTTCACTTCTTGTATGGTAGAGAACCATGGGTCCTAATCTTTTTTCATTTTTACTATAATTTACATGTATGCTTAAAAACAAGTCTGCCTTGCTTTCATCTATTATTCGGACCCTTTCTTTTAGATCTTCACGATGACGACTTCCATTGCCTACAATCTTATCATCAAGGGAATCATCGATTTCACGTGTCATTACTACCCTTGCACCTTTTTTCTCAAGCAAATCCTTTAACTTTAGGCCAACCTCCAGGTTAATGTTCTTCTCAAGAATATCCCCCCTATTAGTCCCTCCATCAATACCTCCGTGTCCAGGGTCAACTACAATAACTCTATTATCTAAAGGCCTTACCCTAATGGTATTTACAACCTTTCGAATGGCATTAGGACGCAATAAAGGCATCAATACTATAAGGATAATTAGTATAATTATATGAAAACCTCTATTTCCTTTGATTCTTAATAAAGTAGCTTTATTCACCTAATCACTCCTTAAGCTATTACTAACTTTTGCATGAAATAATTTCAAAAACAATCGAATGCTTACAAAAATATATTCATTATAAAAGCAAATATAACAAAAATAAGGAGATGGAGGTATCTTAAGCTCCTTAAGCCAGTACCTCCATCTCCCTTATCTACTAATTGTATCTATTCAAACTTCTCAAAATGAACTTTTGAAAAATCGTAAATAGAATCATCGTAGGGTTTAAAATCTTCATTCTTATATCCTATAGCTAGGATACTTAATACACTATATTTTTCCGGTATAGCTAAAATCCTTCTAACTTCATCTTCAGACTTACCCTGATCACTCATACGATTTCTTATTTGTATCCAACATGATCCCAAGCCTAGTTCTAAAGCTTCTAATTGAAGCAAGATCGTAGCTATAGATCCATCTTCTACCCAAACATCACTTAAATCACTATCTCCTATTACTACTATGGCTAGTGGTGCTGAGTTTAATCCTTCTACTCCTTTGCTCTTAGAGTTCTTTAACTTTTGAAGGGTTTCATCATCCTGGACTACAATAAATTCTACAGGTTTCTTGTTTTTTGATGATGGGGCTAGGAGCCCAGCCTTCAATATCTGCTCAACTGTTTCCTTATCTATTTTATCCTCTTTAAATCTTCTTATTGACCTTCTATTCTTTAAAACTTCTAAAAACTTGCTCTCCATATACTCCTCCTAAATACCATCTTATGATACTATATCATTTTTCTACTGGAATAAAGATATAATCCAATCCATAAATGCGATTATGATTTGCTTTAAACCTTGTAGCAAACCCTGGCCTTCTTCAGAAGACAAATAATCTGAAGCTTTACCTGCAATATTCTTAAGTTGATTAGATACTTGCTTCCAATCAATGTCCAAATCCTTCATCTTATCAAATAACTCAACTAATTTTTCTATTTGTTGGTCTGTTAAATTGATATTGTAATTATTGATAATATTGATGATTATGTCCCTAACTTCCTCAGTAGTTCCTGGTTTCTTTTCAGCAATTTCTTGTTTAATTAAGTTGATTAATTCCGTTGCTTTGTCATTACCTATTAAATCCCCTAATTCAGCAGTACGGACCATCTCTTCATTAGCCACTTTTTTTATATCTTCATCTATTGCTTTCCCCGTAGATACCTCATAGGCTTTCATAATTCCTGTCAAAGCAGCTGTACCGCTTGCATTTTTAGGTGCTGTAATTTTAATATCCGCATCTTCAACTCCTGCTGTGACTAAAGCATTGATATAATTCTGATCTGTAATATATGTAATCCTGTCACTAGTATTTACATTTAGACCGCTTCCCTTTTCCGTATAAGTAATCATAACGGAAGAAATAGCATTATTTCCAATCTTACCTCCAGGAACTACTCCACCTAAATACTGGTGTTCTTCTGCATTGGTAGTGGTAATCATCTGAGCATTTTCAGGTGGGTTAAATTCCTTTAATATGGCTTCTTTTTCGCTTTCCGTCAAATTATCACCCAATGAAACTATTACATCACCAACAGCTGCATCTGCAAATACGGTAATTGAATTCATCATTAGAATTACTAATAAAAAAACGCTAATAAATTTTCTATTCATATAATCATTCCTCCTCAATTTTTAATATATTTAAGCATCAATGAAACCCCTTGCAGGAATCTAAAAGACATTTTATCAAATCACTAGCATTTTATCAAATTTCATATAATATTACACTACATTGCTTTTAAGTAATAAATTTTTTACTTGGTTTTTACGATATATTTGATATAATTGATAAAAAGTTGTTATGATTTAAATTCTAAATTTAGATAATGGACAAGTTTTGTATGAACTGTTTAATAATTTAAGGAGGGCTTAATGAAAAAGTTATTGACTGGAAATGAAGCTTTGGTACAAGGAGCATGGGAAGCCGGAGTAAAATTTGCATCTGCTTATCCGGGCACACCAAGTACTGAAATATTAGAAAATATGGCAGAAAGAAAAGAAGTAGTATCAGAATGGGCTCCCAATGAAAAGGTATCTCTAGAAGCTGCAATAGGGGCCTCAATAGCAGGATTAAGATCTATGTCTTCAATGAAGCATGTAGGTTTAAATGTTGCAGCAGATCCATTATTCACATATGCTTACTCAGGTGTTAATGGTGGTTTAGTAATTGTTACTGCTGATGAACCGGGACAACACTCTTCCCAGAATGAGCAGGACAATAGAAATTATGCTAAAATGGCAAAAATCCCTATGCTTGAACCATCTTCAAGCCAGGAAGCAAAGGATATGATGAAGGCAGCTTTTACAATCAGCGAAAACTTTGATACTCCTGTTCTAGTTAGGGTGACTACAAGAATTTGCCATTCAAAGGGAATTGTAGAATGTAATGAAAGAACTGAAGTAGAATATTCAGATTATAAAAAAGATATTAATAAGTTTATAACTGTTCCTGCTATTGCAAGGGAATTGCGAAAAAAGGTAGAGCAAAGAATGAATCTCTTGGGCGACCATAGCGAAAAATCACCTTTTAACATGACCTATAATAATGGCAAAAAAACCGGAGTTATAGCTTCAGGAATTTGCTACTTTTATGCAAGAGAGGTTTTTGGAGATGATGTTAATTATCTGAAGCTTGGATTTACAAATCCACTTCCGGATAAAATGATATCCGATTTTTGTAAAGACCTTGATTTAATCTATGTTCTTGAAGAAAACGACCCTTATATCGAAGAAAGGGTTAGAATGCTAGGTTATACACCTCATGGTAATGACACCTTCCCACCATATGGAGAACTAACACCTGATGTAATCAGAAAGTCCCTATATGGAGAGGAGATGCCTTCAATCACTTATGATAAGAGCAAGGTGATCTCAAGACCCCCTACTCTATGTGCCGGTTGTCCCCACAGAGGAATATTCTATGAACTAGGCAGAAGAAAGAATATAATGGTTGCCGGAGATATAGGTTGCTATACTTTGGGTTTTGCAGAACCTTATAATGCCATGGATTTCAACATATGCATGGGAGCTGCATTTTCTGCAGGTCATGGAGCTCAGATTGCATTTGATATAAAAAATGAAAACAAGAGAGTAGTATCCGTACTAGGGGACTCTACCTTCTTCCATACAGGTATTAATTCATTAATCGAAGTACTTTATAATCAAAGTAGGACTGTGAACCTAATACTGGACAATAGAATCACAGGTATGACAGGTCATCAGGAGAACCCTGGTACCGGTTACCATGTAGATTTATCAGAAGCACCAATAATGGACATTGAGAAGATTGTAAAAGCTCTTGGTGCAAAAAATGTAAGAACAATCAACCCTAATGATTTGACCCTGGTAAAGGATACATTGGACTGGGCATTAAGTCTTGATGAGCCTTCTGTAATCATAACTAGATGGCCATGTGCTCTTAAAAAGTTTTCAAAAGAAGACAAAGAAGAGTTTGCTGGCGCTTTCACTGAAACTTATAAGGTTGATTCAGACCTTTGCATTGGCTGTAAGATATGCCTTAAGGCCGGATGCCCGGCACTTTCATATGACCCTGTTTCTAAAAAAACTGTAATAGACAGAGCTCAATGCGTTGGTTGTGCAGTCTGTGCTCAGCTTTGTAAGAAACAAAAGGCCATTGTAAAGGAGGTAATCTAATATGGTTAAGAGTGTATTATTGGTAGGTGTAGGGGGACAAGGTACAATCCTTGCCAGCAAACTTCTTACTCAAGGTCTTATGGAAGCAGGTTTCGATGTGAAAATGAGTGAGATACATGGAATGGCCCAAAGAGGAGGGTCGGTTTCATCTCAGGTAAGATATGGAGATGAAGTTTATTCACCGGTTATTGAAAAGGGCGGTGCTGATATTCTTGTAAGCTTTGAAGTAATGGAGGCTTTAAGATGGCTGGATTATTTAAAACCGGAAGGTAAGGTGTTGGTAAATAACTATTCTATAAATCCTATGCCTGTTGTTATGGGGAAAGCTGTTTATGCAGATGATATTCTTGATGAATTAAAGAGCAAAGTTACTACAACAGTTGTTAATGCAGGGTATGAGGCATTGAAACTTGGTAATGCAAAGGTAATGAATGTTATATTACTAGGTACTATCATAAAGCTTATGAATATAGAGTCAATCGACTGGAATAAAATAATTTCTGAGAATGTAAAGCCAGAATTTATAGACCTAAACCTAAAGGCTTTAGAAATAGGAAAAAACTTGGTTTAAAACAATTGACAACAGGAAGTTAAAAGAGTATAATCTTAAAAAATGACGATGATTGAAAATAAGTAAAAGCGATGGAAATCTTTAAAGAGAGTTACCGGTTGGTGAGAGGTGCAAAAGATGAATTGCTTTGAATACATTTCAGGAGTTGCGGGCTGAAGGGATTTCCTGTGTAGGCTTAGCCGGGTGCACCCGTGATAGTGCCGGGGTGTTATTGCACCTGATAAGGCAAGCGTTGAGAAGCGTTTGTAAACTGAGGTGGTACCACGAAATCAATTCGTCCTCTGAATATATAATTCAGAGGGCGATTTTTTTTACTTTTTTAACAAACAAATATAAAGGGGGTAAACATATGCCAATTACAGATATTCTAGTTCGCAATGCCAACTTGTATGGCAATGAGATAAGTTTAATTGAAATAAATCCGGAAATCGAAAAGGCCAAAAATAATTGGAGAGAGTATGATTTAGTTGAAACAGACCCTTCTAAAAAATTTCGTCGGGAAATGACTTGGCGTGAATTCGATGATAAGGCAAACCGTTATGCAAATTTCCTTTTGGACAGGGGATTAGAAAGAGGTCATAAGGTAGGAATCCTTCTTATGAACTGCTTAGAATGGCTGCCAATCTATTTTGGAATCCTTAAGACCGGTGCAATTGCAGTTCCCATGAATTATCGTTACACATCGGATGAAATCAAATACTGCCTTGACCTTGCAGAATGTGATGTTTTGATTTTCGGCCCGGAATTTAAGGAGAGAATCGAAGAAATTAAGGATGATATTCCAAATGTTAAAGTTCGATTATATCTTGGACAGGATTGCCCATCCTTTGCAGAAAGTTACTATTCCTTAACAGTATGCTGTTCCTCAGTAGCACCTGATATTAAAATTAATGACGATGATGATGCTGTAATATATTTTTCATCGGGTACAACAGGATTTCCAAAGGCAATTCTACATAAACATAAAAGTCTGATGACAGCTGCCGAAGTGGAAATGAACCATCATAAGCAGGGCAGAGAGGATAATTTCCTATGCATTCCTCCACTATACCATACCGGAGCAAAAATGCACTGGATGGGAAGCCTTTTATCCGGAAGCAAGGCAGTCCTCCTAAGAAGCGTTTCTCCGGAATGGATAATTAAAACTGTTTCTGATGAAAAAATTACCATAGTTTGGTTATTAGTACCCTGGGCTCAGGATATCTTGGATGCAATCGAAGCAGGCCATATTAAACCGGAAGACTACAATCTATCACAATGGAGACTTATGCATATAGGCGCTCAACCTGTACCACCAAGCTTGATAAATCGTTGGAAAACCTATTTTCCTAATCATGAGTATGATACAAATTATGGCTTGTCTGAATCAATCGGACCCGGATGTGTCCACCTTGGTATAGAAAACATACATAAGGTAGGTGCTATCGGAGTAGCCGGACATAATTGGCAGTTAAAAATCGTTGATGAAAAGGGCGAACCGGTACAAGAGGGGGATGTAGGTGAACTCTGTATAAAAGGACCCGGTCTGATGGAATGCTATTATAGAGACCCAAAGGCTACAGCAGAAGTCCTTAAGGATGGTTGGCTGCTTACAGGAGATATGGCTAAAATGGATGAAGATAATTTCGTTTATCTTGTAGACCGTAAAAAAGATGTTATCATAAGTGGTGGGGAAAATCTTTATCCGGTACAAATCGAAAATTTCCTAAGAAGTAATGATGCAATAAAGGATGCCGCAGTAATCGGTGTTCCGGATAAACGTTTAGGAGAGGTGGCCCAGGCAATAATAGAAGTAAAACCAGGATTTACTCTTAGCGAAGAAGAAATCATAGAATTCTGTAATTCTCTGCCAAGATATAAACGCCCTAGAAAATTTGTATTCGAAGAAATTCCAAGAAATCCAACAGGTAAAATAGAAAGGTTAAAACTTAGAGCAAAATACTGCAGTATCAATCTTGTAGAAGCACAGACCGAAGGTTAAATGAAAATAGGTTCATACTTTTTCTATATTTGAAAAAGCTATGAACCTATTTAAAACAATTACAGGATCATATTCCTGACATATTTTAAATTAACTTTTCCGTAGTGAATTCTAAGTTTAAAAAAAATGCCTGTCTCCTATCCTCTTCTTTAATATCTTCAAATCCCAGTTGGTAAACTATAGGATTGGTATTGGATTTTACTGTTAACAATTTGTGTTTAGTATCATAAGAACAAGTATACCTTGTATAAGTAGTACTGTTATACTTTGCATTTCTAACGAATCCATTTGGCATGTTCATGGAAGACATAATATTATAAGAATTTGACAAGGCCTCTTTGTAATTATTGGATTCAATATTCATTTTAGTAAGATAAAAGGCTTTTATAAATCTAGAAACAGGGTCATAGCCCCCCGGCAAATCTTTTGCTGAATTAAAATCTTCAAGATTATTTATATCCATAAGTTTATTTAGTCTTTTAATATGTGACCTGAAACCGGGAGAATTAGTCATGATATCATATGGATTATCGTAATATACTAATTCTTTTCCATTAGGTTCAACAACTACACATCTCTTAGTAGAGTCTGCAAACATAAAGTGAAAGTCAGGACATATTACCTTTTCTCCCTTATGATCCTTAAGGGATATATGAATATTAGGCAAGTCTTCAATCAATTCATCTACACTTTTATAGTTTGCAAGAGCATAGGTAAAGTAATCTAAGCTAGAGATGTTAATCCTTCCAGGTTTTACATCCTTAGAATAGAGATTAAATCCAGAAAATTCATTGGTAATTCCTATTAACCCATGTTCATTTACCCCATCCTTTAATGGGTCTTTATTATTAAAGCACATCCCTAAGCTTTTGTATTTTGAAAACAGCGGATTGCCCATTAAGTCATGGCAAAACTTAAAATTTCTCGGCAAATATATTGCATTATAATTTAATGGAACTTCATAGTCCATAGTTCTACCCATAACACAGCCATCATCATAGTTTATTTTTATTCCTGTACACATATTTTCCCTCCATTGCTAGTACCTTCATAGTCAAATTTTCTCTAATACTTTTAAGTATACTATATTAGTATAGACTAAAAACAGATAATATATATTTAATCATCTGAATTAGTATTGTTAACTGTTTTCGTTTATTCGGTTGACAATCATTTTAAAATATTATATATTAAACTATGTACAGTACAGGATAAAGAGATGTTGGCATCATTAGGTTTTAATATCGAAAAGAAGGAGAAGAATTATGGAAAATAATAAATATACAAGTAAATCAAAAGTTTATCAAATGGCAAGCATTGGAGTTATGGCAGCAGTAATATGTATACTTGGTCCTTTATCCATACCCTTTGGTTTGGTACCAATCTCATTTACAAATCTAGCAATTTACATAACGATATATACACTAGGAATGAAAAAAGGAGCCTTAAGCTTCTTAATATATTTATTGGTTGGCTTTACCGGCCTTCCAGTATTTTCGGGTTTCACCAGTGGTCCATCTAAGCTATTGGGTCCGACGGGTGGCTACCTTATAGGCTTTGTTTTTATGGCACTTATTTCGGGATTTTTTATTGATAGATTTATAAACAAATGGTATCTATGTATTGTAGGTATGGTCCTTGGTACAGGTGTTTGCTATGTTTTTGGCACTGGATGGTTAGCATATCAAGCAAATATGCCAGCTAGTGCAGCCCTTGCTGCAGGCGTTATTCCCTTTATTCCTGGAGATTTATCTAAAATATTTATCTCAGCTTATATAGGTCCTAAAATTCGTAATCGTCTAATTAAAGCCAATTTATATCATTAAATTTCCAACTTAAATTTCTAATATCTCTTTGAGTCTATTAATAACTTCTCTATTGTCAAATTTAAATATCTCCCTTGATGCACAATATTTATCTGCCAAGATTACAATGAATGTTTCCTTGTATCTTGGCAGTCTTATGGTTAATGGCCACATATGATTCTGTATGATGTCCTTTTCTATATCATTGATTTCAAAATATTTGCTTGCATTTTCCAATGCAATATTAGGATGGATAAAACCATGTAAGCCTTTATAGGGTTTTCCATTATGCCAATCATATAGGAAAAAGTCATGCAATAGCCCTCCTCTGGCTGTTGAACGATAATCACCTTCAACTATTCTACATATTAAATAGCTGATGTATGAAACATAAATACTGTGCTCAAGGCAGTTTATATCACCATGCTGAATGAAGTTTTTCATTTCTCTTACCTTCTCATGTTGAATCAAATCATAAATATGTTCTTTATATTCTTCTTCAAATGAGAAATCTGATCTTAAGTTTAATTTTGACTTTATCAAGCCTACCATTGAAAGTACTCCTTTAAATCACAGTTTAATATATGTATTTATTTAGCAGCTAAAACAAGGCCTTATTTCTTTAGAACGTGGTCTTTCAATAATTTAAGAGCCTCTCTATAACGTTTTGATTTCAAAGTAGGAAAAGCTTGAAGCAGACGATTCTGTCCAAATAATTTAGCTTCAACAAGGTCTTTTTTCTTCTTTTTCAGTTCAAAACGTATATGCTCACTGTACTCTAGTGCTTCCTTTTGTTTTTTACTTATATCATATTCCAGGACCTTTTTAGTATGATCTATCTTTTCTACGATTTTATCCTTTTTTTCATACAATTTATACTCAACTTCATCTTTCTTATCTGCTAGAAATATGGCACCTGTAGCTAAATTATCCCCAAGCTCATTTGAAGATTTCTTTATCATAGCAGACAATTCCTCTATACCCTCTAATTTTTTATTCAATTTAAAGATTGTATTTACTGTAGCTATCAAATCAATAATAAAAATAATTGCCATAGTAGTTATAGCAAGTACAATTCCTAATTCAGGAATAGAATTCACAAATTTAGATATCATAGGATGAATTCTATCTACAACAACAAGACATGCCAACCCCCACATTAAGGAAAAAAGAGGGGAAATATATCCACCAATGTTAAATGGCAAGTCGGAATAGTCCCACCATTTTTGATGAAAGAGTTTCTCAAGTATAAATCCTGTTAATAATTCAATTATACTTGCAATAAAAACGGAACCAAAGAATAAGAGAAATAGATTGTTTTTAACCGGATCTAATAAATTTACAATCGCAATTACTCCAAAGCCATAAATGGGACATAATGGCCCGTTAAAAAATCCTCTGTTAATAAATTTCCTTGTAGTTAGACCTGAATAGACTACCTCTATGCACCACCCTAGAAATGAATAAATAAAAAAATATAATAATATCTTAATAAACATTTTCCCCTCCCTAAGGCAAACTCTAATAACAAACAAATATTAGTATAATAATAGTTATACCCACTATTTCAAACTATTATAAACTGATATGCCGATTATTAAGCCTATAATAGATGCTCCTATTACATCA
>CAZIMA010000027.1:0-15056 GCA_964540195.1 uncultured Tissierella sp.
TATAGATATCTGTTCTAAAAATAGGTTCATTTCTATTGGCTGTAGATTTTGCAAGACCTTGAAATACTTCAATATAATGAGGAAAGGCTCCCCCTTTACGATTGTTGGAACCATCAACACCAACAAGGCCTCCTTTTTTATGAAAAGCTTCTAGCTTGTCCTTTTTAAGCTTTTCCATCCTCTTAATATCTCCAATATTTTTCTGAATAAAATCTATAAGTATACTTTTATCCTTAATATATATATTCTGAGATCTTTTAGTTAACAAATCACTTAATTCAGATATTCTATTTTTTAGTTCATCATTTATTCTATACACTCTAATCACCTTTATAGATATTTCACCAATTATTGACTTATTTTGTCAATATGGTATAATTATGTTAACAACTAGCTTTACACTAATGATCACACTACAAATTTTAGGAGGAACAACAGATGAAATCTACAGGCATTGTAAGAAAGGTAGATAATTTAGGCAGAGTTGTAATACCAATAGAATTAAGGAGAAATCTTGACATAGACGTTAGGGACGCTCTTGAAATCTTCGTGGACGAAGATCAGATAATCCTTAAGAAATATGCACCGGCATGTATATTCTGTGGACAAGCTAAGGGAGTAACTCAATTTAAGAATAAGAATATCTGCCCTGCATGCAAAGAAGAATTAGCTGATAAGTAACTTTTTAAACATTCTAAGATTTAATCTTAGAATGTTTTTTGTTTCTCTAGATCTTTAAACTCTCTGCATATACTTCGTTCTTAGGAAGCTTATATTGACCTGCAACTTGCTTAACGGCTTCCTTCTTAGAAAGGCCACCTTCTATATATTTTCTAAGCTCTTGGACTATGTCTATGTCCACAACTTCCTCCAATGTGCTTCCCTCAACGATTATAACAAATTCCCCTTTAACCGTACCTTCCAAATACCTAAGGATGGCATCTTCAATGGTCCCCCTAAATATTTCCTCGAAATGCTTAGTAAGCTCACGACCAATTGCAAGTCTCCTATTTCCAAGTACCTTTAACATATCCCCAAGGCATTCTTTCACCCTATGGGGGGCCTCATAGAATATAATAGTCCTTTTTTCCTTCTTTAGGTCTTCTAAAACCTTTACCCTATCCCTCTTTTTAGATGGCAAAAAACCTTCAAATATAAACTTATCCGTACTGAGCCCACTGGCAACAAGAGCAGTGATAGAGGCCGTAGGTCCCGGAAGGACTACTACTTCAATATCCCCCTCAATTGCAAGTCTAATAATATCCTGACCAGGGTCGGATATACCTGGCATACCGGCATCGGATATTAGGGCAATACTTTTTCCATCCTTCAGGCTTTGAATTAGGTCTGGCCCTTTTTGTTTTATATTATGCTCATGGTAGGCGGTTAAGGGCTTCTTGATTTCATAGTGGTTGAGCAACCTTAGACTGTGCCTAGTATCCTCACAGGCAATTAAATCTACTTCTTCTAATATTCTAAGGGTCCTAAGGGTAATATCCTCAAGGTTCCCTATAGGAGTGGGGCAAATATATAATATACCAAATTGCATTTCAAACACCTCTTCCCTCTTACTTCTTACCTCTTACTTCTTCTTTCTCCATTCCATAGATTTCATATATCTCATCCGTATAGGTTCCATCATCCTTATATACTATAAGGGGTTCATGGAATTTTAAATCCGGCCTGCCACCCTTTAAGCCCTCTATTAATAATAAATTTGGCTTTTTATCTAGCTTGGGTTGGACAAAACGTATGTATTTAGGCTCTATCCTATATTCCCTCATTGTACATAGAATATCCACTAGCCTATCAGGACGATGAACCATATAGAATTTTCCCTGGGGCTTTAGGAGGTAATGGGCTGTTCTCAATATATCCTCTAGATTACAATGTATCTCGTGACGGGATATGGCAAAGTTCTCATCAGGATTTATAAGGGCCCCGCCTTCCCTCATATATGGGGGATTTGTAGTAATCACATCAACACTACTCTTGTCGAATATCTCAGGCAATTTATTTAAATCCATATGCAAGATCTTAATTTTATCTTCCAAGCCGTTTAATTCTACACTTTTAGTAGCGAGTTTGGCAACCTCTTCCTGGATTTCTATCCCATAAATCATTTGGACCTTTCTTTTATAAATCAACCTTAAAGGTATAATACCTGTACCCGTTCCAAGGTCCACTACTGTACCCTTGGGCTTAGCAAAATGGGATAAAAATATGGCATCCGTACCGTAGGAAAAGCGTTTTTTATTCTGTATTATTTTATAATCCGTACCCGGAACTATATCTATTCTTTCTTCATCAAGTAAAATCATAACTACCTCTTTTATATTTTAAAAAAAGACCCATTGGGTCTTTTTTATAAGTAATAAATTATCGGATGAAATTATATGCAATTTCATCACTTTTTTGAATCTAAATATTTTTTATTCTGGTTGAGGTGCATCTGTTGGACATACGTTAGCACATGCGCCACAATCGATACATTTTTCCGGATCAATTACATAGATATCACCTTCTGATATACAATCAGTTGGACATTCTGGTTGACATGCTCCACAAGCGATGCAGTCATCATTTATAATATAAGCCATTTATTTCACCTCCCGGTAATAATCCTACGACATAATTTTATCAGATATGGACCAATATTTAAAGTACTTATTTAAAATTAAGTCCCTAGTCTTCAAGATGAATAACTTCACCTATAGAGTGGTCTTCATCCCCCACCTTTACATAAGAGGGATCGATATCTCCCGTTACCTGAATATCCCCTACTTGGTATTGGAGTATATCTTCAGTTCCATCCTTTAACCTAACCTTCACCTTTACCCTTTCAAGCAGGGTATAGGAATCTATAATTGTACCTTTCCCAAGTGGTGTTATTACAATGCTTCCCGTTGGAGGTATTTTGTGTAAAAGTTCTTCATATGTCTCATGTTCATACTTTAAGCAACACATCAATCTTCCGCATAAACCCGATATCTTTGTTGGATTTAATGAAAGGCTCTGCTCCTTAGCCATCTTTATAGATACAGGTGCAAATTCCCCCAAGAACTGGGTGCAGCATACCAACTTGCCACAGGGTCCAATTCCACCTACCATTTTGGCTTGATCCCTTACTCCTATCTGCCTCAATTCGATTCTAGTCTTGAAAATTGCGGCCAGGTCCTTAACTAAATCTCTAAAATCCACCCTACCGTCTGCAGTAAAGTAGAAGATTACCTTGTTGTTATCAAAGGTATACTCCACATCTACAAGTTTCATCTTAAGCCCATGTTCATCCACCTTGGCTTGACAGATTTCTATGGCTTCCTTTGCCTTCTGCTTGTTGTCCCTATGTGTATCAAAGTCCTCATCCAGAGCAATTCTAATTACTTTCTTCAGGGGAGATACTATATCATCCTGACTAATTTCCTTTGGTCCTATTACTACATGGCCAAATTCAATGCCCCTTGCTGTTTCAACTACAACAAAATCATTAAAAGCCACCTCTATTGTATCGGGGTCGAAATAATAGATCTTGCCCGCCTTTTTAAATCGCACACCTACTACTGTTACCATCAAAATTCCTCCTGTATATATAAAAGCATAGTCTCTATGGATAACTGATAGTTAATATTCCTACTAATATTATCTTTTGTCTCTTGTATCTTCTCTATTATATCATTAATTCTTCCAATTTCTATAAAAGATTGTTTCGACATATAAGCAGTCTTGTCCTTATTAATAAGAAGCCGATTTTCTCCCAATTCCTTAAATATTAATAAGTCCCTAAAATAATATAGAAAAATATCCAGTACCTGGTTTATATCATCCTTGTTGTCATTAAAAAAATTCATAGAGCTTATGGCTTTCGTTCCATCTCCTCGAATTAGATTGTCGATAAGCTTAATAACTTCTTCCCTCTTTAGAAAAAAATCATCGGTGGTTGCAAGCTCTATGGACTTGCCCACTGAGCCCTTTGTAAAATCAGCAATAAAGCCAGCTTCCTCCTTTGATTTCCCATAAGATGTCAATAAGAGGTCCGATATTTTATGGGATTCAACCGGAAAGAATTTAATGCTTTGCATTCTGGATAGGATAGTTGCCAGTAAATTGTTTATACTTGAAGAAATTAAAATTATATTTATGTATTCCGGTGGCTCTTCCAAGGTTTTTAACAGGGCATTTTTAGCTTCCAAACTCATCTTATGGCTATCATCTATTATAAATATCTTTCTCTTGGATTCAAAAGGAGCCGTTGCAACACTTTTGATGAGCTCCTCAATTTCACCCTTTTTAATAAGTCCCTTTTCCGGGCCCACTACTAATAGGTCAGGATGATTATCCCCATCAAATTTTATGCACGATGTGCATTTGTTACACGGCTCCTCTCCTCCTTCCTTACAGAGGAGGGTCTTTGCAAATATAAGTGCTACCTTTTTTTTACCCAAGCCTTCTTCGCCTTCAAAAAGATAGCTATGACTCACGCTTTTATTTCTTATGGCTCTCTTAAGGGTTTCTATAGCCCTTTCGTGACCTATGACATTATTGAAATCCATCATATCCTCCGCTTTAAACTCTTGCATATTGGTCTATGTCCAATATAAATATATTGGCTCCACCAAGTGTTACTTCCTTTTTTCCATCATTTACTTTTGTACTTTTACATGCATTTCTAATAAGATCTATAAGGTAATCAATCCGGTCTTCTTCTATCCCTATTAATAGGGTGGTACTTCCACCCTTTAAGAAGCCCCCAGTGGATGCTAATTTTGTGGCCCTAATTTTTTCAGCCATTAAAGCCTTAATAAGCTTGCTAATAAATTCATCCTGTATTATGGCTAGGGCTAATTTCATACAATCCCCCCTCTAAATCCTAACATGCTTTTCAACATCTAAAACAAATACTGTTGCCCCTCCTACTTTTACATCTAAAGGATAAGGAATATAAGTGTCTCCAGGCATTGTAACCGTTAATAAGGAGGTGGTAATTTCCCTTGTTTTGCAATTAGCATCTATAAGCTTGATTACATCCTCAACCTGGGAGTCTTCAACACCAATTAAGAGCGTAGTATTCCCAGCCTTTAGGAAGCCGCCGGTAGATGCCAGCTTAGTAACTCTATAGTCATTATCTGTTAAATCTTCTATTAAGTGAGATGAATCCTGGTCTTGTACTATTGCCACAATAAGTTTCATAAACTTTTTCCTCCTTTAATCAGTTTTTCAATTTCTGATAGGGCCTGGTCAAATACCTCCTCAACGCTTTTACTTGCATCGATTATACATATATTCTTGGGGTATTTTTCTAAAAGTTCTATATATCCCTTATATACCCTTTTATGAAAATCGTTACCCTCTTGCTCCAGTCTATCTCCACCATTTGTAGTCTTTCTCTCCAGGGTAACTTCTGGGTCTACGTGGAAGAAGAGGATCAAGTCAGGGTATATACCCCTTAGACCAAAGTCATTTATCATCTTAACATTTTCTATACCCAAGCCCCTTCCTACCCCCTGGTAGGCAAGGCTGGATAATAAAAACCTATCGCTTATTACTATTTTACCCTCTTTAAGTGCCGGAATAATCTTTTCATGAACATGTTGGCTACGAGCTGCTGCATAGAGTAAGGCCTCAGTCTCTGCCCCCATATTAATATTGTCATTATCTAAAATAATGTTTCGAATTTTTTCTCCGATTGGAGTTCCACCCGGTTCTCTGGTTACTATAAAGTTTATGTCTTTGTTTTTCATGTATTCACTTATTTTATTTGTAAAGGTTGACTTCCCAGATCCATCCGGCCCCTCCAAGGTAATAAATACTCCCGGCATTTCAACAACTCCTATCTCTCTACTACTACTATATTGTCTTTATTATATCCCATTAATCCCACTATTTCCAGCCCATTCTCCATCAAGAAGAGTATGTGCTCATAAATATCCTTAGTTATTTCCTCACCCGGCGCAATAAGTGGAATTCCAGGTGGATAAGGAATAATTGGGGCTGCTGAAATCCTTCCAATAGCATCCTTCAGTTGAACTTGTTCCTTCTTTCCATAATAAGCTTGGGAAGGGCTGATTACTATTTTAGGTTGGGGCATCTTAACATTTACATAGTCAATTTGCTGGCGGTCTGCCTTTTTAGCCAAATCCTCTACTGCTGCTACAAGCCTTTCATAATCCTCCTCCTCATTCATAAGGGTACAGAAAATCAAGGCATAGTAATAATCAGCCATCTCCAGTCTAATATTATATTCGGACATTAGTCTCTTCTCAATCCCAGAGCCACTTAGCCCATCTATACTTATAAGGATTTTGGTTATATCAATGGCCTCTATGGTCTTATCTTCAGGGTCTCCCGTAAATACTTCCACCCTATCTATTTTATTAAGTCTTCCTATTACTTCTTTACACTTTTCTATATTCCAATCAAGTTTTCTCCTACCTTCTTCACTATCTATATATGCACATGCTGCCTCGTTGGACAAGGTAAATAGATAGGAAGGACTTGTAGATGTATATAATTGATACCTATCCCTTAGCTTGTTTAAATCTACCCTGTCTGAATTCACATGCAAAAGGGATGTTTGGGTAAAGCTCGGAAGAGTTTTATGGGTACTATGAATTACTATATCTGCTCCTGCTTGAAGGGCTGACATTGGAAGTTTATCAGAAAAGCCCATATGAGGGCCATGAGCCTCGTCTACCATCAAAATTTTGTTGTGCTTATGAACAATATCCGCAACAGCCTTTAAGTCATAACAAACCCCATAATAATTAGGATATGTTAAAACTACCGCTTTAATATCCGGATCTTGGCTTAGTATGATGTTGATTTCATCCGGGTCTAATCCTGTTAAAAGGTTGTAATTTTCATTATAATTTGGATAGAGATATATGGGTTTTAACCTATTTATAATCATGCCATTGTGAATGGACTTGTGACAGTTTCTTTGAATTAACACTTTATCCCCGGGCTTAGTTATAGCTGCCAAGGCTATATAATTACTTCCGGTAGAACCATTTACTCCATAATAGGTTGCCTTTGCCCCGAATACTTTTGCAGCATAGTCCTGAGATTCTTGGATTATCCCTCTGGGCTCCAAAAGGTTGTCCAGTCCATCAAGCTCGGTTGTATCAAAATATGGGATATACTCGCTCCAATTGACCAATGCAGTTCTGCCCTTATGACCGGGCATATGGAAGGATATGCTGTTTTCTTCCTTAAGTTTCTTTAATGCTTCAAATACGGGTGTCTTCATCTTTGATCTATCATCCTCCTATATAATAACCTAATAGTATTCTGATTATATTTATGTAGGAATCGTATTTTTCATCACTTACAGATGAAAAAACCAACTCACTCATACATTCTCTGCACATATATATACCGAATACTCTATACCCCTTCTTATTTGCACCACATATCTTACAGTACATATTATCACCTCAGCCAGGATTTATTTTTAATATTGCTAGCCTCTATACCATTATTGATATCTCGTTATAATTTTATTCATTAAAAGAAATAAAGTGCCTGGCTATATGAATTTAATTGTAATTTTTTCCAAACTAAAATTTAAGGGGGATTCTTTCATTGCACTTAGTACAATGGCCTCCTTCATAATTGTTTATTGCAATCTTGTTCTTCCGTTCTACTATAATGGCCTTACATCTAGGACAAAGAGTGTCGTTGTCCACACCCCAAATATTTCCTATATAAACATAGTCAAGGTGGTTCTTAGCCACATTCCTCGCTTCAATTAGGGTTTCCACCTTAGTAGGGGGCAAATTCATCCTCCTATTAGGAAAATACCTACTTATATGTAAGGGTATGGTCTTGTCTATTTCCGATATTTTAGCGGAAAGCTTGTCAATATTATCTAGAGAGCTATTCTCCCCATCAATTATTAAAGAAGTAACTTCTACATGGGTATGTTTTGAAGCCATAGCAATAGTATCAAGGACGGGCTGGAGTCTTCCCTTACATATACTTCTGTAAAATTGATCATCAAAGGATTTTAAGTCGATATTCATTGCATCTATTAAGGGCAATAGGTCTATCAAAGGTTTTTGATTGATATATCCATTAGTTACCAGTACATTTTTCAAACCCTTACTTCTAGCTAAAGTTGCCATATCATAGACAAACTCATATGATATAGTCGGCTCATTGTAGGTATAGGCCATGCCAATGGAATCCTCTACCTGGGCAAGAGCCAATATATCTTGATTGCCTATCTCCATATATAGGGATTTGGTCTCAACAATCTCCCAATTCTGACAGAAATCACAATCCAAATTGCATCCAAAGGTTCCAAGGGAAAATATATTTCTTCCGGGATAGAAGTGATATAGGGGTTTCTTTTCAATGGAATCAAAGCCATAGGAAGTTAATCGACCATAGTTCACAGAATATAATACTCCCCCTTTATTCCTCCTTCCTCCACAACGTCCATAATCTCCGGCTTTAATTATACAATAGTGGGGACAAAGGATACAATGGACTTCTTCATTTTCTAATTTCTTATAGAATCTTGCTTCTATCACTTTTCTCACCTCTTAATGGTGCCTAATTACCTCAAATCTTTCCATTTCATAATCTTCATATTCCATAATTCCGGCTTTCCTTAAGGCTATTTCCACCTGGTCTTCTACGGAGTCAACCCCTTCGATATTGGGTAACAGCAGGCCTGTTTTATATCCTTTACTTACTATTACCCCATACCTTTCTACATCTAACTGATTCATGGAATTTATAGGCTCAGGTGCAAATAGTACATCTACAGAATATTCAAGTTTATTTAACTCAGTTGGATCCACCCTATCAAACCTTGGATCTTTAGTTCCTGCATTTACTGCATACTTAATAATTTCCCTTCCTATATTCTTTTCCCTAGGCTCAGTAGACCCAATACATCCCCTCAGCATTCCATTCTTCTTTATTGTCACAAAGACAGGACGCCTATTCTCTAAAAGTTCCTTACTTAAACCCTTAGGTAGTTCTAGATATTCTCCTGTTCTTACATAATACTCCAGGCTCATTCGGGCAAGTTTTACATACTCATCCTCGTTTTCCCTAATGTCTTTAATCCTACTTTCCTCCTGACAATGGACCTTACTAAGGATATCCTCTTGGCTTTCTCCTATGACTTCAAGCTTGGCAGTACCATAACCTACGCCAAAGGGACCCTCGTAGGAAAAGACTTCAGACCTTAATTCCTTCTTATCAAGACAACCTGACATTATCATAAGAGACCTAAGCCCACATTCTCCGGCCCTTTCACTCAATTCCAAATCCATGGTCATTAAGCTCTCCATATCTCCTGTCTTAAGAATTTCCATAATCCTCTTATCAAATTCCGGTCCATATTGGGAATAGGAATAAGGACCCGAATCCGATAGCTTATGAGATAGGTCTCCACTGGCTATTATTACTACTTCTTCATTGCTTTCTTCAACAGCTTTCTGGATTCCCCTTCCGAATATATATAAGTCCTTGGGGGATAGGAGGCCATAGGTTATGTGGATAATTTTAAAATCCCCTAGTTCTTTATCCACAAAGTATAAAGGTACTAAGGTTCCATGGTCCAGGTCCAAATCTATATTATACTCTCTTGCAAATTCCTTATTGACTTGAGCCATATTAATATTTTCTTTTAAGGAATTTTTAATGATATTATAGGCTAATTTTTTATTATTCTTGTACTCAAATTTTATATCCCAATATCCAAATCTTCCAAAGTCTCCTTTTAGTTCATCCTCCATTGAGATGGATATAGCATCTGAAAACAAGGGACCATGTGGTGTTATTATTATAATGGTATCAGGAGACTTATCTCCTATATCTTTAGCAAGGGCCTTAACACCCTTTATGGTATTTAGAGCCTTTTTCTCTTCACCTTGACCAATATCTTCTATTATTATAGGGGGATGGGGGAAGAGGTATCCTCCAAGAATTTTACCCATATACTTTTCAACTCCTTTTTAAACTTGGATAGAGGTGGTCTTTCTACTAGCAAACAAAATTTGATTCTATTTGTGAAAAAATAAGGGACAGAATCAATCCGTCCCTTATTATTACCCTATAATTTATAATTTTATTCTAAGCTGTTTCTTCTCCCTCAGATCCTACTTCAGAATCTCCACCTTCTCCATCATCACCTGCTCCACCACCTGTAGATGGTTGGGCTAATGAACATACCGGTTCATCTAAATCGGTTAATATGGTTATTCCCTCCATAGACGCTATATCAGTGTCCCTTACAAATTTTGGACTTGTAAAGTCCATCTCTTCAACATCGATATCTGCCGTCTTAGGAATATAGGACGGAAGACACTCAATTTCCACTTGGTCTAATAATTGCATTAGAAGTGATGGCTGAAGTTTAATGCTATCCCTGTTTAATAATACTATTGGAATACTCATTTTAATCTTCTCATCCATCTTCAATCTTTGGAAATCTATATGTGTAATTGCGCCAGAAACAGGATGTCTCTGCAGGTTCTTTGCTATTACAGGTATATTCTCTCCATCTAATTCCAAATAGATTATAGAAGATGAACCAGCATCCTTAAATACCTTCAAAAACTCGGAACTGCTGACTTCTATAACCTTTGTCTCCTGGCCTCTACTATATATAACCCCAGGTAATATATTGTCATTCCTTAATTTCCTTACTTTATTTGTTCCTATTCCTTGTCTTAATTCTACCTTCATCTTATAGTTGCTCATATTTGGATACACCTACCTTTTCTGTATTAAGTATACCATATCACATTTCTGAATTTTATGCAAATTCACGCAATTGTTCCTATAGTATAACTTGCAAGATAAGCAAGAGTATAACCCCGGGAACCCCAAGCACACCAACGATTATGGCACTTAGGGGGTTAATGGGAATAAAAGCTCCAAAAACTCCACCTATTAAGTTAAATAAAAGTAAAACCACTCCTCCAATAATTCCATTAATTATAAGTTTGATTATAAGCTTTATAGGTATAACTAATAGCATGCCGATAAAATATAGTAATATAAGCCCTATTAAAAACGCCATCAATGTGCCTACTGATAAATCCATTATTACACCTCCTACATAATTTATACCTCTAAGAATCTATCCCCATGAAATATTTAAACCATATATCTGTCTATATTTATGATATTTAACATTGGTCTAGAACTTTGGGTTAGGCCATGAAAAAAACACTCCCAATTTATTAATGGGAGTGTCCGAAAAAACTTAATGCTGTAGCCATTACTATCATTCCTGCTATAGCTCCGTAAACCGAAATGTGATGGTCCACATCCTGTTGGGCAGCCGGCAGCAACTCATCCAGGGAAACAAATATCATAATCCCTGCTACTACACTTAATAGAATCCCAAATACCATGTCGTTAAGGAAGCTTGATAAAAGCACATATCCTATTACGGCCCCTATAGGCTGCATTAGCCCCACAAGTGTAGTATAGATAAAGGCCTTTTTCCTACTTCCTGTTGAATAGACTAGGGGGACAGATATGGCCACTGCCAGTGGTATATTGTGGATTATAATGGCCACAGCCACCGGATAGGCAAGAGCTATGTCATTTAGGCCAGTAGTAAACAAGGCCAGCCCTTCTGGTATATTATGCATTGCAATAGCCAAAGCCGACATAAGCCCTAGCTTGGTTAGGTGACTGTCCCCATGATCGTGGCTATGGTGATGATGGTCGTGATGGTGATTATGAACATGAAATCCACCGGCAAAAAAATGTACGACTTTTTCGAATACTGCTGTTAAAAACATTCCAAAGAAAAACCAAATCAAGCCAAGCCAGTTATACCCATGCCCCATATAGTCTTCTATAAGGTGAATTCCTTCAGGAAGTATTTCCATAAAGGAAACATATATCATGATACCGGCAGAAAAGCTTAGGGAAAGGGCTAAAAGATTTTTATATTTTCCGGAAACAAAAAAGGAAAACAAGCTTCCAAGTCCCATGGTCAACCCCACTAGTAAGGTTAATATAAATGATTGCGTTATGTTATTCAAGCTTTCAACTCCTTTATTACGATTTATTGTTGTTACCATCATTTCCAAACCTGAAAAAATTAATCCGGTATTAAGTGAATTTCCCTTGTCTCTAATACCTACTCAATATATTTATATCCCTAAGTTCCTTATAGCCAATGATTGCAATAGCTATAAGCCCAATGCTTCTAAAAACAGTTTGTATTACTACTGACTTTTCTCCTATATTGTACATTCTGGGCTCTAAGAAAACCAGGGCTAGGGACAATCCTATTAGGAGGATTTTAAAATTTCTATCCTTGTATTTCTTACTATGGTAGAAGATAGCTATAATTAATAAAATTCCTGTAATAGCAAGGGGAATAAATCTTAATAATGCAAATAGGGATGACGGTTCTAATTCAAACCACCTATTCCCAGGCAACAAAGATATTAGGATCCTTACAAGAGCCAGCCCAAAGAGGGTCTTATTTAATTTGTCGTTTTTAGCTTTAGAATATCTTAGATTATATATATCGTAGATAATAAGAAATAGAATAGTTATTATAATGGAGTTTCCCATCCTCCCCCATCCTATTATATGAAGATTGTCTTTAATCCCTGTAGTTAGGACCCCATACATTCTAGGGAGCAAGTATATCCCATCTGCCAAAGCAAGGGTTAGGGCAAAGGAACCAAAGGCTTTATATATCTTATTTCCTCCAGAATTACCAAGTAAATAGCCTCCCATTATTAGTATGGGAATAAGGTATAAAATATGTAAGATAGGTTCAATAAACTTCAACATTTAATCGCCCCTTTGATTAAATTTATTCTTAAGACTAGTTTAATGTTTAATGATGGAAATGTAAACCATTTATTTGAATTGCATTTAAATAACAACTGTGTTATTATTTAAATGTATGGGCGGTTAGCTCAGTTGGGAGAGCACCACGTCGACAACGTGGGGGTCGTTGGTTCGAGCCCAATATCGCCCACCAAATAATTAAGCATAAAAGAATAACCAAAGGGGACGGTTCCCTTTGGTTATTTTTTATGCTTCTTTGTTGATTATATCCTTAACCTTCATCAGTCTTGTTATAGTACTTCTTTCACTTTCATCAAGCTTCATTCTAATGAACCTAATTGTATCCTCAAGATCAGGTATTGTTCTATATTCAAGAGCATTTACCCTTCTTCTGGTCTTTTCGATTTCATCCGCCATTAGCTGGCATGATTTTTCAACCTCAGCAAGCTCCAATAGCTTTGGCATTATGCCATATAGCTTTGATATAGCGTCATCTAACTCAGATGATGTTTGAGCAAATCCATATGGATATATGCTTCCTTCATCGCCTTCAAGTTTTCTAATAAAGTTCATTACAGGAACGTTAACGCTCATTACGTTTTTCTTTTTAATATCTACTGTAATGGTTTCCTTTGCAACAGAAACAGCTTGTTCCAGCATTTCAGGGCTCATTACAGAGCTAGCTAATAAAAACTCTTTGAAGGAAGCATCAAGTTCTTTTTCTACTTCCATTCTTAGTGCCTTATTCCTTCTAATCAACTCGATGAATCTTCTCATTAGCTCATCTTGCTTATCCTTTAAGAGCTTGTGCCCCCTAGTAGAAGTCTTCAATCTTCTCTTAAGGTTGCTAAGCTCCATACGAGTTGGATTAATATTTAGCTTAGCCATCTACTCAGCCCCTTTGTCATCCAATGGTAGATACTTATCAAGATATTCATCTCTAATTCTCTTAAGCTCACTTCTAGGAACTATTTTTAACAGCTCCCAACCTAAATCTAAAGTATCAATAATACTTCTATTATTTGCATAACCTTGGTTTACATATCTAGTGTCAAATGCTTCTGCGAACTTAGCAAATGCAACGTCTGCATCGGAAAGAGCTGACTCTCCCAGGATTGTAGCAAGTTCCCTAGCTTCAATACCTGCTGTATAAGCAGCATAGATTTGGTTCATGGTATCTGCATGATCTTCTCTAGTCTTGCCTTTACCGATACCCTTATCCTTAAGTCTGGAAAGAGAAGGCACAGCATTTATAGGTGGCTCAAGTCCTCTCTTATAAAGATTTCTTGCAAGGATGATCTGTCCCTCAGTAATATACCCAGTTAAGTCGGGAATTGGGTGAGTTATATCATCTTCAGGCATTGTAAGAATTGGAATCTGAGTGATTGAACCCTTTCTTCCTCTTACTCTACCAGCTCTTTCATAAATACTAGCAAGGTCAGTATATAGGTATCCAGGATATCCACGTCTTCCAGGTACTTCCTTTCTTGCAGCTGAAGTTTCTCTAAGAGCCTCTGCATAGTTAGTCATATCTGTAAGGATTACTAATACGTGCATGTCTTTTTCGAATGCTAAATATTCTGCACAAGTTAATGCCATACGAGGTGTTGCAATTCTTTCGATTGCAGGGTCATCTGCAAGATTCATGAAAAGCACTGCTCTATCAATTGCCCCTGTTTTAGTAAAGTCATCAATGAAGAATTCAGCCTCTTCAAAGGTGATACCCATAGCTGCGAATACTACTGCAAACTTTTCATCTGAACCAAGTACATTTGCTTGTCTTGCGATTTGGGCCGCTACTTGGTTATGTGGAAGTCCTGAACCTGAGAATATAGGAAGCTTTTGTCCCCTAACCAATGTATTAAGTCCATCGATACAAGAAATTCCTGTCTGAATAAACTCATCCGGATAGTCTCTTGAAACCGGGTTCATAGGCACGCCGTTTACGTCTATCTTCTTCTCAGCAATAATCTTTGGACCATTATCCTTTGGACGTCCTAGTCCATCGAATATTCTCCCAATCATATCAGGTGATACACCTAGTTCAAGAGGTCTTCCTAAAAATCTTACACTTGTGTTTTTAAGGTTGATTCCAGAGGAACCTTCGAAAAGCTGTATCATAGCTTTATCTCCATTTACCTCAAGTACTCTTCCCCTACGTTTTTCACCTGTTTGTATCTCTATCTCAACTAATTCTTCGTACTTGACCCCTTCAACTCCTTCAACTACCATCAATGGGCCAACTACTTCACTAACTGTTTTATATTCTT
>CAZIMA010000028.1:0-14866 GCA_964540195.1 uncultured Tissierella sp.
TCTAGGTTCTTGCTCTCTCTTTCGAGTCACTCTCTCAAGAGGAACTTTTTTAGTATACCACAGCCTTACGCTTGTGTCAACTACTTTTTCAAGAAAGTTTTTACTGTGTGTTTTCCACCTTGCGGCGGTCAACTTTTACTATATTACTCTCTTTTTGTTTTCTTGTCAACATGTTTTTTAAGTTTCTTAAAGTTCTTTATTCGAGCTTTTCCTTAAATGTCGCAGTCGACTTTTAATATAATAACACCTTAATAGACATTTGTCAACAGATTATTTGATTTTTCTCAGTCGATTTTAAGTTGATTGCTAAAGGGTTGCTAGATAACTCTCTATCTCATCCTTCTGAATAGCCACATTTTCATCATATGGGTTCAATTCATATGCCGTGTTGATATCTCTTAAGGCAAGTTTATACTCCCCTAGTTGAACATAACCTAAGCCACGATTAAAGTATATCTTATAATCAGCTTCTGTTTCTTCTATACCATCTGTAAATACTTTTATTGCCTCTATTATCATTCCTTGAACAAAATATATTATACCTAAATCATTATATAAATCAGACTCTTCACTATTCAATTCTATAGCCCTATTCAAATAATACGTTGCTAGTTCATATTCTTCTAACCCCTTGTAGCATAGACCCACTAGATGATTTATATTCCAATTTTTCTCATGCTTTGGCATTAGTTTGAGAAAGGAATCTAAGGCTTTAGCAAAATCGTTATAAGAGTAATAACTAAGGCCTACTTCCATCTTTGCATCATCATCTATAATATCTATCTGCTCTCTTATTTCTTGGAGTCTACTTTCATCCTTATCAAGGGTCAAGAACTTGTTCCAAGTTATCTGGGTTTTTAAGAATTGTCCTTGATAGAGATAATGGTATCCCAATTTATAATAGGCCAAAGAATAAGTCTCGTCCATATCTACAATAGTTTCTAACTCGTTTGTTGAGATTTGAAGGAGTTCTTCTCCTTCATCGACCTTTCCATCTTCAATTTTACTTTTTCCCATACTCTCAAGAACTAAAGAATAGTTAAGCCTAGAGTCCAAATTTTTATTATCTAAAGCAATACAAGCCCTAAAAAACACCCCTGCATTCTCTAAGTCATTTGATTCAAAGGCTTTGATGCCCTTATAAAAGCATAACTTAAATATGTCCTTATCATATGCATATAGGATGTCCATATACTTGTCCATATGAGGAAAATCAGGGTCAGTACCTAGTAAGAATAAAATCCCCTCTATTACACTTCCAAGACGGATCTCTTCACTTAAATCCTCATATTGTAATTCATTCATAAGCTTATCGGTTATTACAGGAAGAGAAATTCCTCCTTCTAAAATATACCCATTAATATTTAACTCTGTATCCACCTTTAATTCTATAAAGGTTAACTCCTTTGTTTTTCTTTTAAATAATCCTTCAGCTTTGTTCACCTTAACACCCCTAAAACTTATTCAAAAACATTCTTTTTCTTCTAGTAGAAGTACTCAAAATCTTATACAGATGTCCTCTATATATCATCATAAATGAAAAAACAACTTGCCCAATCAGGTATAATATAATATCTCTGGGAGATAGACCAAATGTAAATCCAATACTTGTATTGACTATCCCTGTTAGAACTCTACCTGTTGTGAGATAGATAATGCCTAAAAATATAAGATTTGGAATTATCCAATTAAACCAATTTTCCTTCATAAACTCTAAAGCATATACTAAGGTATCAGATGGACTATAGCTCTTTAAATATATTGACTCAGGAAGAGCATTAAATACGATTAAACCTATTAATAGTATTACTGAGTTTAGTAGTGCTGCTGCTGACCCTAATATGCCTAAGGTAGAAAGTAAAAGTCGACCAATATATATGATAAAAAAGACTCCATATATCTTCCACAGAAATGCCGTAAAACCTTCTTTAAAATCATTAAGGTTAAATCTATTATAGTTTATTATATTGTACAATAAATATAAATAGTTTGAGATAATTGCACTTTGAATAAAATAAGTAATAAATCCACTTATTATACTTAATGGCCCTCTAAACAAAGTGGACAGAAGCAATCCTGCCACTAAAGTCATTATGCCATAGACTACTCCAGTAAAAACAATCAAAAAATTCTTCTTAAGGCTTTCGGCTGTTTTCTTAATTGAATGGTCTGTTACGTACTTAAAGTCCTTCATTAAATCCATGACTTCTCTCCTTTGCTACGAAATTAGTTATATCTACTATTTTGAACCTGTTAATTACCATGTCCTTATATTCAAATAGAATATATATATATCTATCTGCATCCTTTACCCGGTAGTCATTCTTTATAATTCTTAAAACATCCTTAGAAAAGGCTTCTATTATCACCTTGTTTATGAGCTTCTTAGTTGGTAATTCTTTATAGTCAAAAAGGTGTTCATGTAGAAGTTCTCCATCCTTTAATAGATTATGAAGTTCTATACTGCTTAAATTCTCATTACTCCTATCTACTCCACTTGGCAAGGTTACTTTTCTATTATTGGATATATAATCAAGTTTTATTATTTCCATAAAATAATCTTCTAAACTAAACTGCCTATGGATATAATAATCAAATAATATTTGATAGAGGCTGTTTCTGCTATGAGAAAGTTCATTTAACCCTTGTTCTTCCCAATATGATGCAAAATCCTCATAAAAGCGGAAGGGGGTCTTGAAGAAGTTTCTTATTATAAATTCTAAAGAGTGAAGAAAGTATCCTTCATTGTAATACTTCTCTACTAGATTTTCAACATCCTTTAATTTTAAGATATCTCCATAATCCAGATATTTATTCTGAAGGATCTCATAGGGAGGTTTATCTAAGTATTTATAGCCATACTTTTTCTCGTCAATTCGAAGTCCAGAACCTTTAAGCAGTTTTAAAAAGCCCAACTGAAGCTTTTCTGGCCTAATTTCATAAACGTCATTAAAGGAGTTGGCAAAGCTACTATAGTCTTCATAAGGAAGACCTGCTATCAAATCTAGGTGTTGGTGTATATTTCTATTCCCCTTGATATTAGATGTAACATATTTTAGCTTCTCAAAATCCGTAACCCTACCTATACTATTAATAGTTTGAGGATTAGTGGATTGAACACCAATTTCAAATTGGAACAAGCCTTCTTTTGGGATTTTTAAATATTCAAGTGTATCTTCATCTATTAAATGAGCTGTTACTTCAAAGTGGAAGTTCATATTTTTAGGATCCAGGTCCATTATAAAGTCCATTATCTCCCTAGAGTAGCTTTTATTCGCATTAAAAGTTCTATCTACAAACTTTATTTGACTTACACCGGATTCAACCAGAGTTTTAATATCCCTTTTCACTCTATCTAAGGAGAAAAACCTAACCCCCTTTATGGTTGAGGAAAGACAAAATTCACAATTAAACGGACAGCCTCTAGAAGTTTCATAATATACAATCCTGTTTTTAAATTCATCTCCAATGTTTTCATAAGGGGATGGGATAATATCCAAGTTTTTAATCTGCTCTCTTGGAGGATTTATTATAGATTCTCCTTCCTTTCTAAAGATAAGACCATTAACATCACATAAATCAACTGATTGAAGCATTTCTCTGAAGGTCTCTTCCCCTTCACCGTATATTATATAGTCTATGAACTTATGTTTTTCTAATAGCTGAAATCCATCAAAAGAAACTTCCGGTCCTCCAAGCATTATTTTGATTTCAGGTTTTATAATCTTCAAGGCTTCAGCAATCTCTAAAGTCTGGTTGATGTTCCAAATGTAAGTTGAAAACCCGACTAAATCAGGATTACTTTTATATATTGCCGAGAGAATTTGTTCCAAAGGTTGATTTATGGTGAACTCCATAATCTCAATATTTGCAAGATCCTTAGCAAATTCCCTTAAGTATCTGATGGCTAGATTTGAATGAATAAACTTCGAATTTAATGTAGTTAATAATACCTTCATATTGCACCTCTTTTCATTAATACCTTAATTTTACCCCATATGGTCCAAAACTCCAAATATATTTGCCTAGATTTGTATTGAATCTTAAAAGTAAAAGATATAGAATAGACTTTAGAACAGAAGAAAGGGGTAACAAAATGCGCGACTTTGATAAAATATCTATACAGGAAATGTCCAAGGATGATATGTACCTTATTATAGAGGCTTTAGAGTATACCGGCAAGAACACCAAGATAAATGAATTTATCCAACTTAGAAATAATATACTTCAAGAACTGAGCTCATTAGCTGAAATCAGCGAAGAAGAATTTTTAGAGTACTTAAAAGAAGAGACCCTTTCCATCTAGAAAGGGTCTTTTCTTTTTATGACCTAACCCGATTTGCGCATTTTGCAAATCGATGGTAGGTCACCAATTACATCTTTTGTGGTGCTTCCATACCAAGTAGCCCTAAACCATTTTTAATAACTGTCTTAGTAGCATATACAAGACTAAGTCTTGCCTTCTTAAGCTCTTCATCCTCAATAACAATTTGAGTGCTGTTATAAAACTTGTTGAAGGCTTTAGCAATTTCAACTATATGTCTAGTGATTAAATATGGCTCATTCTTTTCTCCAGCTTCTATTACAACATCTGGGAACTTATATAGTAGCCTCACTACGTTTATTTCATCTTCTGTATTTAATAGATTAAAATCAGCCTTATCTTCTAGATTGAAGCCCCCTTTTTCTAGAAGGGAGTTACTTCTTGCATGAGTATATTGGCAATAAGGTCCTGTTTCACCTTCAAAGCTTAATGTTCTATCCCAATTAAATACATAATCCTTTATTCTTTGATTAAATAGCTCTTGGAAAATAATAGCTCCGATTCCTACTTGTTTAGCTACTTCTTCCTTATTAGGGAGGTTTGGATTTCTCTCCTCAATAATCTTAGCTGTATTATCTATTGCTTTATTTAGAACATCCTCTAAGAATACAACCCTTCCCTTTCTAGTAGAAAGAGTTCCATCTTCTAGGCTTACCATTCCAAAAGGAACATGGATACAATCCTTAGCCCAATCATATCCCATGAGTTCAATTACCTTTATCCAAGCTTTGAAATGAAGATTTTGCTGTGAAGCTACTACATATATGTTCTTATAGAAATCATAGTGTTTCTTACGATAAATAGCTGCAGTAATATCCCTAGTGGTATAAAGGGTAGAACCATCACTCTTCTTAATTAAAGCCGGAGGCATTCCATATGGCTCTAAATCGACTATAGAAGCACCTTCTGAATCCTTAAGTATGCCCTTTTTCTCCATCTCTTCTATAACAGCCGGCATCTTGTCGGAATAAAATGATTCTCCCGCATATGAATCGAAGCTTATGTTAAGCATTTCATAAACCCTTGAAAACTCTTTTAAGCTTATATCCCTAATCCATTGCCACAATTCCATTGCATCTTTATTGCCGTCCTCAAGTTCTTTAAACCAATATCTAGCCTCATCCCTTAAGGATACATCTTCCTCTGCCTCAGAGTTAAACCTTACATAGAGTTTTAATAATTCCTTAATAGGGTCGCTTTCAATTACTTCCCGATCTCCCCATTTTTTAAATGCTGAAATAAGCATACCAAATTGAGTTCCATAATCACCTAGGTGGTTAATAGCAATTGTTTCATATCCTAAAAACTTATAAATCTTATATAAGGAGTTTCCTATTACAGTAGTCCTAATATGACCTATATGAAAGGGCTTTGCAATATTAGGAGAGGAGAATTCGACTATAACCTTCTTGCCATTCCCAATACTGGATGAACCAAATCCATCCTTGACCTCCAACACCTCTTCTAACACTGTATTCATAAGCATCTTCTTATCTATAAAGAAGTTTACATATGGTCCTGCATTTTCAACCTTTTCAAAGTACTCATCCTGACTAAACTTAGATGCCAACTCCTCAGCTATGGTATTTGGAGCCTTTCTAAAGCTTTTAGCCAGTCTAAAAACAGGGAATGCAAAATCCCCCATTTCGTATGAAGGTGGAGTTTCAATTAAGGATTTTATCTCATCTTCTGTTAGTGAGTCCACCTGACTTTTTATCAGTTTTATTACTTGTTCTTTAAAATCTATCATGCTTCATCCTCCGTTTTTAAATATCTATGCTACCAGTTATTTTATCTCAACTACGGTGACCCCATCTCCACCTTCTCCATATTTTCCGACTCTAAAATTCTTTACATGCTTATGAGTTCTAAGGTATGATTTTACACCATCTCTCAAAACACCCGTTCCCTTCCCATGAATAATATAAACTTCATTTAAGCCGGCTATATATGAATCATCAAGATACTTATCTATTTCCAGAATTGCCTCTTCGATATTTCTTCCTCTAAGGTCTATTTCATTTTTTATTGTTTTTGATTTATTGCTTACCATCTTCTTAGACTTAAAGGTGGATTTTTCCTTCTCACTGCTTTCGGCCATTCTTAATGTTGAAACATTAACATTTACCTTCATGATTCCAACTTGAATCTCAAGATTTCCCTTCTCATCAGGAACCGTTAGTACACTACCAACCTGATTTAATGATAAAACCTCAACTGTATCTCCTACCTTTAAATTCTTAGGTGGTTTAGAAGACTTCTTATTTAATACATCCTTGGTTACTGAATTTTCCGCCTTATCCAACCTCTCCTTAAGCATCTCCCTAGCTTCCTGGAGTTGTTTGAATTTATCTTTCTCAATGGAGTCAGTAATACTTCTTAACTCTCCAACTATTAAATCTGCATCCACTTTTGCATTTCTTAAAAGGTCCCTGGCCTCTTCTCTTGCCCTTTGAAGGATTTTTTCTCGCATATCCTTTGTCTTATCCTTTTCCGTAGTCAAGCTTTTCTTTAAGTTCTCGATTTCAAACTTTAGCCTTGTTGCCTCAGCTTTATCCTCTTCTAACTGCCTTCTATCCTTTTCCATAGCCTGCAAAACATCTTCAAATTCGATATTCTCTTTGGAAATCATATCTCTGGCATAATCGATAATATATTCTTGAAGACCAAGCCTCTTGGATATTTCAAATGCATTTGATTTTCCAGGTACACCTATTAAGAGTTTATAGGTAGGACTTAGGGTTTCTACGTCAAACTCAACAGATGCATTTCTAACCCCTTCAGTTGTCAATGCATAAAGCTTTAACTGACTATAATGGGTTGTAGCAATAGTTCTTATATCCCTTCTCAATAGATTATCCAATATGGACATGGCAAGAGCTGCCCCTTCCGTAGGGTCAGTGCCTGCACCAAGTTCGTCAAATAAGACTAGGCTATTATGCTCTAGATTATTAAGAATATCTACGATGTTTACCATATGGGAAGAAAAGGTAGATAGGCTTTGCTCTATGCTCTGCTCGTCACCGATATCAGCAAATACTTGATTAAAGACCGGGATTTCAGAATTATAGTCAGCCGGTATATGAAGGCCTGATTGTGCCATTAGATTAAACAATCCAACAGTCTTTAAGGTAACTGTCTTTCCTCCCGTATTTGGCCCTGTTATGATTAGGGAGTTGAAATCCTTACCCATATATATATCTATAGGGACTACATTCTTTATACCCAGGAGTGGGTGCCTTCCCTTTTTTATATTTATATAGCCCTTATCATTCAGTATAGGTCTTGTAGCCTTCATTTCCAGAGCAAGCTTTCCCTTGGCAAAGATGAAATCAAGCTCTTTTAATACCTTCTCATTATAGGCAATAGATGTTGCTTCGGTGGCCACAAGATTAGAAAGCTCTGCTAGAATCCTTTCTATTTCTTCCCTTTCCTTTATCTCCAATTCCCTAAGCTGATTATTTAATTCAACTACAGCCATTGGTTCTATAAATACAGTAGCCCCACTTGAAGACATATCATGTACAAGTCCGGGTACACTTCCTCTGTTTTCCTGCTTAACAGGAATTACATACCTGCCTTCTCTCATGGTGACTATGCTGTCTTGAAGATATTTCTTTTGGGTTTGAGAATTTATAATGGAATTCAGCTTATCCTTTACAGCTTCATTCTTGCTTGTAATTTGCCTTCTTATACTCCTTAGGTTAGGACTTGCATTATCCGATATTTCATTTTCGTTGATTATTGCATTATTTATTTCATCTTCTATATGCTTAAATGCCCTTAAGGATTCAACTAAATTTTCTATTATGGGAAAAGAAGGGGACTTATCCTCCTTAGTTTCCTTGATATAGTTCTTTAAACTTCTAGATACCCTTAAGGAATCCGATATCTTCAATAGGGCTCCAGGAGAAAGGGTCCCGCCTATTTCCACCCTTTTAATCTCCATAGCTATACTATTTATTCCATATAGTGGAGGGTTTCCTCTTTGAATCAATAAAGAAAGGGCTTCCTCTGTTTCCTGCTGAAGGATTTTAATCTGATTAATATCCCTAATAGGAATTAGAGTCTTTGCTAAATCCTTCCCAAGTTGGGATTCTGCTTTTTCTATAAGAAGGTCCCTAATCTTATTATATTCTAATACCTTTAAACTCTTCTCGTTCATATCTCACCTCGATACTATAGGATACCTCTAAAGTAGTGACCATTCGTGATAAAGGTTTCCTGTTTGAATTTTTGCATAAAGTCCCTAACCTCATTAATATCCATATTTCCATTAAGATAGTCGTAAAAATATCTTTGAACATCCCCTATATAACTTAATTCATTAGTAAAATCTAATCGGAACATGTCTACACCGGCTTTTTTAATGGATTCTAGACTATCTAATACCATAAGAGGTACTGAATTATAGATAGTAGAAATGCCTTTACTCCTATCCATTTTAAAGGTTACACCCATCCTATCCTTTAAGCCATAGCCCGTAGCAAAATTACATGTATTACATTCCTTATCATCTTTGCATCCCTTAACCAATGCCATAGGGCAATTTTTCATTACCATAACAGGAAGGTATCCATATACAATTGTTTCAAGGTTGCCGCCTACATTGTCGGTAATCTTCCCAATTTGAGTCAGATTTAATTCCGGTGATAAAGTCATACTATTTAAATCAAGACTTTTTAAATAATCCACCGTAAATGAATTGAAAACATTTAAACCTATGTCTCCATGAATATCTAAATCCAACCTATCCTTGAAGTACTTTAGAGACCCTAAATTAGAAACGGATACACCATCTAAATTCCCAGTAGACTTAATAATATCCTTTATTTCATTTAAGTCCTTATTATAGAGTATCTTATCAGTCCAAAGATAAGCTTCCTTACCATGTTCCTTTATCCTGCTTACAGGTTGCTCAAGGCCCTGGGTAAAACCTAAATATACCCTATCTAACTTATTTAAATCCAATTTATTGAACTGTTCAAGGTTTTTAACCATTATTGTAAGCCTGTTATTTGGAACACTCTTATTGGAAAATTTAAAGTATTTAGGTTTTTCCCTAGTAAAATCATCATCTGGAATTGGATTTCTTTTATACTTATCCCTTACTTTTTGGTTTAGGATTTCTATGGCATCCCGTCTTAAGGAATTAATGGAACTTAAGGGTAGAAAAACATCCTTATCAAGATTTATCTTGAGATTATTTAACTCAAAAGTTGTATCACCTAATTTAGATAGGTGCTCACCTATTTTTTCCTCACTTATTGCCACCTTCTGACTCTTCTCTATAGGCTTGTCACCTATACTTTCAACAAGTAGATCCTTATACTTAATAAGAAGTCTTGGCTTGCTAGCAATATGGCCCTCGAACTCCATATCGATTTTATACTTTATCTCCTTATTTACAAAGGAATCCTTAGCCTTATTTAATAACCTTTGGCTGGAAGTCCTATATACATTAGTTCCAACTTCAATATATCCGGGCTTTTCCAAATGGATTGTTGACCCCTTCTTGGCATCAAATGGGACTTTCATACCCTTGTATTCTCCACTTTTCAGAAGGAACTCCATTCCATCCCCTTGATTTATATCCTCTTGAAGCTCTATATATACCTTATACTTATCTGCCCTTATTACTTTGCCTAGTAATAAGCCCCTGTTATCCGGTCTATCAGGAGTAATAAAACTTCTACCGAAATCTCCAAAAGTCAAACCCTTTGTAAATCCTCGATTAAATATCTGCTCTACATCCTTTTTATCCTCTAAGTCAAGGCTATTTATCCCTTTGTCGATTACTTTCCTATATGCATTAACTACAGTTGCAACATATTCAGGTCTCTTCATTCTTCCTTCTATCTTTAAGGAATGGATCCCATTTTGGATTAGGTCTTCTATATGATCTAATGTATTTAGATCCTTTGGAGAAAGAGCATGAACTTTGTCCCAGTCCTTTACCAAGTTCCCATTTCGGTCTAGTATGGAGTATTTCATTCTACAAGGCTGAGCACACATACCCCTGTTTCCACTTCTTCCACCTATCATGCTGCTCATTAGGCACTGTCCGGAATAGGATACACATAGGGCTCCATGGATAAAGGCTTCAAGCTCCATACTCGTTTTCTTACTGATGTGGGATATTTCATCTATAGGGGTTTCTCTTGCCAGAACTACTCTTGAAAAGTCCATACCCTCTAAAAATTCAACCCCATATAGGTTGTTTATGGTCATCTGAGTGCTTCCATGAAGTTCTAGTTTAGGCAATAGATTTTTAATAATATGGGCAAAACCCAAGTCCTGTACAATAATTGCATCTACATCAATATCATATAGGAATTTTATATAATCCAACAATTCATCCATTTCACCGTCATCCACTAGGGTATTGACGGTTACATATACTTTCACATTTCTAAGATGGGCATAATTAATAGCCTCTCTTAATCCTTCATTATCAAAATTAGAGGCAAAGTACCTTGCATTAAATAACTTTCCACCTAAATAAACTGCATTAGCTCCATTTTGTATGGCAGCATATAAGGATTCTTCACTACCTACAGGGGCTAGTAATTCAACATTATTTTCCACGAGAGAATTTACTCCTCCTTATTCTACTCTAAGCTTCGATATACAATCTTAGCTCATTAAGTTCTTTCTTAACTTCTACTAATTCCATATTGCTCTGGAAATTCTTTTCCTGAAGTGCTTTGTTTTGTTTTTTAAGATCTTCTACTTCCAGGTCTTTCATTTCCAATTCTTCCTTAATCTTTACCACTTCATTATATTGGCCTTCCATAGATAATTTGGACTTAATAAGCTCATCCTTATATTCTAAGCATAGCTTTTCAAGCTCTTGAACCTTTTTTTCTGCATTTTCCAGTTCTTTTGCTATGCCCTCAAATTTCTCCAAAGGCTCCTTTGATCTTTGCTCTAATTCCTTTAGCTTTGCACTTGTTTTTGAAAGTTCATCTGCAATATTCAGTGCAGCTAATGTTGCAGCCATAGTTTGATCTAGCCTATCGTTTTTGCTGGCTAAATTTTTAATATGTTGGTCTACATAATAAGCAAGATTTCTAACATAGGTCTCATCTTCTGCACCAACTACAGAAAAGTTACGACCATCGATACTTACATTAATCTTTCTTTTATTTGGCACAACTACACCTCCATCTAGTATGAAAAATAATTGCTTCAAAACTTATCTATTGTTTTATTCCCAAAAAAGGGTAGAAAAAATCTACCCTTAGAAACTTCTTAATTTAGCGTCAAGGCTTTGTTCTAAATCCTTAACTATTCTATCTTGAATTTTATTAACTTCATCATCTACTAAAGTTCTTTCATGAGATCTATATATAATAGAATATGCAACGCTCTTTAATCCCTCTTGAACTTGATTTCCTCTATAGATATCGAAGAGCTTAACATTTTCTATTATTCCACTACCATGTTTTAATATGATCTTTTCAATATCTCCAACCATTACTTCTTCTTTAACTACAAGGGCAATATCCCTAGTCATTGGTGGATATTTTGGAAGCGGGTTGTATTTTATATCTAGGTTTGTATATTCTACAATCTTACCGAAGTCCAACTCAGCAATGTAAACTCTTGCCTTAATATCATAGTTTTCCATAACCATAGGATGTATTTCACCTATAATACCAAGACAATCTCCCTTATAGAATAACTTAGCAGTTCTTCCGGGATGGAAGGTCGGATTAGTTTCTAATCTTTCATACTGGAGATTTCTTATACCAAGTCTAGACAAGGCATTTTCAACTATATCCTTCAATTCATAAAAATCAGCTTCTCCATAAAGTCCCAAGGAAAGCTTCTTATTCTCATCAGGTAATTCAGTTACCGGAAGGCTCTTAGGTATGAAGGTGTTCCCGATTTCAAAGGCATACATAGATTCAATACCCCTATTGAAGTTTCTTCCTAGTAAATCCAGCATATTTGGTATAAGAGTAGTTCTCATAGTGCTGTAGTCTTCACCAAGGGGATTTATTAGCCTAATATATTTTCTTAAGCTGTCATCATCCTTTAAATTTATCTTATCATAGGCTTTAGGACTAATAAAGGAATAAGTCATCACTTCATTCAAGCCTAGACCTTGAAGTATAGTCTTTACTTTATCTTCTATAGTAATTTTATATGGTTTCTCACCTCTAGTTAATGCTCCTAAAAGTGGTTTGCTTTCAATGTTATGAAATCCATAAAGTCTACCTACTTCTTCTATTAAATCAGCTTCTATATCAATGTCAAGTCTGAAGGTTGGCACGACTGTTTGTATTAGCTGGCCATCAAATGTGGATTTTAAACCCAATCCATTTAGACTCTTAATCATATCACCTACGGACATCTCTATACCCAATAGCGCATTAGATCTTTCTGGTCTCATAGTTACATGCTTTGGCATAGCTTTTTTATTATAAACATCTATCTTGTTCTTAACAACAGTTCCAGCTCCAATTTGCTCTATAAGCTGGCATACTCTTTCAACTGCAATTTCACCTAAGTTAGGGTCTATTCCCTTTTCAAAACGAGTAGATGCCTCTGTTCTAAGTCCAAATTTCTTAGAGGTTAACCTAATATTTCTACTATTAAAATTTGCCCCCTCTAATAAAACCATCTTAGTATTATCGGTGATTTCAGAATCTAGTCCACCCATGATGCCTGCAAGACCAATAGGATTTTTCGCATCAGCAATGACTATATCCTTAGTATCAAGGATTCTTTCCTCACCATCTAAGGTAGTAAGCTTCTCACCTTCTAAAGCCTGTCTAACTATAATCTTCTTACCTTGAAGATTATCTAAATCGAAGGCATGTAAAGGCTCTCCATATTCAAGCATAACGAAGTTAGTAATATCTACGATATTCGAAATAGGTCTTACTCCTGCTTCCATCAATCGTTCTTGCATCCACATTGGTGATTTTCCTATCTTAACATCCTTAATAACCCTTGAATAGTACCTTACACAGTTTTCAGTTTCAACTTCTATGCCATTAGCATAGTCATATATATCATCTACTTCATTCTCTATTCTAATATCCGGCTCCTGTAGTTCATAATCAAAGGTTGCTGCTGTTTCTCTTGCCATACCAATGATGCTAAGGCAATCCGGTCTATTAGGTGTAATTTCAAATTCTATAACCTGGTCATTAAGCCCTAGAACATCTTTTATATCCATGCCTAATTCATATTCCTTATCGAGGATATAGATTCCATCTCTATATTCTTTAGGAATTACACTATCTTTAAAGCCTAGTTCCTTTAAAGAGCATAACATCCCGTAGGAGTCCACACCTCTAAAATTTGTAACTTCTATATCTAAATCAGGCAACTTAGCTCCAACCTTAGCAACTGGAATATAATCACCTACTGAAAGGTTTTTAGCACCTGTTACGATTACTAATTTTTCACTACCAACATCAATATTGCAGATAATAAGCTTATCTGCATTTGGATGATCCTCTAAGGTCAATATCTTACCCACAACTACATTTTCTATTCCCGGATCAAGGGATATTATTGATTCTACATGGGAACCGGATAGTGTAAGACCATCAGCCAATTCCCTAGCACTTTTTTTTGTATCTATATAATCTTTAAGCCACTTTATAGGTAATAGCATTCTTTCACTCCCTCCCTAGAACTGTTCCAAAAATCTATTGTCATTATCGAATAATAATCTAATATCCTTAAGCCCATACTTTACCATTGTAATTCTGTCAACTCCCATGCCAAAGGCAAAGCCCGTATACTTTTGGGAATCTATTCCACAATTTTCAAGAACTTGAGGGTGAACCATACCACAGCCTAAAAGCTCCATACTCCATCCTGTAAAGTTACAGTCCGGACATCCTTCACCTCTACATTTTAAACAAGTAACATCTACCTCAGCACTTGGCTCAGTAAAGGGGAAGTGATGAGGTCTATACCTGGTATTCATATCATGTCCAAATAACTCCCTAATAAAAACATCAAGTGTATGTTTTAAATTTGCCATGGATATATTTTCGTCAATAACAAGACCTTCTATTTGATGGAACATAGGAGAATGTGTATCATCTACATCATCAAACCTAAATGTCCTTCCAGCAGAAACCATTCTTAAAGGAGCACCATATTCCTTCATAGCTCTTATTTGAACAGGTGATGTATGTGTTCTTAACAATATATCCTCTGTAATATAAAATGTATCAGAAAGGTCTCTAGATGGATGGTTATCAGGTGAATTCAAGTCATCAAAGTTGTTCTTTACCGTTTCAATTTCAGGCCCCGGCAGGACTTTAAAACCCATGCTTATAAATAAATCCTCTAACTCCCCTATAGTAGCAAGAAGTGGATGTCTGTGTCCAAGCTTCTTTGATTTATTTGTTACTGTAATATCTATTTTTTCCGTAGCTAATTTTTCAGTCAAGGCTTTATTTTTTAAGTTATCCTTTACCTTATCCATAGCCTCTTCAATTTGGGCCCTAACTTCATTGGCAACCTGTCCTATAACAGGTCTTTCTTCAGCAGATAGTTTTCCCATAC
>CAZIMA010000029.1:0-862 GCA_964540195.1 uncultured Tissierella sp.
CCCATTCCTATTGGGGACATAGTAAGGATTAGCTTAGGCCAAGAAGTAAATTCCACTGTTAAGATGGTCTTTTTTGGACTTAGGCTGCCAAGAACCATAATGGTAGTGATTGCAGGTCTTGGCCTTAGTATGGCTGGAAGTGTGTACCAGACCATATTTAAAAATCCCTTGGCCACACCTGATATAATCGGTGTATCCTCAGGTGCCAATTTTGGGGCTGCTGTAGCCATTGTTTTTTTACCTGGAGGGACTAATACAGTGGCAATTTCTGCCTTTATAGGTGGGGTTCTTGCAGTATTTACGGCCTTAGGCCTAACTAGGCTCTCAAGAGACAAGGCTATATCCACCTTTGTTTTATCCGGAATCGTTATTGGTTCAATTACCCAGGGCCTAATTATGATGATGAAATTCTTTGCAGACCCTGAAAGACAGCTTGCAGCAATGGAGTTCTGGGCAATGGGTAGTTTTGCTAGTATTACTGAGAAAAAGGTAATAGCCATAGTTCCATACTTTGTAGTAGGAATTATAATGTTGCTATTATTAAGATGGCAAATAAATATATTGTCCTTAAATGATGATGAAGGCAAAAGCTTAGGCATTAACGTAGATCTTATAAGATTTGTTGTAATACTGTCTGCAACCCTTGTTGTAGCAAGCATTGTCAGTGTTACTGGACTAATCGCCTTTATTGGTCTTATAGCACCTCATATTGGTAGAATGATTACAAAGAGAAATGACTTTTATACAACGGTTTTCAGTGGAGTTATTGGGGGGATACTCCTGATAATAGCTGATTCACTTGCTCGAAGTATATCCGGTAGTGAGATTCCTATTAGCATATTGACTACCTTTATAGGGGCAC
>CAZIMA010000029.1:872-14551 GCA_964540195.1 uncultured Tissierella sp.
GAAGAGGCTTAAATTTGGAGTGTCATTTTCTTCGATTTTTATACAACAATTTTTAGTGGGATTATAGGTGGGGTTATATTGATTATAGCCGACTGTCTTGCCAGAAGCTTATCAGGGAGTGAGATACCTATTAGTATACTAACTACCTTTATTGGAGCACCATTTCTAGCATATTTAATGACAAGATTGAAATAGGAGGAGCTATTGTGATTATAGACCATATAAAAGCAAGCTATGGCAAGGACCTTATCGTTGATGATATTAGCTTTGAGATTAATAAAAAGGAATTTACTGCCTTACTGGGTTTAAATGGAGCTGGAAAGACTACCTTGTTGAAGGTTATATGTGGCTTATTAAAACCAATAGTTGGACAATGCCTAATAGATGATATAGATATCAAGGACCTTGGAGATAAGAGAAGGGCAAGATATATAAGCTTTATGCCGCAGAGACATAGCATAGTTTATGATACCAGGGTAATAGATGTTGTCTTAATGGGTGCAACACCTTATTTAGGCCCCTTTGATAGCCCAACTAAGGAACATAGGGAAATGGCCTATAGTATCTTGGAGAAAATTGAAATGGAAAGTTTTGCAGACGAAAACTTCCTCTATTTAAGCGAAGGTCAAAAACAACTGATTATAATTGCGAGAAATCTAATGCAGAATTCTAAGGTAATGCTCTTCGATGAACCTGATAGTGCACTGGATTTTAATAATAGCCACATGGTCTTATCTAAGATTAGAGAAGTAGTCAAGAATGAGACCAAAGCAGGCCTAATAACCTTACACGACCCAAATATGGCTCTTAACTATTGTGATAGGATAATAGTGTTAAAGGACAAGAAGAAGTTTGCAGACTTCTACACACATGATATAAGCAGCCAATTATTAAAAGACACCTTTGAAGAGATATATGGAAGTATAGATATTATTGAACATAAAGGAAAGCATATGATTATAAAAAAAGCTTTCTAAAACAGTGGGAACAGTTGCCCTTTTGTTTCACAAAACAAGAAGGGCTGTCCTCGTTATATAGGGCTTGTTTTAGGGATTGTACAGGACCAATGGATTGAAGGCTATCCTAAAAAGCCCCTGTTTTTAGAGGTAAACCAAGCAATTTATTTAATGTAGAATAGTTTTATGCTATAATATAAATATAGATTGCATATTAGAAGATGTTAAGGGAGGTAAAAAAGTTATGATGTATCCATATATGATCTTAGGAGATGAAACTGAAATAGTTCATTCTCATATTATTGAACAAAATGGAGTACAATGTGTAGAAGTTCATTTTGAACGGCCAACTGAAGATGGATTTGATATGGCTAGATGCATTTTACCAACTTATACATGGATAAAACGAGAAGGTTTTACAGATATAGAGATAGAAAAATTCGAAAGATTTCTTCATAGTAATGCCCATTTATTATACAAATATGCTTCTGCAGGAGGTATAAAAATTGCCTAGCCTATTCCAAGTTGGTGGATATAAAGTTTTCTTTTGGTCTAATGAAAATGAAGAGCCAATTCATGTACATGTAGGTAAAGGCAAACCAAGTCGCAATTCAACTAAGATTTGGTTTACAGCATCTGGAGGGTGTATTGTTGCTAATAACTCAAGTAGAATCCCTAAAGATGAACTAAACGAATTGTTGGAAATAATCTCTGCACAATACTTTATGATTTGTGAAGAATGGAAAAGTCATTTTAAAATTGAAAAAATCAAGTTTTTCTGTTAATAGACATGGTCAGCCATGTCTTATTTTGTGATGAAATTGGCACACAATTTCTGATAATGCCTAAATCACCCACTTAGCCACCTGATTAATATCAGGTGGCATTAATATTATCTATCCGTAATTTCAGGTTATTGTATTTTTCTATATCTGTTTAATAGGGTGTTTTTTAGTGATATAACTCACAAGGTAGTTCAGTTTTGTAGAAAAACACCAAAGTTTAAATACATATTTATTGAGTGGATAAGCTAGGATTATCTGCCTTATAAGGAGCTGACGAGATGATTAATTTACCTGAGAATTTTTATGAATTTGAGGAAGCTAGAAGAGAAGGTTTTTTGGAGATTAAGGCCATTAAGGACCAAGGTACAAGGGTAGTTGGAATGTTTTGTACATATTCACCACTGGAACTTATTTATGCTGCAGATGCAGTGCCCGTAAGCTTATGTGGAGGACCTGAGGGAGTTATTCAGGCGGCTGAAGTCCACTTGCCGGAAAATCTTTGTCCCATTATTAAGTCCAGCTATGGCAATGCCTTAACGGATTCTTGCCCATATTTTTATTTTTCCGACCTAGTAGTTGGTGAGACTACCTGTGATGGCAAGAAAAAGATGTATGAATTGTTGGGTAAGCTTAAGGATGTACATGTTATGCATCTTCCACAAGGCCAGCTGAAGAAACATGGTTTTCTTTATTGGAAAGAGGAGATGTTGGATTTTAAGAGGGTTCTTGAGGAAAAGTTTGGTATTGAGATTACAGGGGACAAGCTTAGGGAGGCTATTAGGGTAAGGAATAGGGAAAGAAGAATACTCCTTGACTATTATGAGCTGGGTAAGCTAAATCCATCTCCTGTAAGCGGTTTTGATATAAATACCACTATGGAAGCAGTAGAATTTAGGTTTGACAAGGATGAGGCCTATGAGGAAATCATCCAGAGGACTAAGGACCTTAGGGACAAGTATGAGAAAGAGCTTAAGGGCCAAGAGTCCAAGAGACCTAGGATACTGATAACGGGCTGTCCAACTGGAGGGCTAAGATATAAGGTTGTTAAGCAAATAGAAGACTTGGGTGCAGATATTGTTGCCTTTGAAAACTGCAGCGGTCCTAAGGAAAAGATAGATATGGTAGACGAATCAATTGATCCAATAGAAGCTATTACAAGAAAATATCTAAATATCAATTGTTCTGTAATGACACCTAACCCAAATCGTTTTAAAGCCTTGGGCGAGATGATAGATGAATACCAGATAGATGGAGTTGTGGAGGTAATTCTACAGGCCTGTCATACTTTTAATGTAGAGTCCACAAATGTTAAAAGCTATGTTCAAAACGAAAAGCAAAAGCCTTATTTGCGAATAGAGACCAACTATTCCGAGCATGATACAGGCCAGTTGAACACAAGATTTAGTGCATTTATTGAGATTCTTTAATGAGGGAGATTCAATTGCATGGCAATTGTTTCCATACATAAATGATATACATAAAAAGGAGGAGCAGCAAAAAATGAAAAAAAGATTGATGGTATTACTTCTTGCATTGGCTATGACATTTAACTTAGCAGCTTGTGCAGTAGAACCTAAAAAAGAAGAAGTAGCTGAAGTTCCGGCAAGTGGAGAAACAGTTCAAGAAACTGTAACTCCGGCAAGTTTCAAAATCGGTGTAGTTACACCAACTTTATCCAATAGTGAAGATGAATACAGGGCAGGAGAAAACATGGCTAAGAAGTATCCTGGTATGGTAGAGCATATCGTACTTCCGGAGGATACAAATGAGAATCCTCAAGGAGGAATCAGCCAAATCATTAGCTTAGCTGATGATAAGGATATGAAGGCAATAGTAGTTGCTTCAGGACAAGCAGGCTTATTACCGGCATTCCAAGAAGTAGAAGCAAAGAGACCTGATATCGTAACTATTACGGCTCCTATTTGGGATGACCCTGACTTGATGTCTGAATACATAGATATTAACCTAGATACTGACTGGGCAAGAAGAGGTAGAACAATAACTGAAAAAGCTTATGATATGGGAGCTAAGACCTTTATTCATTACTCATTCCCAACTCACTTATCAGCTGAATCTATTTCTAAGAGAAGAGATATGATGAAGCAAACATAAGCTTAAGGGGAGTGAGGAAATAGTGGGAAACTTTGTTGGCTTTGCATTTATACCAATAATGAACTTCTTCTGGACCCTGGCTCCATTTAAAAACAGGCAAATGCTTTATCCTGTGGGAGGTAAAGGTCTTAGACCTAAGATAAACCTGGATACATATTTTGGGGGCATCTTGGATAAGGCATGGAATATTCAAATAGGAAAGCTTGTGATTCCCCTTGGATTATTGTTGTTCTTTGGGCTTGTGGCTTTGATAATCCACCTCTTCTTTAAGACTAAGACCGGATATATAATGAAGTCCATAGCCCAAAATGAAAGCTTCGTAAAATTATCGGGGATAGATATCCATAGGTACAGGACCTATGCCATAGTTTTCTCCAGCGTTTTAGCTTCTATTGCCATATGTGTTTATTCTCAAAGCTACGGCTTTATTCATCTTTATGAAGGGCCACTGATGATGGATTTTCCAGCCATATCATCCTTATTAATCGGAGGAGCTACAGGTATCTATGCCAATGTTTTTCAGGCCCTGATAGGGTCATATCTTTATGAAACCACCTTTTTATTATCAGTTCCCGTGGCCAATGAGCTTCTTGTACCTGAAATCGCTGAGATTGTTAGGATGATAATCACCAATGGAATCATATTATATGCATTCTTATATAGTAGGGTAAAAAAGAGGAAGCTATCCTCTGCTTCAGATGAAGGGGGTATTAGTTGTGAAAAAATATAGAGATTATTCGGTTCCCTTGTTTTTCCTAGGATTATCAATTTTTTCCGTAATAGCCTCAGAAGTAAGCATGAACTTTGTAATTAGTGAGGTCTATGCAAGGTTTGTAAGAAATGCTGTCTTTGTATTAGCCCTTCTTATACCTATAATGTCCGGTATGGGAATTAACTTTTCAATTACCATTGGTGCTATTGCTGCTCAAATGGCCCTTATATTCGTCATAGATAGACAGATAATGGGGGTAAAGGGGTATCTTTTAGCTGTTGCTATTAGTATAGTCTTTTCCATAATCCTTGGAAATCTAATTGGCTTTCTTTTGAACAAGGCAAAGGGGAGGGAGATGATTGCCAGCATGGTATTGGCTTTGTTGGGAAATAGCTTCTATCAATTGAACTTTATGGTAGGCTATGGAACCCTTATCAAGCCAAAAAATCAGGATATACTCCTATCTAGGGGAATCGGTTTAAGGAATACAATAGATGCCAATCAATTTAAGGGCCTTTATGAAGGGGTAATGATGGTAAAGCTAGGGGATGTGGAATTTTCCTTCCTGCCCTTGATAATAATCATATCCATCGGACTGGTTGTTTCTTATATAGAAAAAACCAAGATAGGCTACCATATGAAGGCAGTAGGGGAGAATATCAACACTGCAAAGATGTTGGCAATCGATGTGGATAGGACTAGGAGGCTTTCTATAGTAATTTCAACAATCTTAGCATCCTTAGGTCAGCTTATGTCCATTCAAAATTTAGGCATGCTCAGCGTCTATACAGGTCACTTGACCTTTGGGGTTTATTCGGCAGCTGCCTTGTTAGTTGGAGGGGCTACCTTTACAAGGGCCAGTCTAAAAAATTCCTATATAGGACTAATACTCTTCCATATCTTGTTTATCTCATCTCCTTTGGCAGGACAAAACCTATTCAAGAATCCGGCCCTAGGTGAATATCTAAGAAGCTTTATCATTTATGGGACAATAGTATTTTCCCTGTATATAAATCTTAAGAACGAAAAAGCAAGTAACTAAGATACCAGGAACCATCCCTAATTTTTCACAAATTTTCCCTACCATAGATTGTAGAAGACTATAAAATTTGATAGAATAAAGACTAATATTGTAGAAAGACATCGAAAGGGCATATCAAAAGACCAACTTTACTAATTGATCTACTACAAATACTAGCAGGATATATAACAGGGGGGAAACAAATGAATTATAAGGGTCTTGCTTTAGAAGATGATGAAAATAATGATGTTAACAGCAAAAATAACTCCTTGGATTTTAAGGATTTAGCTCAGAAGATTGGGTCAGGTTCCATAAAAATTACGGATTTAAATAAGAACCTGGAAAAGAAAGTTTATAGGCATCGCCTATATGAAAGGGACAATATCTATGATGCCATATTTCATCAAGCCCCTATAGGTATAGCCATCCATTTTAGTGATCTTCCATCTAATTTGGAAGACAATCCATACTTAATGATCAACCCTATGTTTGAGAAGATTTTAGGGAGGACCAGGGAAGACATAATAAAGACCGGTTGGATGGGTATTACACATCCGGATGATCTGGAAGAGGATATGGAAAGCTATAGAAGGCTTCAATCAGGTGAAATCACCAGCTACTCCATGGATAAGAGGTATATTAAACCGGATGGGTCTCTTGTTTGGGTCCATATGGTAGTGGCTCATTTTCATGTTGCTGATCAAAAGAATTACAACCATATTTGTTTGATTCAGGATATAACAAGGGAAAAGGAGATATCCGCAAGATTAGAGGAAAGCGAAAGAAGCAAGTCCTTGCTCTTATCCAACCTTCAAGGAATGGCTTATAGGTCTTGTTTTGACTCCCACTGGACCATGGAATTTGTATCCGATGGTTGCTTTCAATTGACCGGCTACCATCCAAAAAGCTTGATAAATAACAAGGATATTTCCTTTAATGAGATGATCCTACCCAAATATAGGGAAATTTTAAGAAACGAATGGAATAGGGTGGTTTCTGATAAAATGGATTTTAAATATGATTATGAAATCATAACTGCCTCAGGAGAAATCAAATGGGTCCAGGAGATTGGTAGGGTGATTTTTGGCCCCAAGGGTGGAGTAGAAGCCCTAGAAGGAATAATCATAGATATATCTGAATTGAAAAACTTGGAAAAGACCCTTCTTTATACTAATGACCACGATATAATGACAGGCCTATATAATCTTAGTTATTTGGAAGCTCAATTAAAAGACTTTCATGGCCATGGACCTAAAGGAAAAGGAGCTTTGATTTGTATAAACCTAAATGACATCCATATGTTGAGCCTTAAATATGGGTTGAATTACAGCATCAACCTTATTAGAGATATAGCTTATATTCTTGAGGCCAGGTGCAATGAATCATGTCACTTATATAGAATTTACGAATATCAATTTGCATTTTATAAGAGAGATTATGGGAGCAGAGATGAAATAATTAGCTTTTGTAATAATATTAAACAGGTTTTAGAAGCAAGGCTTTCTATAGATAGGATAAGAGGTTGTATTGGAGTAGTGGAACTTGAATATTGTGACTCATGTGATGTTGAAAATTTGTTGAAAAACCTATTGCTTACATCTGAAAGAAATACCAAGGCATCTGAAGATGAATTTTGTGTCCAATTTTTTGATAAGGATATGAAGGACTGGATCTCACGTGAAGAAACCATAGTAACTGAGCTAGCAGAGATCTCCAGAGGCCAAGGCCTCCATAGGTTGTATCTACATTTTCAGCCTGTATTGGACTTGGAAAACAATAGGATATCAGGCTTTGAAGCCTTGGCTAGATTAAATTGCGATGCCATTGGAAATGTGCCACCGATGGAGTTTATAACTCTTGCGGAAAAATCTGAATTGATTGGGAAATTAGGAGACCAGATTATTATAAAGGCATTAAGTTTCTTGTCCCTGTTAAAAAAGGAAGGCTACGGAGATATACTTTTATCTATAAATATATCTGTAATTCAGCTTTTGAGAAAGAACTTTGTTATAAAGTTAATTCAGGATATACATCAAATGCAAGTAGACCCTAGAAATATAGTCTTAGAGATAACAGAATCTGAATTTGCTAGTAGTAATAATGATATTAATTTAGTAATAAATGACCTAAGGGAGATGGGAATAAGAATAGCCATAGATGACTTTGGGACAGGCTACTCATCACTATCCAGATTAAGGGAGTTGCAGGTGGATTATCTTAAAATAGATAAGTCCTTTATAGATAAAATTATTGAGTTATCACCTGAAGATGCCATTACCGGAGACATTATTACCATGTCCCATAGGTTAGGCCATTGTGTAGTAGCCGAAGGAGTAGAGTATCACCAACAGTTGGATTATCTAAGGTCAAGGTGTTGTGATAAGCTACAAGGGTATTTGGTTTCTAAACCCCTGGATGAAAAGGCAGCCTTGGCATTTTTAAAGAAGGATTTGCCATACAATTGGGTATAAATTAATAAGATTCAAATAGTATGGATTAGAAGGGTCTATGTAGAGGGGGTAAATAAATGTGGACTAGGGCTGAGCTAAAGAATTATGCTAAGGCTTTTTTAAGAAAGCATTATTGGAAGGCATTTGTAGTGTGTTTGATATTTTCCTTTCTTACAGGTAGCGGTGGTAATGGGGGGCGTGATAGGAGTCATAATGAATATATTCCACCACCATCTATTGAGCAAGAGTTTGAAATGGTTCAAAACAATTTCGTCTATGAAATAGGGTCTGGAGGAGTGAGGGAGTTTATTAGATCAACCGGCTTCTTTCCTCTAAGATTTATTGGAACTAGTTTATTTATTTTCTTTATATTGGTCTGGGTAATTATTAGCCTTTTTATTGGACCCCTTATAACAGTAGGAAAGAACAGGTTCTTTCTAAGGGGCTTTGAAGATGATGTAAGTATTAACAATCTTTTTTCGACTTTCAATAGAAGTGAGTTTTGGGGCATATTTAAGTGTATGTTTATTACGGGTATAAAAAATTTTCTCTGGTTCCTCCTTTTAATAATACCGGGAATAGTTAAATCCTATGAGTATAGTATGGTGCCCTACCTATTAACTGACAACACTGACCTTACATCGGCTGAGGCCATTGAAATTAGTAGAAGACTTACAGATGGCCATAAGTGGAATATGTTTGTCTTGGACCTATCCTTTATAGGGTGGTATATACTGGGGACCTTATTATTTGGAATAGGAGTATTCTTTGTAACCCCTTATTATGAGGCAACTATAGCAAGATTATATGAGGTATTGTCCGGAAAAGATAAGGATATGGAAGACGGTCCTTATATGATATATGAGTAAAAAACGAGTAAAAAAACAGGTGAGCATATCAAATATTTGCCACCTGTTTTTTTCTTCTAAAGTATATTGTTTTCTGCCTTCTCTTTTACAGCTTCATTCAAAATATTTAGGTTGCCATTAAGGTCACTGATAAATCCCAGTAGGATTTCTGAGAAGTAAGAGTTAGGATACTTATCTACTTTGTCCTTAAATACCCCTATACTTTCTTCTGTGTACCTATTGCCTTCTTGGTAATTAGGTGACTTAGGGCTTCCAAATAAAAAGACTTGTATATAATCTTTATAGAGGATATTGGCTCTATCTACATATATTGAATATGGGTAATTTCTCTTAAAGTTCTCAATTTCAATTATTCTTTCAGCCAGCTTATCCCTTGTAATCATCAAATTTCCGTCCATTAAATATGGAGTGTTAGATTCTTTTGCCATTAGCTTAAGATAATCCCTATATTCGTTGGTGATATTGTTAGAAAATAGGTCCACTAGCTTCTGGTAGTTTATTAGATAGTAATAGGACCCTTGGGAACTTTCTAACCTATAGCCCATTGACAAATCATTTATGAGATTTTGTTTAAGGTCTCCTTCTGCCTGGAGAATTTTTTCTCTTTTAAGATATTCTACATCATTGAGTCTTTCTAAGGATAATCCATATTGCTCAAAGATATAATCTGTATTTTGTCCCTCTTGATAGTTTACAAGTAGTTTTCCTATGTCCCTACTTTTCCCAGGTAGATTATCGGTTAAGATATTGATATAGTCCTGGAGTAGGTAGACCATTTGATGCTTACTAAATCCGGCTTGATTTTCTGTTAGGTATGGAATTACATTCGAGTCTTCCAAGCCAAGGTCTTCTAAGGTCATATTTTTATTCATAACCCGGCTGGTTTCTTTTCCCATGCGATGAACTTGGATAATATCTCCGGCATCCTTGCCGTCCCATTTATACCATAAGATGATCTTGTCTGAGCCTGCAGAACTTTGTTCTTCTGATTCAGGGTCGTTGGAATAAATGCTAAATTCAAGAATTCCATCTCCATCTATATCCTTTATTTCATTGCTGGGGTAGGTGGAAATAAGGCCAAGCTTTTTAGGGTTTAATACACTCTTAAGCTTTCCATCTTTTAGGATATAGCCATAATTTACTGTTGAATGGGCTCCCACCTGATTACTAAGGAATATCCCATTTTGCCCTTGGCCAATCTTTCCTACAACCAGCAAGTAGTTTGAATTGTCGTAATTCATATCTATACTGTCTAAAAGCTCATATTTTTCACCGTTAAACTTATAGACTTGAAGTTGTCCCGGATCTTGTGTATCCTCTGAATTTCTTTCAACATAGACTACTAACTCAGGTATGCTGTCCTCATCTAGGTTTCCCACAGTAAAATCGTTGGACAGCCCCAAGTCGTTTACCTTTTGCATAAATAGCTGGTCATTTAAAAAATCATAGTTGTCTCCCTTAGAGAGGATGATCTCCTTTATGGAATCTTCAAGTGGAACTTGCTCGGGTACAAAATCATTTCTTATTGTTCCACATCCATATAAAAAAAGACCAGAAATTAATATCATAATCAATAATAAAACCAATTTTTCACTCATAATTATAGCTCCTTGTTTTGATTAGCAATGGTATGTGCAATTGCTATGCAACTACTTTTGATGTTTAAATTATATAGAATAAATGTGATTGTTGGGTGACAAAGAGGTTACAGAATTGGGACAAAGAGTCCTTTCAATTGACATAGAATTATCCAATTGATAATATGAAACTAAGGTGGTGTATCTTATGAAATTGCTTGAGGAAATAGAAAAGATTTTGGAATATGGGATAAATAGCCTATGACTAATGATGAATTTTGTAAGTATATAAGCAGTCTAGCGGTTAAATCTATGGTATATGAAGTAGCAGCAAGTCCAAAACCTGGCCTTGTTGATAGGGTTAATTCAGGTGCCCATAGGGATATGGATTTTTTTACATTTATAGATAGTTCCCTAGCCTTGACTTCCTATTTTTATAATTGCAGCTTGGCAGGTATAGCCTTCCATCAAGAAGACCATAGGCTTTTATTAAGGGACATAAGGCCCTTGGGCATAGAGGCCGAGAAGGTTATGTTTAAGGCCACAGGGGGGGCAAATACCCATAAGGGCTTGATATTTTCCCTAGGTATAATCACTGGTGGAGCCGGACATATCTTCTCTAGGAAAAGATCTTGCATGATTGAAGCCCAAGACCTAGTCCAGGTAATTAAGGCTATAGGAAGGGGATTGACTAAGGAATTAGAAGGTCTTAGGCCAAAGCCTAAGCTGACTTATGGGGAAAGCCTATATTTAAAATATGGACTTACAGGTATAAGGGGGGAGGTTGAAGGGGGTTTTCCTAGGGTTGTGGACCATGCCCTGCCACTTTTTAAAAGGCTAGTGGGCCTTGGAAAATATCATATAAATGAGATTATGGTAGAGACCCTCCTCTCTTTAATGGCCCATACGGAAGATTCCAATATATTGGGAAGGCATAATATGGATACTTTGAAATATGCCCAAAATAGGGCTAAAGAAGCTATTTCCCTTGGGGGTTATTTAAGTGAAGAGGGAAGGCTTTATGTTGAAGATATGGATAGGGACTTTATAGAGAAGAATATCAGCCCGGGAGGGTCTGCCGACTTACTTGCAGTTACCTTGATGATATATTTTTTGGAAAGGGGAAGTGGTGATATCCTTGTTTGATGAAAATTTGGCTTTGGAGATATTGAAGTCCCGAGAAGAAAGGGGAGCCTTCCAAAAGAAAGTGATAGATAAGTATGGGCATAGCTTAATATCCTTTATCTTAAATATACCCGGACCTATAAAGGATAGGCCTGAATATAGGAGGATTCATGAAATAGGGATGGATGCTATTTTAGGTGAACTAAGAAGCCTCCACTCCCATATAGATTATAGTGAAAGAATAGATAAAAATACGGGATCAGAGGGGTATATATCCTTGGACATGGACCCTTCTGACTTGAAAAAAATAGCTATAGGGCTTGAGGAAGATCACCTATTAGGCAGGCTATTTGATATAGATGTATTTGATAAGGATCATAATCAAATAAGCAGAAGGGACTTGGGATTTAGCCCTAGAAAATGCCTAATATGCGATGAAGATGCAAAAGTTTGTGCAAGAGCTGGAACACATACCTTAGAGGAATTGTTGGATAGGATTAATAAATGGGATCAGGCTTAGAATTTTTGTAGAAAAAAATTAAAGCCCAATCCCATTTTTTTATTACTTCACCCTATTAACCAAGCTTCCCAACTTTTCAATTCTACATTCCACTACATCACCAGTTATTAAAAGCTTATGGGGTTGAAAGCCTATGCCTACCCCTGCTGGTGTACCTGTAAGGATTATATCTCCTGCCCTTAATCTTATGGCAGATGATAGGTCTGATATGATAAAGGGTATATCGAATATAAAATTTCTTGTATTTGAATCCTGTCTCTTTTCTCCATTTACAAAGGACTTAATATCTAACTCCACAGGAAAAGGAATCTCAGACTTATGGACAATATAAGGCCCTATAGGTGTAAAGGTGTCTAAACTCTTGCCTTTGAACCACTGAAGGTGGTTGAATTGAAGGTCCCTTGCAGAAACATCATTTCCTATGCTATAGCCGAATATGTAGTCTTCAGCTTCCTCAGCCCTTATATTTTTGCCATCTTTTCCAATAATAAGAGCTAGTTCCACCTCATAATCAATCTTCCTAGTAACAGTCCATGGAACTACTATTTCATCATCAGGTCCTATGGCCGGATCAGCTATCTTGGTAAAGTATATAGGATAGTCAGGCACCTTGGCCTCTATACCATTTCCCTGAACTTCCATAGCATGGTCTGCGTAGTTCTTTCCCAGGCAGAAAACGTTTCTTCTGGGATTAGGAATAGGAGATGTAATCTTAAGGTCCTCCAGTGGAATAGCCCCATCCTGGAATTTTTCTAAATTCGATGAAATCTCTTCAACAAGGCTGTTACCATATTCTTCGATAAATTTAAGTAGGTTTTCAGGACAAGCCTTATTTAGGTCCTTCATAATAAGGTCCATAGGTATTAGATGGTCTTCTTCAGAGTTTAAAAGTCCATAACCTGCCTTGTCTTCCCAAATATAAGATGCAAATTTCATTTAAAGACCCCCTTTTTCAGTATTTTAGCATAAGACAAAGGTTTTTAGTAGTATTGTTATGAATTACACAAAGATAATGATTTAGGAGATAGGCATACACTCCCTATATATGAATAAATATTCATATGAAATATTGACACTTTATTCCCACGAGCATATAATATAAGTGTACATATGAATAGTTATTCAAGTGTTTCTTAAAGGGGTGAGCATATGAAGGAGAAAGTGGAGATCGATAGGTGTGATTGTACTGTTATACATGAGGACTTAGTTGATAAGGTAAAGAAGAATATGCCTGAGGTAGAATTGCTCTATGATTTGGCGGAGCTTTTTAAAGTCTTTGGAGACTCTACAAGGGTTAAAATATTATGGGCTTTAGATGAAGCTGAAATGTGTGTATGTGATATAGCAGTTCTTTTAAATATGACTCAGTCAGCTATATCCCATCAACTGAGGGTATTAAAGCAGGCTAGACTCGTTAAGAACCGTAGGGAAGGAAAGGTAGTTTATTACTCCTTAGATGATAATCATGTTAAGAGTATTTTCGACCAAGCTTTGATCCACATTAAAGAGGAAGTGGGGGAATAGAGATGACAACTGCATTAAAGACTGAGCT
>CAZIMA010000030.1:0-301 GCA_964540195.1 uncultured Tissierella sp.
TGAAAATGAATATGATCAACAGTCTGTCCACCATAATCTTTGCAGTTGTTTACAATTCTATATCCTTCTTCTAATCCATTTTCTCTAGCAAGCTTCTTTGCAATTGTAAAAACATGTCCTACAAGACCTGAATCTTCCGGACTTATGTCGTCATTAGAAGGAATGTGCTCCTTTGGTACAATTAAAATGTGAATAGGAGCTTGAGGATTAATATCCTTGAAAGCAACTAGCTTGTCATCTTCATATAAGAAGTCTGTAGGGATTTCCTTATTAATAATCTTACAGAATAGACAATCCATAC
>CAZIMA010000030.1:311-14376 GCA_964540195.1 uncultured Tissierella sp.
TATCATTAATTGTACTATTAATACTAATGTTTTTTACCTCTCCTATTAGGGAATTATCCGACAAGGTCCTGACCCTTAAATAATTAGTAGTATATCCCTCGTAACAATTGGCTATTTTCTTATTCTCTTCTTCAAAGAGAACCCTTAAGTTCTTGTTTAAGAACCTATTTCTAAAGTCTTGGGCTAATTCTTCACCAAGTTTTATAAGTTCCTCACTACGAATATTTTTTATATTCCCATCTATTTGACCTTCCATACTTGCAGCAGGAGTTCCCTTTCTAGGAGAATACTTAAATACGTGAATTCTGGAAAACTTTATTTCCTTAACAAAATCACAGGTCTCCTTAAATTCTTCAGGGCTTTCCCCGGGAAATCCCACTATTATGTCAGTGGTAATCCCTGCATCAGGCATATACTTTCGAATTATAGCAACCTTTTCTCTATATATGTCAGTAGTGTACTTTCTATTCATCCTAGTCAATACAGAATCACTGCCGCTCTGTAAGGATAGGTGGAAATGGTCACATACCTTGCCAATCCCTACAATCTCCCTTAAAAAATCATCTTCAATTAAAGTAGGTTCAAGGGAGGAAAGTCTAATTCGGTCTATACCCTCTAGCTCACCTATACCCTTTAATACATCTATTAGCCCAACTTTATTGTCCTTACCGTAGGATGCTACATGAATACCTGTTAGGACGACTTCTTTAAAACCAGCCTTGGATAGCTTTACAGCTTCCTGGATTATATCATCGTAGTCTCTACTCCTAATAGGGCCTCTTGCATAAGGGATAATACAATAGCTACAGAATTGATTGCAACCATCTTGAATCTTAATATTTGCCCTGGTCTTGGATTTTAATTCATCTATTTTAATCTTCTCAAATTCCTTATTGGCCTTTATATTTCTCACTATATTGATTTTCTCATTTGAGGCCTTGGCTTTTTCACAAAGGTCTACAACTCGGTTTCTCTCCGTAGTACCAATTATTACATCTACTCCATCAATACTGGATACCTCTTGGGGGGATACTTGAGAATAACAACCTACAACGGCAATTATGGAATCCTTATTGGTCTTTTTGGACTTTCTTATAAACTGCCTAGACTTTCTATCAGATAGATTTGTAACAGTACAAGTATTGATTACATAAATATCTGCTAATTCTTCAGCATCTACGATTTTATATCCACTTTTCTCGAACAGCTCTTCCATAGCTTCCGTTTCATATTGATTGACCTTGCATCCTAAAGTATGAAATGCTACGGTTTTCATTAAATCACTCCTAAATTTCCAACTTCATATAAAATTATTGTACCTGTTACAAGCCCAGCCGTTTCAGTTCTTAGTATTCTAGGACCCAGGGTTACAATCTTTGCCCCTATTTCCTTTAATCTTTGAATTTCATCCTCTTCGAAGCCACCCTCCGGTCCAATAACCAGGTGGATAGGCCCATCTTTTAAGTCAGCTAAGCCTTCTTTTATGGTTATGGTTTTTTCATCCTCATAGGGAACTATGATATTGGACTTATCCTTGAGAATCTGAATCATTTCATCAAAGCTAATTATGCCTTCTACCTTGGGTATAAAATCCCTCTTGGATTGCTTTGCTGCTTCTTCAACTATTGTATTCCAACGTTCAACCTTATTTTGTTCCTTCTTAATATCATGGATTTTAACAACAGACCTTTTAGTACCCACAGGGTAAAAACCCTTTAACCCTATTTCAGTTCCCTTTTGAAAAATGAGTTCCATCTTGTTCCCCTTGGATAAGCCTTGAAAAAGGATGATTGCAACTTTTGATTCCGAATTCCCTTCCCATTTTTTTAAAGTATTCAAGGTGACTTTAACCTTATCCATATGGCTTATTTCACAAAGATAATTGGTCCCATGGCAAGAAACTTCAACCTTATCCTTTATTCTAAGCCTCAATACATCTTTAATATGCTTTACATCTGTACCTACTATAGTTATAGTATCATCTTCTATCCCATTTTTATCTATAAAAAATTTATGCACCCTATCACCTACTTAGTAGAAACTATACATGCCCAGCCGTTGTTTTCTTTTATCTGGAGGATCTTAAATCCATTGGATAAGAGACCTTCTTCAACCATCTTTATCTTTTCTGAGATAATGCCGGAGCAGATAAAAATCCCTTCAAGGTTGAGATAATTAACTAAGTCAGGAGTCATCCCCACTATTATCTCAGCTATTATATTTGCCACTATAATATCTGCCTTGCCCTGAATTAAATCAAGAAGATTACCTTGTTTTACATCTACAATATCCGAAACCCCATTTTTTTCTACATTTTCCTTAGACACCTTTACACAAGTTTCATCTAAATCGATGGCTATGGCTTTTTGAGCCCCTAGTTTTGCAGCCACTATGGCTAATATTCCACTGCCGCATCCTACATCAAAGATAATTTGCCCCTTCTTTACATGGTCTTCTAGGGCTTCTGTACACATCATAGTTGTTTCATGAGATCCGGTACCAAATGCCATACCTGGGTCCAGCTCAATTAGTATATCCCCTTCTTTTTCATCATAGTCTTCCCAGGAAGGTTTTATAATTATCTTATCCTTGATTATGATGGTTTTGAAGAAGTTTTTCCAATTATCCGACCAGCCTTCATCATCTATTTCTGATATGGAAATTTCTCCAAAGGGCTCTTGTCCTTTTTGGATAGGATATCTATGGATTTCATCCTTTAGGATCTCTATAGTGTCTAGGACCCCTTCTTCCAAATTATAGTAAGCCTTAATAAGTATTCCTTCAAAACCAAGGTTAATTAGTTTAGGGTCTATGAAATCCCAGTCCTTTTCGGTTTTTGAAAAATCCACTATATCATTTGGATCCTCAATTGCTAGGCCTGTTGCCCCATATTTATATAATAAGTCACTTACTAGCTCTTCATTTTCTGAAGAGGTTTTTACTTGCACTTCAATCCATTTCATTTACTATCCCATCCTTTTTAAGAAACATATCAAATTCTTCTAACTATATTGGTAGCTTCATCCTTATTTAAAGGTATCCTTTACCTTATCGAAAAAGCTCTTCTTTTGTTTCTTTACTTCCTCTCCATGCTCGATTGCAAATTCCTTAAGTAGGTCTTTCTGTTTTTCCGTCAACTTAGTTGGCACTTGAATATCTACTGTAAAGTAAAGGTCTCCCCTTCCACTGCTACGTAGGTGAGGAACTCCTTTGCCCTTCATCCTAAACTGAGTGCCCGTTTGAGTCCCTTCCGGAATATTATATTTTTCACTTCCTTCTAGGGTAGGAACTTCAATTTCAGCTCCAAGGGCTGCCTCAGTAAATGAAATCGGAATATTTAAGAAAATATTATTGCCTTCTCTGACAAATAATTCGTCTTCCTTTACAGATATATAGATATATAAATCTCCAGAAGGACCTCCGCGAAGTCCCCCTTCGCCTTCTCCTCTTATGGATATGATGGAATCATCGTTGACTCCTGCAGGTACCTTGACCTTGAGCTTTTTCTCCTTGACTTCCGTTCCCGACCCATGGCAAGAAGGACATTTTTCCTTTATTACTTCTCCTGTTCCACCACATTGGTCGCAGGTAGCCGTTCTTACTATCTGTCCAAAAGGAGATTGCTGGCTATATCTTACCTGGCCACTTCCATGACATCTAGAGCAAGTTTCCTTGTGGGTTCCAGCCTTTGCGCCGGTCCCCTGGCAAGTGGAACAGCTTTCTGTCCTTCTTATCTTGATTTCTTTTTCTACCCCAAATATTGCCTCTTCAAACTCAATAGTGAGGTTATATCTTAAGTCAGAACCACGTTGTGGACCTGTTCTCTTATATTGAGACTGACCGCCGAAGCCTCCTCCAAAGATATCGAAAATATCTTCAAAGATATCTCCAAAACCTCCGAAGCCTCCGGCTCCACCTTGACCATTTACTCCTTCGTGACCAAATCTATCGTATCTTGCCCTCTTGTTATCATCACTAAGCACTTCATAGGCAGCATTCACTTCTTTGAAATTCTTTTCCGCTTCGCTATCGTTTGGATTTAGGTCAGGATGGTATTTCTTAGCAAGTTTTCTATAAGCTCGCTTTATTTCATCTCCAGTTGCACCTTTCTCAACTTCGAGAATCTCATAATAATCCCTCAAAAAATTCACCAACCTTTTTTAAATATCAGGGCTAATTGCCCAGCAATTACTCAATTCATTGTAAGGAGGCCTTGCACCTCTCTTAATTACATAAGCAAAGCTAAATCCATAGATTTAGCTTTGCATTCTAGTACTTATATTAAATCATTATTTATCGTCTTCGTCAACCACTTCATAATCAGCATCCACTACATCATCTTGAGGATTTGCTCCCCCTTGACCTCCTCCGGCTTGCTCATATAGCTTTTGAGAAATTGCATGGAATTCTTCCTGTAATCCTTCAGTCTTATTCTTAATATCATCTGTGTCATCTGTTTCCAATGATTTCTTTAAAGCTTCAAGCTTTTCTTGAACCTTAGATTTTTCATCAGCTGATATCTTTCCTTCAAGGTCCTTTAAGGCCTTTTCTGTTTGATATACTAATGAATCTCCATTGTTTCTAATTTCTATTGTTTCCTTCTTCTTCTTATCTTCGTCTGCAAATCTTTCAGCTTCTTTAACCTTCTTTTCGATTTCTTCATCTGAAAGCTTTGTTCCACCTGAAATAGTAATCTTTTGTTCCTTGCCTGTGCCTAAGTCCTTAGCGCTTACATTTACAATACCGTTGGCATCTATATCAAAGGTTACTTCAATTTGAGGTATTCCTCTAGGAGCCGGTGCTATTCCTGAAAGTTGGAATCTTCCCAATGTGATATTGTCATTTGCCATCTGTCTTTCACCTTGAAGCACGTGAATATCTACGGATGTTTGGTTATCAGCTGCAGTTGAGAATACTTGTGATTTCTTTGTAGGTATAGTGGTATTTCTTTCAATTAATCTTGTAGTAACTCCTCCCAGAGTTTCAATTCCAAGGGATAGTGGTGTTACGTCAAGTAATAGAATATCCTTAACCTCTCCACTTAAAACTCCACCTTGAATAGCTGCACCCAAGGCAACACATTCATCCGGGTTAATATCCTTTTGAGGGTCCTTACCGATTAACTTCTTAACCGCTTCCTGTACTGCAGGAATCCTAGTTGACCCCCCTACTAAGATTACCTTTTCAATCTCTGAAGCCTGAAGACCTGCATCCTTTAGTGCCATTCTTACGGGCTCAAGAGTTGAATCCACTAGATGAGATGTAAGCTCATCAAATTTAGCTCTTGATATATCCATATTTAAATGAAGCGGTCCTGAGGAAGTAGCCGTAATAAATGGAAGGTTGATATTTGAGGACATTGTTGATGACAATTCCTTCTTAGCCTTTTCGGCAGCTTCCTTAAGTCTTTGATGACTCATCTTGTCAGTTACTAGGTCTACCCCATTTTCCTTCTTAAATTGGTCATTTATATAATTTATCAATACGTTATCGAAATCATCTCCACCAAGACGGTTATTTCCTCTGGTTGCAAGTACTTCGAATACTCCATCCCCCAGCTCAAGGATAGAAACGTCAAAGGTTCCTCCACCTAAGTCGAATACCATTATCTTATGTTGCCCATCTTCTTTATCCATTCCATATGCAAGAGCTGCTGCAGTAGGCTCATTGATGATTCTCTTTACATTTAATCCTGCTATTTTACCTGCATCCTTTGTAGCCTGTCTTTGGCTGTCAGTAAAATATGCCGGTACAGTTATAACAGCATCTTCTATAGTCTCGCCCAAGTAGCTTTCAGCATCCATTTTGATTTTTTGCAATATCATAGCGGAAATCTCTTCAGGTGAATATCCTTTACCGTCGATATTAGTCTTATGGTCGCTACCCATTTCCCTCTTAATGGACTGAATTGTTCTTTCAGGGTTTGTTATTGCCTGTCTTCTAGCTGTTTCTCCTACTAGTCTTTCTCCATCCTTAGTAAAGGCTACTACTGAAGGTGTAGTCCTATTTCCTTCTATATTAGGTATTACTATTGCTTCTCCACCCTCCATAACAGCCACACAAGAGTTGGTGGTACCTAAGTCTATTCCAATTATTTTTCCCATAAATTAATTCCTCCTTATTTAGCTACTTTAACCATAGCTGGTCTTATAACTTTTTCTTTATACATATATCCCTTTTGAAGGACTTCAATAACCTTTCCGGATTGGTATTCTTCACTTTCTTCCATAAATACTGCATGATGGAAATTTGGGTCGAAATCACTTCCCAGAGCTTGGATTTCTCCTACATTGTTTTTATTAAGCATATTTATAAGCTGCTCTTCAATCATTAGTATTCCCTTATAGAAGTTATCTTCCTTGTCAACTACTGTACCTAAAGCTCTTTGAAAATTATCTATTATAGGTAATAATTCACATACCATGGATTCAAAACCATAGTCTATAGAATTGTCCCTTTCCTTTTCAGATCTCTTCTTGTAATTTATAAAGTCGGCCTGTAATCTCATTAGCTTATTATTTAATTCGCTAATCTCTTCATCCTTCTTAAGGATAGAATCATTATCTCCATCATGGATCTCTTCATTTTCTTCTCTTTTATCAACTTCTTCAACTTGGTCTTCCATATCTTTCTTTTCAAAATCTTCATTACTCATATTCTACTATCACCTCATCATCATTTTTCTACTAGCATATCTAATATTTCACTTATATTTGCTGAAAACAATCTTAAGGTATTAATAAGCTTAAGATAGTCCATTCTAGTTGGACCCAAGACACCTATTTTGCCTATGGTCATACCACCAATGCTGTAGGTTGCAGTAATAATACTAACATCCTTAAGTTGGGAATGTTGATTTTCATTTCCTATGCTTATATTTATATCCTGAGTAAAGGTCTTGTTCAACAATAAGTCAAGCAAGGAGTCCTTATCTTCTATAAAGGAGATAAGAGATTTTGCCTTATCTATATCCTTGTACTCAGGGAAGTTTAAAATTCTTGTAATTCCTTCAGAGAATAATTCAACATTTTCATTTATATCCAATGACTTGTTGAAAATCGGTATTAGGGTATTAAGAACTTTCTTATATTCTATTAAGTCTTCAAACTCCTGGGAGTAAAAAGCCATTCCTATTTCCTCAAAGGATAAGCCCTTAAGCTTGCTATTTAAAAAGTTGGATATGGTATTTAAGGTGTTATCTGAAACAGGTGAATCCAACTTAAAGATAGAGTTCTTAACTACATCCGAATTATTAACTAGGATAAACAAGACCTGGTTTTTATCTATAGGAACTAGCTGTATATGCTTTACCTTGCTGTTCTTAAACTGAGGAGAAATGGCCAAAGATGTGTAGTTAGTAATCTCAGAAAGGACCTTTGCAGATGTCTGCAATAGGTGGTCAATCTCCTTGCTTTCATTAATTAGGGTTTGTTTTATCTTAGTCTTTTTATTTTCATCAAGACCAATAGGATCTTGTTTTAATATCATATCTACATATAACCTATAGGCTTTGTCCGAAGGAATCCTTCCTGCAGATGAATGAGGTTTATTCAATAGTCCTAGTTCTTCCAAATCAGACATTTCATTTCTTATAGTAGCTGAGCTGACACCTAAGTCATAATGCTTGGATATGGTTCTGGAACCAATTGGCTCTGCACTTAATATATAGCTATTTATAATAGCATAAAGCACCTTTAATTTTCTCTCATCCAACATTAACATCACCTCATATCTTGGATGGCCACTTTATTAGCACTCACTCTTAATGAGTGCTAACTCTATAATATTAAATTACCATGCCTTAATTCAATTGTCAAGACCCTTCTTGAATTTAAGGCATAAAATCTACTTCCACTATATTGGAAAGGTCTCTCCCCTTCTTAGTCAAGCTTATACTTTTATTATCTTCTATAAGAAGGCCATTATGGATATGTTTACTGATGACTTCCTTGTATTTACTATCCAAGTCACAATGGAACCTATTTTTGAAATCTTCCTTTATAATGCCTTCATTTAATCTCAAGCCAAGAATAATATATTCTGCAATTTTCATTCTTCTTTGGATTTCCTCTTGTCCTTCTACAGGAGTATTTCCCTTTTCCAATAGGTTATTATATAAGTTAATATTTGAAGTATTCCAAAACCTTTTTTGAAAGAGGTTAGAATGGCTGGATAGGCCCACTCCTAAATATGGTTCTAGTCTCCAATAGACCAAATTATGTTTGCATTCATAATTTGCTTTTGAAAAATTGGAAATCTCATATTGGATATAACCATTATCCTCTAGTAGGTCTACAGCCCTATGATACATTTCTCTTTCCATATCTTCTGAGGGCAATTCTAACAGACCTTTATTGTGCCATCTATTTAGAAGGGTATTGTCCTCAACAATTAGGCTATATAGGGATATATGGTCTACACCTAAGTCCATTACCCCTCTTATAGTATCAAGAAGGTCCTCCATCCTTTGTGACGGTAGGCCAAACATTAAGTCTACATTGATATTTTGAAAACCTAGGGACCTAAGGAGCTTAAAAGATTCAATAAAATCTTCAGCCGTGTGGATTCTTCCTATGGACTTTAACAATTGATTATTAAGGGATTGCAAGCCTAGACTTATACGATTTATGCCTGCCTTTTTATATATACTTGCCTTATTAATATCTATAGTTCCCGGATTTCCTTCAATAGTAATCTCTCTTATACCCTTTGCATTGAAATTCTCATATATATAAGCCAGGATTTTTTCAATATATTCGGCCCCTATTGAAGTTGGAGTCCCTCCTCCAATAAATACCGTATCTATTTGGTATTGGGAGAGCTTATCCTTATATAAGGCAAGCTCCCTTATTAAATTATCTATATATGATCCTACCTTATTATTTTTTGGGAAGGAGACGAAATCACAATAATAACATTTCCTTTCACAGAATGGTATATGAATATAAATACTTACTTTTTTCATATTTCCTCCTTGCCTATGCTAGGTCATTAAAAATAAATGCACACTAGGTGTGCATTTATTTTTCGTCATATTTTAATACGGTTAGGAAGGCTTCTTGCGGCACCTCTACGCTACCTATTTGTCTCATTTTCTTCTTTCCTTCCTTTTGCTTCTCAAGAAGTTTTTTCTTTCTTGAGATATCTCCACCGTAACACTTAGCCAGTACGTCCTTACGTAAAGCCCTTATGGTTTCCCTAGCTATTATCTTCGAGCCTATGGCAGCTTGGATTGGAACTGCAAACTGATGACGTGGAATTACATCTACAAGTCTTTCCGCAATCATTCTACCCCTTTCATATGCCTTTTCTTCATGGACTATTAAGGAGAAGGCGTCAACCAACTCACTATTGATTAGTATATCCATCTTAACCAATTCGCTTCTTCTATAGCCTAATAACTCATAGTCAAAGGATGCATATCCCCTTGTTTTGGATTTTATGGCATCAAAGAAGTCATATATTACTTCGTTTAAAGGTAGCTCATAATGAAGGGTTACCCTTTTCTCTTCAAGGTATTCCATATTTATAAATATACCCCTTTTATTTTGACAAAGTTCCATTATTGTACCTACATAATCAGTCGGGGTCATAATAGATGCCTTTACAATAGGCTCCTCCATATAGTCTATTTCAGTAAGGGGCGGTAAATTAGATGGATTTTGAATCTCCATAATTTCCCCATCTTTTTTTATGACCTTATAGATTACACTAGGGGCAGTGGCTATTATATTAAGGTCGAATTCACGGTCCAATCTTTCCTGAATGATTTCCATATGAAGAAGCCCCAAGAATCCACACCTAAATCCAAAGCCTAGGGCAACTGAGGATTCAGCTTCAAATACAAGGGCTGCATCATTTACCTGAAGCTTTTCTAAAGCCTCCCTAACAGTATTGAAATCCTCTCCCTCTGCAGGATAAATACCACAGTATACCATAGGTACAACTTTCTTATAGCCCGGAAGAGGTTCATTAATTGGGTTATTGGCGTCTGTAATAGTATCCCCAACCCTTGCTTCCTTTACGTTCTTAATACTTGCTGTAACATAACCTACCTCTCCGGCCTCTAATCTTTCCAAAGGCATATGGCGAGATGTTACAACTCCTACCTCTGTAACTTCAAATTTCTTGCCCGTATAAAACATCTTGATTTCCATTCCAGGCTCAATAGTTCCTTCAACTACTCTAATATAGCAGGTTACACCCTTATAACTATCATAGTAGGAATCGAATATCAAAGCCTTTAGAGGGGCATTTTTATCCCCCTTTGGGGCAGGTACCTTAGCCACAATATCTTCCAGTACATCGATTATATTTAAACCTTCCTTGGCAGAAATAAGGGGAGCTTCCGAGCAATCAATCCCTATAATATCCTCTACCTCTTGCTTTACTTCTTCCGGACGGGCACTCGGTAGGTCTATTTTATTTATAACCGGTAAAATTTCCAGGTCCTGGTCTAGGGCCAAATATACGTTGGCCAGTGTTTGGGCCTCTACCCCTTGGGTAGCATCTATAACCAAAATAGCCCCTTCACATGCAGCTAAGGACCTGGATACCTCATATGTAAAATCCACATGACCCGGAGTATCTATTAGGTTTAATAAATAGTCTTCTCCATTTTTAGCCTTATACAAGAGCCTAATGGCCTTTAATTTAATGGTAATTCCTCTTTCCCTTTCAAGGTCCATACTATCCAATACCTGAGATTGCATTTCACGACTGGTAAGCATTCCCGTATTCTCAATAAGTCTATCCGCTAAAGTTGATTTACCGTGATCTATGTGAGCTATTATTGAAAAATTTCTTATATTCTCTTGCTTAATACGCATAATTTCCTCCTTTGAAAATCAACCTATTTCCACTGGAATCAGGTTCTTCTCCTAATTATAGCAAAATATTATTATTATGTAAAACAAAAGACCAGAAGACTGGTCTTAATTCTTTTTAAATACATATGTTTCTCCAAGGATTGTAAATTCCCTATCTTTCAAATCCAAGTCCAATATCCTAGCATTGTCTAAAAGGTTTAAGTCAACTATAGTCTCATTTACCCTAAAGAGGGAAAAAATTAATAGACTGCTTAAAGATAATAGGACAAGGCTTTTCAACAGCTTAATAAAGTTCTCTTTTCGTCTCTTTTTATACTTTTCAAGTCTAGATTCCATATTATCACCCTAGTTAGCTTTCCCAGCCCTAGTGATAATATACTTTAGATGCTCCCAAATCTATCATCAAAAGGAAAATACCTAAAGCCGGTAATACCCTTTATTGAATCTAAACCAACACAACCAAAGTATCTGCTATCCTTACTAGCTCCTTCTTCCCTATTGTCACCTAATACAAATACTTGTCCCTTAGGTACTTCCCAGTAACTTTCATTATATACATGGGTAAAAGCGTCCTTCTCTATATAGGCTTCTGCTAGAATTTGGTCATTTAAATATACTTTGCCATCTATTATCTCTACAGTATCCCCTTCAACGCCTATTACCCTTTTTATATAATCCTTTTCGCTGTTATCAGGAGCTGACAGTACTACTACATCTCCCCTCTTGGGTCCGTTAAAATACAGGGGAATCTTCACAGCAAACAACCTATCTCTTTCGTGAAGGGTTGGATACATTGAATTTCCCAGTACATAGGTGGTGTTAAATACGAAGGTCTTTATTAAAATTGCAATTACTATAGCTGTTCCTATGCTCTTTATCCATTCAAAGGCTTCATTTTTAGATTTTTCTTCATTGTTTTTTTCTTCCAAGTAGGATACCCCCTAAACTTTACTAACCTTATTTAAGCATCAATGAAAGTGTTGCAGTTTCTACACACTGCTGCAATAAGGTTGGTGATTTGTACTCACCAACCTTATTATAACACTTTTTCTTCTTATTTTAAATATTTATGTTTGGGAAGTTATTTTCTATTCTATGATGCTATCTAAAGCCAGAGAAATTATTTCTCCAACTCGTTTGGCTGTTTCATTAGCCTCCTCTTGTGTAATTAAATTGCTGCCTATTTCAATAAGGGCTGCATAATCGGAGGAATATAGGTTATACTTTCCTCTTGGCTTTACGATTATTCCTGTGCAAAGATCAGGATAGAGGGTATCTGAAACAGCTTTTATATACTTGGCAAAGCTAAGTACTTGGTCATAATTTGGTGTATCCGGTCCAACTACAAGGGAAAAAGTTCCGGTAGAAATCCCATTTATATCGGTTCTAGCAGTTTTTAAGAACCTATCCCTGTAACTAGCCTTTTGGTCTACTCCGTCCCTATGGATATCGAGGAAGATTTTTAAGTTGGGATTTTCTGCCTTTTTGTTGTTAATAGTGTTTAGGGACCTGGTATAGGACTGATTATAGCTAGGTAGGTCATGGAGGGTTTGTACGTGGTCTACCTTGTGTCCACTAGCTTCAAGGACTTTTGACATTACATCCCCAACACTTATGACATTCTTTGTAGTATCCTGATTGTGATAAAGGGATGGGTCCTCTACTAAATAGGATTCTGTTCCATGGGTATGGTATATTAGAATATAGTCCTCATCCTTATTCAAAGTCATTTTATTTATGTTTAAGGGTTTAGGGACCTTGTCAATAGACCTCATCCCCGTATTATCCTTGATTATTATAAGACTTTCATATTCATCAAGCCTGTCTATAATATAGTCTTGCTCCTTCTCTATATTCAACTCATCTTCATCCTCTATAGTAGTTTCATTAAGTGGAAGGGGGATTTCTTCCTCTCTAGCAAAAACACCTCTTATAATTGGGTGATCAGAAGCATACCTAATAATAATAGCCCCTAAGTTAAGCATTAGGAGGCAGGCAAGTATGATTATTAAGTAGCTATCCCTCATCTTTGAATTTGGTTTTTTATATCTTTTGCCAAAATAACCTGACCCTCTATATCTCCTTCTCCTCATTTGAACACTCCTTATCTCTTTTTAAAAATGTATATATCCGTCTCTATATCATTGTATTCAATAGGAATGTTCCTTATGATTTAAAAGTTTTTCACGTCTTTTAAGTCGATTCCGGGATGGAGGGCTATATTTAACCCATTTGCAATTATTATGGATAAGTCATCGATTATAAAATCTATATCCTTGGGTGTTACTATAGTGTTGGCCATATAAGGATTTAAGACCTCCGTAATCAAGCCATACCTGTCCTCTTGTGATAGGTCTTGGAGTAAATTGTAGAATTCCTTACCCTTATCAGCATTTTCTTTTAAGGAATCAATGATCAAGTCCAAGGTATCGCTTACTATGGTGGCTGCATTTACTACTGTTGGAATGCCAAGGGAGATTACAGGAATCCCAAGGCTTTCCTTATTTAAGGCAGTCCTCTTATTGCCCACCCCACTTCCGGGGCTTATACCGGTATCGGATAATTGAATAGTAGTGCTTATCCTGTTCATCCTCCTAGAAGCCAATGCATCTACTGCTATTAGTAGGTCCGGCTTTATTTTTTCCACTATACCCTTTACTATATCTATAGTTTCGATTCCGGTCATACCCATTACTCCCGGGGACATGGCCGCTACGTTGGCCATGGTTTCATCCATATCCTTCTTGTAATTTAGGAAGTAGTGTCTTGTTACTAAGATTCTTTCTACAACTTTAGGTCCCAAGGCATCAGGGGTTATATTCCAATTACCTAGGCCTATTATTAGGATTTTAGAATTTGCTTTATTAAGGTCTAGGGCCAATATTTCCTTAGCAAGGGCCTTGCTTATTTCATCCTTTAGGTCTTGATCGGTCTTATCCAGATTAGGAACATCTATGGTAATATATCTTCCCATAGGCTTTCTCATCATCTCCATTCCTTCTTGGTTTAGGACCTCTACTCTAGTCACAGAATAGTCTTTTTTTTCCTCTACTTCAACGGAAACCCCTTCAATTTCCTTATTAGTCCCCTGACCATAGAGCTCCTTACTTTCAACTGCTAAATCCGTGTGTATATTGTACAAGATTATTCTCCTCTCAGGTTAAATTTCCAAAAACTTTCTCTTTATGATTAAATTCTCTCCATATTCATATTTTTTATCCTTGCAATTTGTACAT
>CAZIMA010000031.1:0-4506 GCA_964540195.1 uncultured Tissierella sp.
GAACTCTATGAGGATCTCCCTCAAGTACACTTCTATCCATGAATGCACCAGGGTCACCCTCGTCAGCATTACATACCATATATTTCGGACTTGCACTTTCCTTATAGGCAGCATTCCATTTAAACCAAGTAGGGAAACCTGCCCCACCTCTTCCTCTAAGTCCAGCATTTTTCACTTCTTCAATTACATCTAAAGGCTTCATTTCACATAAAGCTTTTTTCAAGCCTTCATAACCGCCACTGGCTATGTACTCATTTATATCTTCAGGGTTTATATAACCACAATTTTCAATGGCAATTCTTACTTGTCTTGACTCTATTTTATTATCAACATCATTAATCTTTAATTCTTCAAGCTCTTTTCTTAAACTTTCGTCTAAAAGCTTAATCGCTTTTTTACTTGATACTTTAACATATCTATCTAAATGTCCCTCACCATCATAGAAGTCTACTATAGGCTCAAGATGACACATACCATTGCAACCTGCAATAGTTAAATCTATATCTAAATTTCTTTTCTCAATCTCTTTTTTAAGTTCGTCATATACCTTACTTGCTCCTGCAGCGATACCACAAGATCCAAGACCTACTACTACTTTCATACTGTCGCCCCCTTCTTTTCCAAAGATTTTGCCTTAATTTCCTTCAAAATCTTCTTCGTTTTCTGAGCTGTGAGGCTACCGTAGGTTTCACCATTAATCATCATTACAGGTGATAAACTGCAACAACCTAAGCATGCTACATTATTTAATGTGAATAAATCATCCGAAGTTGTTTCACCATCATGAATATTTAATTCTTCAATGATTGCTTCTTCGATTTTATCTGCTCCATTTACATGACAAGCAGTACCCTTACATAAAAAAATTAGGTTTTCACCAATAGGGTTAAGTCTAAATTGAGTGTAAAAAGTTGCAACTCCATAAATTTGAGAACTATAGATTCCTGTTTCATTGGAAATATGTTCTAATACAGATAATGGCAAGTAACCATAAATATCTTGCACATTTTGTAGAATAGTTATTAAACTGCCTTTAGTACCCTTGTACTTTTTCAGTACATCATCAAGCAATGTTAAATCAACATCAGCGTCAACGAATTTTGATTTTAAGTCCTTTGCTCCACAGCAGCCCACTTTACCAACTCCTTCTTAAGTTTTTAAACACTGTAAAGATTTCAATAAAATACTATTTAATAATTATATAACGAGGAGAAGATTATTACCAGCTCCTTGTTGCGGTCTTTGGAACCGTTTGCAGAGCCAATTATCTTTATTGTATAACTTAGAAAAGATTTAATCAAGCCCTTATGTATAAAATTTATCAATTTTCAAAAACCAAAAAAATCCCGTAAAACGGGATTTTTTTGCTAGAATAAGTTGCCAGTAAAAATTAGAACTAGTAACAGGAAGAAGAAAAGTAATGAATCATCTATACCTCCATCAAACCAATTGCAATTTCCAAAGATTATAACTAATATCAGAAAGAAGAATAGTAGTGAGTCATCAATATCATTACTCCCTCCAAAAATTCCCCTTCTACCACGTTGATTGTTTAACAGCATATCTTCAGACATAGTGAGCCTCCTTATTATTTATTTCTCACTTTATCTTATGCCTTTTACTCTCTTGAGGTGACAAGTTGAGTATATAAAAGGACCCTTGGGGAACAATTAAATTGATAAACCTAATTTTCTCCTGCTACTGATAGTTCTTTAATCCTAATACTTGGAGATCCAAAATAACCATTATCGGGCATAGTAAATCTTAAATCATCAGCTACCCCAACTATATTTTTCAATAGGTCAAAGAAATTTCCGGCAATAGTTATTTGATTAACAGGTCTTATAAGCTCACCATCCCTAATCTCATATCCCATGGCAGAAAGGGAAAAATCCCCTGAAACCTGGTTAAGGCCTGAATGAAGCCCTTGAAGATCAGTAATATATACTCCATCTTTCATTTCCTTGATCATATTTTCAAATGAAATATTCCCACTTTTTACATAAAAGTTACTAGGAGATATTCCTAGGCTTGATTTATAAGATGGCCTGGACCCATTTCCCGTAGATTCTATTCCATCTTTCCTTGCGGTTTTCCAGGTGTGTAAAAGGGTTGTAAGGACTCCCTTATCTATAACCTTCTTATAAAAAGTAGCTGTACCCTCATCATCAAAGGCTTTTGATGCGAATCCTTGGTCCATAAAGGGGTCATCAACAATAGTCAATAAATCCGATGTAATTTTTTTTCCCACTTTTCCATTAAATAAGGAAAGGCCTTTTTGAGCATTATCCGCTGAGAAAACCGTTGAAAAAGCACTTAAAAGCTCAGCAAAAGCTAAGTTTTTTATAATAATAGGATAAGTACCGGTCTTTAAAGGAGATGCTTTAAGCATGGATAAGGATTCATCAACTGCTTCCTTTGCAATATCATTTGGACTGACTTTGGAAAGATCCTTGAATATTCTAAATCCCATACCAGTCTTTGTATCATCTCCTTGTGATGCAATTACTGAAATATAGGCAAAAGCTCCATTTCCCTTGTCCATAAGCCTTACTCCACGAGTATTATATATATATCTTTCCTGCTGAAACTCATGGTACATACATGACTGGACATTTGTAATTCGCTTATCCATTGATAATGCCTTCTCTTCTATGGCCTTTACAAATGTGATCCTTTCATCCATCTTAGCTTGTTCCAGCTTTTCATTGAAATTGTTTATAGTTTTATATTCAGGGTAACCTGAATATATATCATCTCCATAACTTATATCTATATACTTAGTATTTTCAAGAGCCTCATCTAATACCATATCTATAGAGGATTCATCCAGTTTCTCCGTATATGAATATCCCATCTTCCCCTCCTTAAGTCCCCTTAAGGAAAGACCGCCTGTCTGGGAAATACTATACTTGTCTATTTCACCATTAAAGACCTTAATTTCAATGGATTTGCTTAACATTAAATAAACTTCTAATTCATCGAATTTTTCCTTGCCCCTATTTAATATCTCCTGGATAAGAATATCTATATTCATCATTCATCCCCCTTTCTGCCACCTACGGTTAATGATTTAACCCTAATTGCAGGCTGACCTACATTAGTTGGAATTGACCCACTTGAAGACCCACACATACCTTGACCAAAATCTAAATTATCTCCCACCATATCGATAAGTTCTAAAACCTTAGTTCCATTTCCAATTAGGGTAGCCCCCCTCACAGGCTTTATTATCTTTCCCTTATTAATCAAATAACCTTCCATAACGGCAAAATTAAAGTCCCCTGTAGCAGGATTTACACTTCCTCCACCTAATTTCTTTGCATAAAGCCCACTTTCAGTATTTCCTATCATATCCTCTAACTTAGATTCCCCTCTTTCTATATAGGTATTATTCATTCTAGAAGTAGGTGGAAATTTGTATGATTGTCGTCTGGATGAGCCCGTAGAACCCATGCCCATTCGCTTACCATTAAGCTTGTCTATTAAGTAAGATTTTAAGATACCATTTTCTATTAATAGGTTTCTTTGAGTAGGCGTTCCTTCATCGTCAATATTCGTACTTCCCCATCCACTCTTAATAGTCCCATCATCAATGGCTGTTACTAGTGGAGAGGCTACCATTTGGCCCAATTTTCCTGTAAAGGCTGAAGTACCCTTAGAAACAAAGGCTGCCTCCAAAGCATGGCCACAGGCTTCATGAAATAATACTCCACCAAATCCATTATCTATAATAACCTGCATATTGTCACTTGGACAATAATCAGCATAAACCATTGTCTTAGCTATTCTAGATGCTTCTCTTCCTATATCTTCAACATTTATATTATCATAGAACTCAAAACCCATAGATGCTCCGGGTGCATAATAGCCCTGCTGCATCTCTCCATTAAGAGAAGCAACACTGCTAACCATAAATCTGGTCCTTGTCCTACTATCCTCTACTAAGAGTCCATCGGAGTTAGCAATAAGAATATGCTGTTCTTCCTCTAAGTAATTAGTTGTAACTTGGCTAATTATTTCATCATAATTCTTTGCTGCATTATATGCCCTCTTTAAAAGGTCTACTTTTGAAGATTTAGGAGTTTTACTTAAATGCTTAATTACCGGAATATTATCGAAAATGTCTTTTTGCATTAGATTCAAGACTATATCCATCTTATGAGAATCTAGGGCAGCAGCAGCATCCCTAGCAACCTTAATCAGATTATCCTCCGATGAATCATTAGTATAGGCATATATACAATTAAGCTTGTCCAATATTCTGATGCCAACACCATAATCTCTACCTGAAATATTGTTTTCAATAAGTCCTCCCACAAGCTTTATATTTCCTATCTTCTTATCCTCAAGAAAGATTTCTGCAAAGTCACCACCTTTAGATAAAGCAGCATATAGTACCTTTTCAATTGTATTTTTATTTAACACTATACCCTCTCCTTAACAATAAAGCCAGAGACCATTAGGAGCTTTGCCACTTAATGGTCTCAAGTTTTAAATTGTGTT
>CAZIMA010000031.1:4516-14088 GCA_964540195.1 uncultured Tissierella sp.
ATTCTAAGCAATGCTTATGGTCCTTCTTATCGTCATTTAAAAACAAGAATATGATAACGATCCAGATTATCAGATTGTCATCAAATAATCCTCCATGTCCACCCTTACCTCCACCCTTACCTCCACCAAATAATCCGTCACCTGAAAGTAATAGAATAAGAAGAACTATTAGAATTATGTTATTGTCCTTACCAAAGATACCACTTAACATTAAAAAACCCCCTTCTATTGAATTAGTATATATTATTCAATAGAGGAGGTATGTGTTACTCTAGCTTTAGAGCTCTCCTTAATTCTACTATGGATTTAGTGGATACCTTTTCTCTTGGGATTTCCAATAAATCTATTATTTCCTCCAATTCAAACTCGTCCTCTACTTCTATTTCCAAATATGGGTGAGGGTATGTTTCCTTATCCCATATATCCAAATCAATCCTCGCACCCTTTAACTCATAAGAGGTTCTTTCCTTATGGCCTACACTTATTTTATCAAAACCAAGTTCTTTCAATATCTGAATCATTTTTTCTTTGTTCTCAATATTGGTATTATACTCAATATTTTCCCTCAACACCTTGTTTTGAATGTTTTTCTTCATGGTAAGGGTGGTAGTTTCTACATCCTTTAAAAGATCTTTACTTTCCCTTATTCTAAGATAGGCATCAAGATAGGACTTTATGGGTCTTTCACTGGAATCTATAAGTGTATTAATTTGAAGTTCCTTGGATATAAGCTTTGCCCCAAGCTTCTTAAGTTTATCCTCAATTTCATCTATATCTATATCTAAAACCTTAACTTCAAGCTCTTTCACCATAACAACCTCCTTTGCTTACTTTCCGTATGCTTCCTCATCAACTATAAAGGTCACATCAGGGTGTAACAATAGAAGGGATCCTGGAACACTGGTTGTTACTTTTCTATCCTTGACTATTCTTGTGATTGCATCTGCTTTTCCTTTACCATTGGCAAGTAGAATAATCTTTTTTGCCTTCATAATAGTTCCAATTCCCATACTTATAGCTGTTCTTGGTACTTGGTCTATAGAATCGAAGAATCTCTTATTATCATTTATAGTTGATTCTGTAAGCTTAGCTACAAAGGTTCCCAAAGATAACTCCTCTTCAGGTTCAACAAATGCAATATGACCATTAGAGCCAATACCTAAAATTTGCAAATCAATTCCTCCAGCTGCATCTACACTGTCATCGTACTCCTTGCAGTATTGCTCCAAATCCTTAGCCTTTCCATCAGGGACATGAGTATTTTCTTTTTTAATATTAATATGATTAAAAAGCTCATTATCCATAAAATACCTATAACTACTTGGATGAGTACCTTCCAATCCAACATACTCGTCTAGATTGAAAGATTTGATTTCTGAAAAATCCAAGCCTTCATCTCTATACATCCTTATAAGTTCCTTATAAGTTCCTACAGGTGTACTTCCTGTGGCAAGCCCTAAAATAGCTTTTGGATTTTCCTTAATAAGCTGAGCCACTATTTCAGCGCTAACTTTGCTAATTTCATCATAATTCTTCATTATCATTAGCTTCATATTGTCATTCCTCCATAATTAATTTAGGTTTGAAATCTATAAAATCACTGGCAACACAATAAAAATCTATGCCAGAAATGTTACCTTCAACTGCATACTTATGCCCATCTGCATGGAGATGACCATATAGACAAGTACTAACCTTATACTCCTTCATAATGTCTACGAATTCATTTGGGGTTAAATCGGCATTAAAGGGTGGATAATGGGTTATAGCAACTATCTCCCTTGCTCCTTTAGAACTATCTAAAGACATCCTAAGCCTCATTAGCTCCCTAGTAAATACCTTCTCATCATTGTCATTAAAATCATCATTATCCCTTGGTATCCAACCCCTAGTACCGGCTATTCCTATGCCTTCATGGATATAACTATTGTTTTGAAGATAGAATATGGAGTCAAATCCGAATCCCTTTAGTTTTGATAAGCTAGTCCACCAATAATCATGATTTCCCTTGATTATAATCTTCTTACCTGGCAACATGTGAATTCTCTCCAGATCTCCCATAACTTCTTCGAGTTTAAGTGCCCAGGAAATATCCCCAGGTAAAATAACCAGATCCTCAGCTTTTACTATATCTATCCAATTATTCATTATCTTATTTTCATGATTAGACCATTTTTCACCAAATATATCCATAGGCTTCTGGCCTGAATGGTCTAAATGTAAATCGGCAATTCCATAAATCATCTTGACACCTCATCTTAACCTATAACATTAACCATTGATTTTCTTTAAATCAAGCCATTTGTATGTTAATCCATCACTTTAACTTCATGTATAAGACTAGCTTAATGTTAACTTAAAGTAATTACATTAACTTCTGCACCTAGTCCCTTTAGTATGTTTATTTCACGCTTCTGACAGGAAAATAGAATTATCTGTCTTTGTTCTGAAACTCTAATTAGTAGATTCAATATATTCCTTAATCTCCCATCATCATATTGAATAAATGGGTCATCTAAAATTAGGGGAAGGGACTTATCTGTAATAGAGTTAATTATACCAAATCTCAAGGAAAAATAAAGCTGATCTATGGTTCCCCCACTTAAAGAATTAACATCAATTATTTCCTCGGTAATAGGGTCTACCAGCCCCATATTTAATCTATCATCTATCTTTACTAAGCTATATTTATCCCCCGTTATCTCCCTTAAAACATTGCTTACCCTCTCATTTATGTGGGGAGCAAATTGAGTATGAATTCTTGATGATAGTTTGAGTATAGTAGATTTTGCTAATTCAAGTGAGTCTCTTTTTTCCTCCATCCTTTGTAATAGTTTCGACTTTCTAATAATCTCTTCTTCTATATGGATTAGGGAAGAAATCTCAGGTGTTATTATATCTATTTGTGTCTGTATCTTCTTATTCTCAAGGTTAAGATTAGATATGGATTCATTTAATTCCTCTAATTTTATTCCTAGAGACTCCTTACTTAATTCAGGTTCCATATCTAGATGGATATTATTGTCAAGGTCCACCTTTAGGTCCTCCAACTTTTTACCCCCTAATATCCTATTCAAGATCTCCTCTCTATTCCTATACTCTATAGATAAGTCTTCATAAATATTCTTGTAACCTAGTCCCAGTTTAAATTTCTCCAAACTATCTGAATGGTTTTTAATTAAGATGGCTTTTAGATTATCCTCCATAAGCTGCCTTTTTAAACTTAACTCTTGAATTCTATTATTTAAGTTGCTAATTGATATTTTATTTTCTTCTATGCTTTTCTTCTCTTCCTCATACTTATATTTAGCTTCAAGAGTTTTTTGATATTTTTCCCTTAAATCAGATTTTCCACTACAAGCATTTCTAATAAGTATTTCCTTTGCCGCATTTTCAATACTCTCAAGCTCCACTTTTCTAAAACGGTCTTCTTCTTGGATATTAAGCTGTTCTTTGAGAAGATTTTTTATGTTTTTTCTTGACTCTAGTACTTTTTTTATACTTAATCCAATAAATATCCAAAGAATTTGAAGGCCTATCAGGATAGGTTTGTTATTTTTTAAATAATACATAGATCCCATATATATTGAGAAAAAAATAATGGTCATGCCAATATATCTATTTAGCAAACTACCTATATCTTTAATATCCCTCTTTATAAATTCTAGGTCCTTGCCCTTATTTAGTCCTTCAAGCCTTATTATTTCTTCATTAAGCCCCTCATAGTCGAAATAGTCATCGAATAAGACCTTGGCTCTGTTTTCATCGAAGTCCATCTTCCTAGTTAGTAGATGATGCATGGATTCTTTTATGTCCTTCAATTGATTATTGCTATCCTCAACCCTTGTATTTATTATATTTATATCATGTAGGCACTCTTGTGCAGCTGTATAATCATCACTAGACAATTCTTTAAATTGACTATAATTATCAAGCTTATATTTTAAATTACTTATATTCTTTATCTCATTAATAGCCTCTAAGTAGATATTTTTCTTCTCCCTATATTCTACTATTTTTTCTTGGGATTTAATGGCTTCAAGGATTTTAGAAAGTTCTTTTTGCTCCGTCTGAAATCTGGACTTATGCTCAAGAAGCTCTTCATAGGTCCTTTGTTTTCTTTGTATTTCCAACCTTCTATCCTTAAGCCTAGTAATTTCAGAATGAATTTCGCCATAAGGACTGGTAGGGGCTTTAACAGTCCCAATTTCCTTAATCCGTCTATCTAACTCATTTATAGCCTTCTCTATAGATATCTTTTCATCCAAGGATGAAGTTATATTGACCAGCTTATCCCTCACTTCATTAGCGAGCCTTTCCTCTGTTATAGTTCCTAGCTGATTAATAGATACTGTATTTGAATATATACCGCTGTCAAAGCCAAAGAAATGATATCCGGGTTGAAGGACCCTAGATCTTTTCCCATTATCTAACCTATGGGTTATATCTTCTCCCGTATTCTCAAGGATTACCTTAGTTTCCTCCATCCCCTTGGTAAAAGTACGCTCTATCCTATAACTTTCATCATCCTTTTGTAGACTAAGGACCCCTTTATAAAGATTTCCGTTCCAAGGTTCATACTTTTTATGCTCAGGTAGATATATAGTGGATTTTACATAAGGTTTAAGAAAGCCATAGAACATGCCATCCATGAATCTATGAATAGTAGTTTTCCCACATTCATTCTCCCCATATATAAGATTTATACCGTCTTTAAGATCTAGCTTTTTATTTTGAAATTTGCCAAATCCTATAAGATTTAATCTGTCTAATTTCATTTAACTACCTATCCTTTAATAATACTTCTAAACCAAAATACAAAGCATCCTTGTTCTTTTCCTGTCCCAAATCCGTCTGCTTCATAGCCTTAATAAATTGTCCAATAATATTATTCCTATTTTCCTCTTCTAAGGAAGCCAAATCATAATCCGGATTTGTTTGGTCTATTATTTCAATATGATAAAATTCACCTTCTAGCTCTCTGTTTAAATCCTCTAAATGAATATCTTTATTTACATAACCCAAAAGACGGATTCTATAGAAATCTTTGGATAAAAGCCCTTTATCTATTGCTTTTATACTGTTAAGAATATCCAAATAACCCATGCTACCATCTATTTCAATATCAATTTCATAAAAACTTCTTTTACTGAAGGGTATGAGTCTTGTGGTAACTATGTGCCTATCTATGGTTCCTTCTATAAATCCCCTCTCTCCAACTTCGCCAAAGTCTAAAGGCTCAGGAGACCCACAATAAGCAATCTTTTCTGTAAAGAAATTGGGCTTATGTATATGGCCAAGACCAATATAATCCAAATTTAGCTTTTTAAGGAATTCTAAATCTAAAGGGAGATATGAGGATTTACCTCCTATATCTCCGTGAATTACAAGTATATTAGTCCTTGTTTTATCTATCTCTAAGGGTAAATCAAGAAATTGATTTTCCCTATATTCAGGCCTTTCCCAGCTAAAGCCTATAATATTGGTATTCTTCTCCGGAAAATACTTCTCATCTATTTCCTTTGAAGAAAAAATTGTAACATTTTCACTCCAATCAACCATATTATACAAGGAGCCCTTATTTATATAATCGTGATTTCCAGCACTTACTATAATATTTACCTCTTTTGCTCCGGCTAGAATATCCCTAACCTTCATTATGTCACCTAATGTAAAATAAGCTGCTTCAAATAAATCTCCTGCAAGAAGAAGGAAGTCAGCCCCACTTTCTTTTGCATAGTCAACGATTCTTTGGAAGGTAGACCAAAGCTCAAATCTTCTATCCCTAGCCTTATCTCCGTCAAATGAAGCAGACTTGAATCTTAGACCCAAATGTATATCTCCAGTATGAATAAATTTAATCAAATCAACCCTCCCTACCTAGTCTCCAAAAACGATTTTGTGTAATGGATGCCTCTTAATGCCTACAGCTTTCTTTGGGCACAATTCATGGCAGCAAAAACACCTGATACAGTCCTTAGTATTGATAGTAGGCTTCCCTGACTCCATATCCATTACCTTAGCAGGGCAATTATTAGCACAAATACCACAAGAAATGCATAGGTCTTCCTTTATTACCGGATAAGGCCTTATATTGTCCAAGATAAATTCTTCAACGAATTTTGGGATTCTACCTGAAATAAAATTTACATGGGTAGATTTAGGAAGTTTAAAAGGAACTACTTCCATATCCCTTATATCATCACCAAAATAATCAAGATCTTCATGCTTACTTAGAAGCCCTCTGTTTTTTGACTCCACTATTGTAGGAGCATTATTTATGCCTGTAATGGCCGTAGCCACATAGTCCAAGTCATAAGGGTTGTCCCCTGCCAATATAAGACCTAGATTTCTAATATCTCCACTGGAAGGCCCATCTCCTTCCATTGCCTCTATTCCATCCAAGACTGAAAAAACAGGTTTTATATATTCACATATATCTATAAGCATATGGGCAAATTGTGTAATATCGTTTAAATTAAGATGGTAGTCAGCTTTTATAACCCCCGGAATTACGCCAAATAGGTTCTTTACTGCACCAGTATAGGTCATCATTGTATGAGTCTTAAGTTTTCCACAGGACACAACATAATCAACTTCAGTAAAAGACTTAACCAGCTTCATATTTTTAAGATACTTAGCTTCATTAAAATGCACATCGATTGAGTCCGTGTCATAATTCAACTCACAGCCAGTTCTCCTTGCAACATCCAGTATTCCACAAGATTCATATATGACCTTTAGAATTCCTTTAATAAAGGGTCCTCCCGGACTGTCTCCTATAACTACTCTATGGCCCCTATCCTGTAAAAATCTCACAACACCCTCGACTACATATGGATGAGTTGTAACACCGTCTTCAGGCTTATTCTTCTTCAACAAATTAGTCTTAACCAAAACCCTTCCCGGCTTCATTTCTCTTATGTTATCCAGACCTTCAAGGGCTTCATAGACCTTCTTCAGGACTTCTTCATATTCATAACTATTACATTTAACAATACCAATCTTACTCATATATTCTCCTTAAGTCTACTAATATATTACCTTAATAATTAAACTTCCCAAGCTCAATATGAGTCATAATCCTCTTTATATGACTCATATCCAATTCTTGATTCGACTTATAAGTATGGACCATGCCACAGGCCTGGCCAAGCTTTAAGACCATCTCAAAATCGTATCCCCTAGAAAGGGCAAAAGCATATCCACCCAGCATATATCCACGATTTAATTCAGCCTCCAGCTCAATTTGGGATACATCTACCCTAAATACATTATCCGGAGTCAATACGATACTACCTTTGCTTCCTTGAGATATTACAGCAATTTTTACTCCTTTTTCTATAATATAAAGTCCTGCCTTTATAATTTCATATTCATAATCAAGTTGAAGGTTTGTAAATTCCTCCAAGTCCTCCTTTTCCAACAAAAGCAGATAAGGACTTGCATCTAAACTTTTCTTAAGTCCCCCTGCCCTTAAGGATATAAGGGTTTTTATACCCCTAATACTTGCATTTGCAATAATATCAAAGTACAGTTCTCCTAAGGACTCAGAATTATTATCTTCTAAACAACAAACTAAAGATGTATTTTGAAGTAGCTTATTATATAATTTCATAAATCCACCCATATCATCTCTTGTAATCCTAGGCCCCTTAGTTTTGATAACTATTTCTCTACCATCAAGACTAATAATAGTAGAATCTAGGCTTTCATCCTTTAAGGCATAATACTCATGAGGGATACTTGCCTCAATCAGTTCCTTATGTATGTGACTTCCGTTCACCCCACCTATAAATCCACTTAGAATCACTTCTTCATTTAAACTTTTCAACAGATATGCAAGGTCAATTCCTTGTCCTTTAGAGGCATATTTAACCTTATTGGTAAAATTTACATCCTCTAGGCTTTCCAAGAAATATGTCCTTTCAAAAAAAGGATTAAAATCTATAGACAGAATCAAACTCCCCACCTCCAAGTATATATATTATACACTTTTAAAGGATTTCAAGCAATTACTTAAGAATTGAGGCTCTTTATTAAAATTATTGCTTTAATTTTCATATAAGTTATAATATGAATATGATAAAAAAAGGGGGATGATTATGAAAGATTATACTGTATTCGATATATTGGGTCCCGTAATGATTGGGCCTTCCAGTTCTCATACTGCCGGTGCAGCAAGATTAGGCAAAATTGCAAAGGATATAGCATCAGATGGTTTTTATAAAGTTGAGTTTCACTTACATGGATCTTTTGCTAAGACATATAGGGGTCATGGTACAGATAAAGCATTGATTGCTGGAATATTAGGACTAGATCCTGCAGATGAGAAGCTTAAGGAATCTTTCAAGATTGCTGAAGACAATAATATAGAAATAGAATTTATTGAAACTGATTTAGGCCACCATCACCCAAATACAGTAAAGATATTATTCAAATACAAGGATAAGGATGACTTCTATGTACTAGGTTCTTCTATTGGTGGAGGAAACATAGTTGTATACGATATAAATGGTGATGAAGTTGAATTTACAGGATTGTATCCAATATTGCTAGCAAAATACAAAGATATGAAGGGGATTATCGGTAAGATAAGCTCAGCCCTATCTGAAATGGATATAAATATAGCTACTATGCAAGTTACAAGGGATAGAAACCTTGCAACCATGCTATGTGAAACGGATTCAAAGATAGTAGAAGAAGCTGAAGAGAAAATATCTAAAATAGAGGGAATAACTTATTTAAGAGTAATTAATACTATAAGAAGTTAGGAGTTGAAGGAATGTTTAATACAGGAAGTGAATTGCTAAAACTATGCGAAGAAAGAAACGCTAAAATATATGATATGGTAATCTTAAAGGAAATGGATGCAACTGGTCTTTCCAAAGAAGAAGTAATGGAAAAGATGAAAGAAACCTTGGATGTTATGCAAGCTTCTGCAACTGCAGGTCTTAATACACCACTTATGTCCAACACTGGAATTACCGGTGGAAATTCCAAGAGAGTTGAGGATTATCGAAAAAAAGGAAATACCTTAACCGGTGAATTTGTTAACTCTGCAATGGCAATGGCCCTTTCAACATCAGAAGTAAATGCTTCTATGGGAAGAATATGTGCTGCTCCTACTGCAGGTGCTTCAGGTATACTTCCTAGCACAATCTTATCAGCTAAGGAAAAACTAGACCTTTCAGACGAAATGCTTTTAAATGGATTATACACTGCAGCCGGTGTTGGTCAAATAGTTGCCAGAATTGCTACAGTTTCAGGAGCTGAAGGTGGATGTCAAGCAGAGTGTGGTGTGGCTGCAGCCATGGGAGCAGCAGCTATAGTAGAGATGGCAGGAGGAAGTCCACAACAAGCACTTAATGCAGCGGGTTTTGCCCTAGCAAACGTCCTAGGACTTGTATGTGACCCAATTGGTGGACTTGTTGAATTCCCATGTAATCTTAGAAATGCATCAGGAGTAATAAATGGCCTGATTTCAGCAGACATGGCCCTAGCTGGAGTACAAGCTCCTATACCATTTGATGAAGTTGTAGAAGCAATGTATAAAGTAGGTAAGGCTTTAC
>CAZIMA010000032.1:0-13979 GCA_964540195.1 uncultured Tissierella sp.
GGTAGCGCACGTGGTTTGGGACCATGGGGCCGGGGGTTCGAATCCTCTCACCCCGACCATATTAAAGTCTGATTACTTTGTAATCAGACTTTTCACTTTTTTGTTTCTATCTTTCCTTAATGAACTTGTAATGTGTTTGTAACCATATTGAGATATTTCACCTATATAATGAGATGTAGGATAGATGTAATTAAGTAAATATCAGAGAGGTGATCTTATGAGAAAAAGAACTAAGAAGGCTTTTTTATCGATTTTGACAGCAGCTACTATAATGAATTCAACTTATCCGGTTTATGCAAATCAAATCACTGTAAATATGCCCGGGATCATATATGAGAATAATTCTAAACAAAACATATCATCCGGAGTAGTTCATGAAAACATTAGAAAATTCACAACCCAAGGCTGGTGGAATATCAATGTTTTGAGAATTAACCTTCAGGATAATTATACTGAACTTAGGGGATTGTTTAATCAAAATGGGATTCCAAACAGGGACAAGGTTAGCTCCATGGTTGAAAAAAATGGTGCCGTAGCAGGTGTAAACGGAGATTATTTCAACTATCAACCTTTACCATCTGCAATGGGAACTTTAATAAACAAGGGGGAAGTCATTTCATCTCCAATAGAACTGGGCTGGGCCCTACCAACATTTTATATTACCAACTCTAACAAGACAGGCATAGAATACCTGGATAGAAAAATGGTAGCAACCAATCTAAGGACCGGAAATCAAGTACTTATAAATACGGTTAATAAGGTAACCAAGGATTTTGACACCGTAACCCTATTAAATAAGAATTGGGGAACAAAATCCATAGGCAAAAGGTTCCACAACGACCTTGTAGAGGTGCTAGTAGTAAACAACACCGTTCAAGGCAGAAGAATCGGGGGAGATCCCTTTGATATACCCCAAACAGGTGATGCTTATGTATTAGGGGTTAGAAATGAAAATTTAAACCACTTTGAAGCAGGGGACAAGGTAGATTTACAAGTCCAGACAGTTCCTGATGTGGATGGAATCAAATTCGCCATTGGGGGAGGAAGTATAATCCTAAAAAATGGGGACCTTGCCCTTACTAATATAGTAAATAAAGGCAATGAGCCAAGAACAGGTATGGGTGTTAATAGAGACGAGAGTGAATTGATTCTGGTGACTATAGACGGAAGAGACTCATCCTTTAAGGGGGTAAGTCAAGAGATGTTTGGGGCCATACTAAGGGAACTTGGAGCCTATAATGCTATTAACCTTGATGGTGGAGGCTCAACTACAATGGCTATAAAGCCTGCAGACGAGGACAAGGTCATGGTGGTAAACAAACCTTCGGACGGCGGCGAAAGATCCGTTGTAAACGCAGTAGGAGTCTTCTCGAACGCACCTATTGGAGAACTATCCTATCTCAAACTATCAACTGATGATAATAATATGTTTTTAGATACAAGTCGTCATATTAAGGTTAAGGGATATGACGAAAATCATAATCCGGTAGATATTGACCAATCCTTAATTTCCTATTCAAGCGAAGGCATCCAAGGAGAGTTCACAAGCAATACCTTCAAAGCAACTTCATCAGGTTCCGGTAAAATCATAGCCAGCTATGGGGATGATAAAATAAGCGGGTCCATGGATTTAAAAGTTCTAGGTACGGTTATGGATTTAAGCACAAAAACCACCAGAATAAACGTAGATATAAACAGCCAGCACAAGATGGGTGACTTCTTTGGAATGGACAAAAACGGTACACAGGCTAAGATTTACCTAGATGATCTAACTTTTAATGTCCTTGGAGAAATCGGAGAAATAAAAGAGGGAATCTTCTACAGCGGAAGCCAACAAGCAGGAGGAGCAATTTCTGCAGCTGTAGGTAATGGAGTTGAAAACATTTTGGTTTCAGTGGGTTCCGTCGGCACCCTAGTAGATGGTTTTGAAACCTTGGATAAATACAATTTCTCAAAATATCCTGAAGCCGTTGCCGGCAACCTTACACTGGTAAAGGAGGCTCGAGAAGGAGCTTATTCCTTAGGCTTAAACTATGATTTCTCTACAGGGGAAAACACTCGTGCAGCTTATGTTAATTTTGGACCTAAGGGCTTAACCTTTAGCGGTTATCCAAAAAAATTAGGCCTATGGGTTAAGGGTGATGGAAGCGGCACTTGGTTAAGAGCAACCCTAAAGGATGGCAAGGGAACCGAATATGTAGTAGACTTGAAAAAGACCTTAGACTTTACTGATTGGCAATATCTAAATGCGAATATACCTCAAGAGGCTAGTTATCCTATAAGCCTTCAGAGAATATATACTGCAGAAACCGACTCTATCAAGAAACCTTCAGGTCAGATCCTAATAGATGGTTTAAGGGCCTACTATCCTTCACCTATAGGAAATATGGTTCTACCAACCCCTTCTAGTCTTAAAGATGAGTTAGTGGGAAACAAGGAAGTGGTTGATAAGGGATATAAGTTTATTGTTACTCATGATCCAAAGGGTTTAAATGAATTAGTTGGTTACGATGCATTATCTACGGTTAAAAGTAGAATTTCTAAGAATAAAATCGGTTTAATCCTAAATGGGGTTTCCGATGCCTTTAGATCAGGTATTAATAGTTATGCCTTGTTGGATGTAGCAAATCACTATAGTGTACAAAAACATTATGATGTATTATTCTTTAGTTTGAATTCCTCTAAAAGTGGAATTAGGGCTACGGATTCAAGTCAATGGGTAAAACTTATAAATGATCTGGAGACTAAAGATGAGACAAACTTTATACTCTTCCTGCCAACTCCAATATTTGGAGCCGAAGGATTTACCGACACTATGGAAGCAGACCTTCTACACCAAAAATTAGTTGAAGCCAGAGAAAGGGGCAAGAATATTTTTGTAGTACAGGGTAGCAACTCAACAAGTTCTGAACTTAAGGATGGAATAAGGTATATACAACTCAATACAAAAGCAATTTCAAACCCGGATAATATCTATGATCTCTCTGTAGCAGAATTCGTAGTTAACGGAAGGGATATAACATATGAGATAAATACCCTATTTCCAAGACCTAGCATTAAAGCTTCAAAATAATCCACTTTAAAGAGAAAGCCCAGATAACTACCATTATCTGGGCTTTCAGCATCTGCACCTCCTTATTTAAAATTTACCCTCTTACTTTGTTCCATGCTCTTTTCCAATATCTCTACGGACTCAAGGGATTTTCCCGTACCCATAGCTACACACTCTACTGCATTTTCAGCCACCCTGGTATTGATACCTGTAGTCTGAGCAATCAGCTTGTCCAAACCGTATAGATGGGCTCCTCCTCCGGTCATTATAATCCCCCGACTACTTATATCTGCTGCCAGCTCAGGTGGTGTGATTTCCAAAACCTGGTGAACAGTTTCAACTATTTCCTGCACAGGCTCCCTTAAGGCTTCCAACATATCATTTGAAGACACCTCTACATTTACAGGCAAGCCCGTCAAAAGGTTTCTTCCCTTAACTTCCATAAACTGCTCTTCTTCGAAAGGATATGCACATCCAATATGTACCTTTAAATCCTCAGCAGAACGCTCACCTATCATCATATTATATTTCTTTCTTATAAATTTAGTAATAGCTTCATCACAATCATCACCGGCTATTTTAATAGACCTACTTACTACTATTCCTCCAAGAGAAATTACAGCAACATCAGTAGTTCCTCCACCGATATCTACGATCATATTTCCCGTAGGTTCAGTTATATCAACGCCTGCACCAATGGCTGCTGCAATAGGCTCCTCAATTAAGTATGTCTTCAATGCTCCAGCCTCGTTACTGGCTTCTATAACAGCCCTTTTCTCAACTTCAGTAACTCCACTTGGCACACATATAATTAATCTAGGTTTAAAAATCATCTTGCCTAATGCCTTTTGTATAAAATATTTCAACATCCTTTCGGTTATATTATAGTCAGAAATCACACCATCCTTTAAAGGTCTAATGGCTATAATATGCCCCGGTGTTCTTCCCAGCATCTTCCTAGCCTCTTCACCCACTGCCAGAAACTTATTAGTATTTCGATCTATCGCTACAACTGAAGGCTCTTGTAAAACAATTCCCTTTCCCTTAACATAGACTAATATACTTGCAGTACCTAAGTCTATTCCTACATCTGCCCTTAAAGCCATAATAATCCTCCTTCTATTTATCCTACTTTAAGGGTATTCGACATATATTCTTAAAATCCTTCTTTTTCTTTTAAAAATTTAAAAGGTCCCAAACTTCGGGACCTATGCCTTCGCCGCCTTATATTTTAGTTTTGTTGCCTTGCCGCCTCTTATGTGTCTCTCCGCCTTATTAGTTTCAAGTACTTCTTTAACCTGAGTTGCTATAAGAGGGTTTATCTTAGGTAACCTTTCGGTTACATCCTTGTGGACAGTGCTCTTACTCACTCCAAAAATACATGCCGCTTGCCTTACTGTTGCCCCCTCGCTAAGTATGTATTTTGCTATTTCCAAGGCTCTTTCCTCTATATAATCCTTCACCAATTCAACCCCCTTTGTTTTGGGACTTTAATAAATACTTATGCTTTCCTAATAGGTTATAGAACGCGGATTGATTATTTTGCCATTTTTATATAGCTCATAATGCACATGAGGACCCATGGTCATTTCAATACCGGCACTTTTACCTACAGTACTAATAACATCTCCGCATTTAACTTCAAGCCCTTCTTTAACCATTTCCATGGTTCCAAGGTTTGCTATTCTACTCTCTATACCATCACCGTGGTCGATTATGATGGTAATCCCCCATAGGTCATCCTCTTTCACAACTTTGATAATCCCATTTCCCGGTGCCTTAACCTTATCACCTAATTTACCACCAATATCCAAGCCGGTATGGGCCCTCCATTCATCTAAGGTCTTTGAATATACTAGCTTATCCATAGAGAATTCAGTTAATATTTGGCCTTCAAGAGGAAGAATCCAATTATTTTTTTCTTCAACTTGCCCCCCTGCTTCTTTCACACTTTCTTTTTCTTTTACTACTTCTTGTACAACTATTTCTTCCTTTTTATCTATTACATCTTTACTAGCTAGGTTTTCTTCAACATCTTCATCTTCATTGGATTTTTCAACAATCGTTTCTTCATTTACACTCTGACTTTCTTCAATCTCTTCCACTTCAAGCTTATCAAGTCTAGATACTTCAACGTTCTCTACTTCTGAATCCTCCACAACTTCTTCTAATATTACCAGTTCATCTTCAGCAGGCCCCCTGGCAATCCTTAGATTTTCAGTTGCAATAAGGATTGTACCAGATGCAACTATTAGGACACTGATAAAAAGAAAGATTAAAAATCCATTTTGTTTAAAAAAACTAATCCATTTGCTTTTCAATTTGTCCACCTCCGTTAGTAAATATTATTTCCACATTATAGGAATCCATACATTAGGTGGAGAAAAATAATACTAATTTTGAAATCTAATTAAAACAAAAGAACCTTTATAGGCAACTTAAGTTGCCTATAAAGGTTCTTAATTTATTCTATTTCTTTATTTCTATATCCGTATAATAATGGTTTAATATCTCTAAGTAATTACTTCCATTCTTCCCCATGCCGTTGGCACCCCATTGACTCATTCCTACTCCGTGACCAAAACCCAGGGTAGTTATATCAATGATTTTCAACTGTTTGTCATAGGCAATAGTAAAGTTGGTGGAGTTCAATCCAAAGAGGTCTCTTATTTCCCTACCTTCAATAAGCTCATTTCCAATGGCGATTTTTTTAATTCTTCCACTATCCGTCTTCTCAATTAGCTTAATCTTATCAAAAAAGTTTTCCAGGTTAATATCAGCATCCGGAAACCCTTCCTTTATTTTATTTACAAATTCTTCATCAGTTAAAGTGGTTAGGGTCTTATACCTTGGAGCTTCTTCTTCAAAAGGGCTATCAACGGATTTTAAATAAGGTGTATCATTGTTAAATACATCTACGGCATCCTCAGTAAACCCACCACTGGTGGAATGATATAGGGGTTCCGCTAGGACATCCTTATAATAAATCAACATCCCCCTAGTAGAATCTACAGCATCTTGAATTTTGCCCCAATACTTATCCACCCAGCCATCTCCGTGAATCTGACTTAATTCCTCAAGGGAAAGATAAGCCTGACAGTGTATCCCCATACAAATGGATGCATCTTTATGGTCCGGATGACCTTCAGGGTACCTCTGGCTCCTACTTACTGCATAAGTCCTTGCAGCTATAGCCTGAGCCTTTAAAGCTTCAATATGGAATTCAGCAGGCATTTCAGCTGCTACTACTCCTTTTACATAAAGCTCTAGATCCATTTCCTTGACCGACCCGTCATATGGATTAAAAACCCTTATGACCTCCCCTACTTGGGTCCCCTTTTCAGGGCCTTCAGAATCAATAATTTGAGGCAGGGCCTTATCTTGAACTTTAAACCCTTCCCCTGAAACCACATTTTCCTTAGGGACAAAATTAAAAGCCTTAACAATAACTGTAGGTATAAGAATAGTTATTACTAAGACCGCCATCATATAAGTTCCAATCCTTTTCATTAAATCCCCTCTTCTCCACAGTATAGTTAATACTTATGAGATGAGGGGTAATATTAGAACTTATATTAATATGTTTTTCTATAAATCTTTGCCCCTAATTTAGTAAATTTGGCCTCGATACCATCATATCCTCTATCTATATGATGGATGTTTTCGATTTCGGTTATGCCCTCAGCTACTAATCCTGCAAGAACCAAGGCTGCACCGGCCCTTAGGTCAGATGCTTTAACGGGAGCTCCTGTAAGGCCCTTCACTCCTTGAATAATTGCAGAACGACCATCTATTTTAATATCTGCTCCCATTCTCTTAAGTTCATCTACATGCATAAACCTATTTTCAAATACGGTTTCAATAGCAACACTTGTCCCATCAAGCAAGGTCATCAAAGCCATAAATTGAGCTTGCATATCTGTAGGAAATCCAGGATATGGAAGGGTCTTTATATCTATAGCCTTTAGGTTCTTATTGCCGATTACCCTTACGCTATCTCCATTCTCGCTTATGGTACATCCGGCCTCTTTAAGTTTAGCAATAACAGGCTTAATATGATTGGATATAACATTGTCTACAATTACATCCCCTCCGGTTATTGCAGCAGCTACCATAAAGGTACCGGCTTCGATTCTGTCAGGAATTATAGCATGTCTTGCGCCACCTAGTTTTTTAACTCCCTTGATCCTAATAGTGGAAGTACCTGCGCCCTTTATATCGGCTCCCAATTTATTTAAGAAATTAGACAAGTCAACTATTTCAGGCTCCATAGCAGCATTATCCAATATAGTTTCTCCTTCAGCCATAACTGCAGCCATCATAATATTTTCCGTAGCACCCACAGATGGAAAGTCAAGATATATCTTATCCCCTACCAGCTTTTCAGCATATGCACTTATGTTTCCATGATTAGTATCAATAGTTGCTCCAAGTGCCTTAAAGCCCTTTAGGTGCAAATCTATAGGTCTAGTACCGATAGCACAACCGCCCGGTAGTGAATTCTTGGTCTTACCCAAACGAGTTAATAGGGGCCCCATTACCAGGAATGAAGCTCTCATCTTACTCATCAAATCGTATCTGGTTTCAAATTTATTAACATTTGCAGAGTTTATCTTAATTACTTCTTCATCTAAGTATTCTACAGTCGCTCCTAAAGATGTTAAAACCTCACACATTATTTGAACATCCTTTAATTTTGGCACATCCTCCAAAATAATGTCCTCAGTCCCTAAAAGAGATGCCGCCAAAATAGGCAGGGCAGAGTTCTTTGCCCCACTTATCCTAACATTTCCCTTAAGAGGTGGACTGTTTTCCACTAATATCTTTTCCAAATTATCTCCTCCTAATCAATAGCCACTGGTTATTATAGGGGTTCCTATCCATATGATAGTTTTGTTATCATACTCATAGTATCTTAATGCTACGTTAAGATTGATTCTATCTTCACCAGCTAAAATATTATGCTCTATATAGTCAGTAAACGCCGTCAGGGAAGTTAAATTCTCATCACTATATTCGTCTACTATTTCACCGTTTAAATTACTTATGGAATTTCTCAACTTCTCAATTTCCACTTCACTAAATTTCCCAATTAATTCGCCTAATAAACAAGTAGTAATATTAACTTCCTTATTATATTTTACAAAAATATCTTTAACCTTGTTTATTATATCACTATTTCCTTCAAAAATCTCTTTTTTTGTCACATTTACATATAGAAATGTTTCACCTTTTTCATCCCCATTTACATAAGAAGTTAACATTATTATCAGGGAATTCTTATGCTGATCATAGCCAAAATAACTTACCTGATTATATTCCTCTTCCTCAATTACTTCCCTTATATAATATCCTTCCTCTAGATCAAGGCTGGATACATTCCTTTCTTCTCCAACCATTCCTATAGAATCCAAAACATCTTGTCCAATTTTATGTAATTGAGAAACACTTAAAAAGCCGTCCATTATCTTTTCACTGGCACTGATATCCGCTTCTAAAAAATCTCCATCTAATTCATTCATGATAGATAAGAGGACCTCTTCCTCGCCCTTTCCACTGCCGGCTTGTGTAAAATAAGGAATTATAATTAATAAAATAAGTGCAAATACTAATATTTTCTTCATAATGTGCCTCCCTAATAATTATTAAAGGAAAGAGCACTTTTAATAAAATGTAAAGGGGGACAAAACATTTTAAATAAAAAAGTACCCTTTCCTAATAATTAAAGTATTACCAAGTAAGGATACATTTTATACCTATTATTTAATTAATTTGTTTTAGGAGTACATCTACAATTCTTTCAGATGCTCGACCATCTCCATAGGGATTGACTGCCTTGGCCATTTTGTCGTATTCCTGATCATTGTCTAAAAGAAGATTCAAATTTTCATATATTACTCCGTAGCTAGTTCCAACCAACTTTGCCGTACCTGCTTCTACTCCTTCAGGCCTTTCAGTTTCCTCTCTTACAACTAAAACAGGCTTGCCAAGGGTTGGAGCTTCCTCCTGTAAGCCACCTGAATCCGTAACTACAAGATGACATTTAGACATTAAATTAGTAAATGGCTCATATTCCAAGGGCTCTATAAGATGTATACGGGAGTTTCCACCCATAATGGCCTTTGCTATTTCCCTAACCTTAGGGTTTAGGTGCATGGGGAATACCACTTCTACATCCTCATATTTTTTCACAATATCATTTACAGCAGTGAAAATATTCTCCATTGGTTTGCCAATATTTTCCCTCCTATGGGATGTTAAAAGTATTATCCTTTTATTCTTATAATCCAATCCGTTTAGAGCAGGATTTTCAAACAAATAATCTTCTTGAACAGTATATTTAAGGGCATCGATTACAGTGTTTCCGGTTATAAATATATTTTCCTCAGGATATCCTTCTCTTAAGAGGTTTTGCCTATTTATATCCGTAGGAGCAAAATGAAAATTGGTCAAAACACCCGTTAATTTTCTATTAGCTTCTTCAGGATATGGGGAATATAAATTTCCGCTTCTCAATCCCGCCTCCACATGACCAATTTTGACTTTTTGGTAAAAAGCAGCCAAGGCACCGGCAAATACCGTGGTCGTATCCCCCTGAACAAGGAGCACATCCGGCTTCTCCTTTATTATAACTTCTTCTAAGCCCTTTATAGCCCTTGTAGTTATTTCTGTTAAGCTTTGGCCCGGTTGAAATATATTTAAATCATAATCCGGTTGGATTTCAAAAAGGTCCAACACTTGATCCAACATCTCCCTATGCTGGGCTGTTATACAAATTACACTTTCTATTTGGGGTCTCTTCTCTATTTCCTTAATAATTGGCGCCATTTTAATTCCTTCCGGCCTAGTGCCAAATACGGTCATAATCTTCAAGTAATCACATCCTATTCCTTTTTTGTCCGGAATAATCCGAATTTAATTGCAATTATTATAGTGGCAACAAACATTATTACCGATAGGTATACTGCTTGTTTGCTATTGGCCTTTGCTACAAGGACAGCAAATAATCCGAAAGCTGCAGAAATAGCATATAATATTAATACGGTTTTCTTTTGCGAATATCCTCTGCCAAGAAGCCTATGGTGTAAATGCCCCTTGTCTGCTGACATTATAGACCTTCCACTTAAGAGCCTCCTAAAGATTGCAAAGGTAGTGTCAAATATAGGGACTCCAAGAATTATAATAGGTACTATAATAGCTATAGTTGCAACGCTTTTCATTACTCCTTCTATGGATATGGCCGCCAACATAAATCCTAAGAATAAGGCACCTGTATCCCCCATAAATATTTTGGCAGGATTGAAGTTAAAGGGAAGAAAGCCCAAGGTTGCACCTGCAACTATGGCAGAAATAAGTATTACTGTAGCATATCCAAACTTCTCAGCAACAAAAGTAAGAGATAAGGCGGATATCATAGCAACACCTGCAGCAAGTCCATCTAAGCCATCTATAAGATTAAGTGTATTAGTAATACCAACTACCCAAAACAAGGTAACGGGTATAGATAACCAATTTAGGTATATAACTTCATTATTGATGGTAAAGGGATTTGTAAAAAAATCCACCTTTACATCTCCTGCAATTAAGGCCAAGCCCGCAAGAATTTGAAATGCCATTTTCAGCTTGGGACTCATTCCCTTTATATCATCAATTATTCCGGAGATGAGTATAATGGTCCCCCCGATTAAAACCGAAATCAAGCTCTTGTTCAAGGGTATGAAAACCAAACTGCTAATAACTACAGATAAATATATGGCCAATCCTCCCAACAATGGCATTGGCTCCTTATGTACTCTTCTTTCATCCTTAGGAATATCGATGGCCCCTATTTTAAAGGCAAACTTCCTTACCAAAGGAGTTAATATAAAGGATATAATAATGGCTAAAATCAAGGGTAACACAGCTTGTTGCATCTCATTTTCGCTCCTTAACTACTATTCTAATGCTTTCAATTAAATACTTTGCAAAAAAGGACAGAAAAACTGCCCTTTTCATTATTTTGTACCAAATAACCTATCTCCCGCGTCCCCAAGACCCGGAACTATATACATATGGTCGTTTAACTTTTCATCTATTGCAGCCACATATATATCAACATCAGGATGAGCATCTTGCACAGCTTTTATTCCCTCCGGTGCTGCTATAATATTAACCAACTTTATAATTTTTGCCCCTCTGTCCTTCAAGAACTGAATTGCTGCAACTGCAGAACCACCCGTTGCAAGCATAGGGTCCAGAACTATAAGCTCTCTTTCACTTATATCTTGAGGTAATTTGCAATAATATTCAACAGGCAAAAATGTTTCAGGGTCTCTATATAAACCTATATGGCCTACTCTTGCAGCCGGAATAACATTTAACATACCGTCTACCATTCCAAGACCTGCTCTTAATATAGGTACTAAACCAACCTTCTTCCCTGCTATTACATGCGACTTCATCTTACATATAGGAGTTTCAATCTCTACTTCCTCTAAAGTTAAATTCCTTGTTACTTCATAACCCATAAGAGTAGAAACCTCAGTTACCAACTCTCTAAATTCTTTTGATCCTGTATTTTTATCCCTTATAAACGTTAATTTATGCTTTATTAATGGATGGTCAAACACTACAACTTTTGACATAATATCTCTCCCTTCAACACTAAAATTCATTTAAAATTATATCACAAACTAGCCTTCAATATCACTAATTTTATTTACTCTTAATTCGTGTCTTCCACCTTCGAATTCACCCTTTAACCAAACACTTACGATTTCAAGAGCGAGTCCTACACCTAATACCCTGGCTCCCAAGGATAACATATTTGCATTATTATGCTCCCTACTCATTCTAGCTGAATAAGTATCTGTACAAAGGGCACATCTTATCCCCTTTACCTTGTTGGCCGCAATGGAAATGCCAATGCCCGTGCCACATATTACTATTCCTCGGTCCACTTCCTTTGCCACCACAGCCTCTGCAACACTTTTCCCATAGTCTGGATAATCCACAGAGTCACTTGAATTCGTACCGTAGTCAACAAACTCAATCCCTTCACCAGTTAAATAATTTTTAATCTCTTCCTTTAATTCAAAACCCCCATGGTCACTACCTATACCGATTTTCATAATCCACAACCTTTCTCTTACCTCTTACCTATCTTCTTAACTATCTCTATAGCTGCCCTATATATTTCATCCCTAACAGCTTCATAATCACTTAAGCTGCCACCATAGGGATCCATAACATCTTTAAGGTCCCCAAAAGCATATTCATTTAAAAGAAAGGTCTTTTCTTTAGCATTTGGAAATTTCCCGTTTATAGTCTCCTTATGGGAAGAGCTCATAGTTAGTATTAAATCCATATCATTGATCAAATCCTTATGAATTAACTTTGATTTATGATTAGATATATCCATTTCCAAACTTTCAAGGGCCTTAACTGCATGATTAGATACCCTATCTCCATCAAAGGCAAAGGTGCCGGCTGACTGAACTTGAATATCTAAATTGGCCTTCTTAATTAAAGATTTAAAAATACCTTCAGCCATAGGGCTTCTACATGTATTTCCCGTACATACTATTAAAATCTTCACTTAATACCACTCCTAAACCCTGTTTATCCTACCACCGGAAGCTTTCATCATCCTGTTCATAATAGCCATGCCAATATTATCTGCTTCTACTCCTTCTGCTAGGATTATATCTACATCTTCATCATCAAACTGCCTAATTATATTAAATAGGTTTGTAGCAATGCTTTCCTTCTTCTCCCTGCTTCCCACTACCTTTATAATACCCATATTATACCTATTTTTAGTCTCTTCAGTTGCCATAATCCCAATCTTTCTGCCCTTTGCCTTCAACTCTTCGCAGACCTTATTTATAGATATAACTATATCCTCAACCTCTCCCGTGTATACCCTCATTTCGGCTGCAGGAGCATAGTGTCTGTACTTTTGTCCCGGGGATTTTGGAACTATAGCTTGACTTTCCTTTATGGTAGCCAAATCCTGAGTAACATCCGGTATCAAGACCCTCAATTCTTCAATAGTCACTCCACCAGGCCTTAAGACCATAGGAATATCTCCCGACAAGTCTAGAACAGTAGATTCCAAACCTACTCCCGTACAACCTCCATCGATAATCATATCTACCCTTCCTGAAAGGTCTCTTATAACGTGGTCAGCAGAGGTTGGACTGGGTTTACCCGAAAGATTTGCAGAAGGTGCTGCTATAGGCACATTAGATTTTCTGATAAGGTCCAAGGCAATTTTATTTTCGGGCATTCTGATTGCTACCGTATCAAGACCTCCCGTGATGACATCAGGTATAATTGAACTTCTGTTAAATATTATAGTAAGGGGTCCCGGCCAAAATTTTTCTATGCACTTATAAGCAAGGTCCGGCACATGACTAACTAAAGGCATTAGTTGGTCTATGGATTGAATGTGTAATATCAGCGGGTTATCTTGGGGACGCCCCTTTGCCTTAAAAATCTTTAGGACAGCAGCCTCATCTAATCCATTTGCACCTAAGCCATAAACCGTTTCGGTAGGAAAGGCCACAAGACCTCCCTTTTTTATTAGGGCTGCAGCCTCATCTATTAAGTTATCATCTATGTTTTCAATATCTATTTTAACTATTCTGGTTTCCATTTTTTATCCTCTTTAGTCCTTAGGTCATAAAAATAGAGGGTATCACCCTCTATTAATCAACCTGCGCCATTTTTTCTGCTTGGTCAGTAGTAATCAATGCGTCTATCATTTCATCCAAATCTCCGTCTATGAAGCTATTGATCTTATATAAGGTCATATTTATTCTGTGATCAGTTACCCTACCCTGAGGGAAGTTATAAGTTCTAATTCTTTCAGAACGGTCTCCTGATCCCACTTGCCCCTTTTTCATTTGAGCTATTTCAGCATTCTGTTCAGCCATTTGTAAAT
>CAZIMA010000033.1:0-5053 GCA_964540195.1 uncultured Tissierella sp.
GAAGAAGTATGTTACTGAAAGAGGTAAGATTCTTCCAAGAAGAATTTCCGGAAACTGCTCTAAGCACCAAAGAGAATTAACAATTGCCATCAAGAGAGCAAGACAAGTAGCATTGCTACCATATAGCGCAGACTAAAATCTATTAAGAGAGGAAATCCTCTCTTTTTTTATTACACCAATTTCCCAATGCTTTGCATTATTAAGAATGACCTTTTTGTGTTTTTGATATATAATTAGTATAATATACTAATATAGATTAAATCATTTTCTAATTTATTGATTGATAGTAGAAGAGTGGGGTGGATTCTTTGAACAATGATAAACAAATTAACTATGACTTTTTAGAGATTATAGGCATTATTATCTTTATGACACTTTATGCTTTGATTGGAACCTACCTGTTTCCATTTAATTTAGTGGTTTTTCCGATTCCATTCATATTCCTTGGAGTTAAGAGAGGGATTTTGCAAGGGATACTAAGTATAGTTGTAGTATCAATAACCCTCAGCCTTATAGTTGATATACCTAGTGCGTTGCTTTTTATATTATTATTTGTGCCCCTGGTATATACCATAGCAGATGGTATTAAGAATAGAAGAAAGTCAACGGAAATACTTGGACTTACAACAGCTATTTTATTTGTATCCATTTTACTATTCTATAGTATTACACAGAATATTACAGGAATCAATATTATGGCACAGCTTGAAGAGAGTTTTAATCAAATGCTTAATTCACAGGTGGGCCTATTTAAGGAAATGGGCTTTACTAATTTTGAGATTCTTAAGACTGCAGGACAACTACAAGGAACTTATAGATATGTGTTGTGGGTTTTCCCGGTTATTATATTAGCAACTTCTCTATTTACAAGCTATGCTAACTATTATCTATCCGTAATAGTTTTAAGAAGGTCAGGTCTTGGGATTATATCAATACCTAGATTTTCTAAATTTAGGCTTCCAAATAACATTATGCCAGGAGTTATCATAATGTTTATAATAACATATATTTTTAGGGCTTTTAACTTATCCCTATCAGAACCATTGATGCTAAACGTTGTTACTCTCATTTGGATAATGTTTACCATACAGGGTCTTTCAGTACTGGATTTTATGTTTATTAAGCTAGGTTTTAAACTTCTTTTAAGGATGTTTTTCCTGGTAGCAATTCTACTACTTGGACCTTTGGGAACCCTCATATTTTTAATTGGGGTTATGGATTCAATATTTAATTTTAGAAAATTCAACAGAAGTAATGCCTGAAGGGTGGTAGCCATGAAAAATAAAAGTTTTTTAAGTTGGTCTGATACAAAGCTATATCTAATTGTAATTGCAGTTATGGTGATAATAATAGCCTTTTACCAACCGGTTTTAGCTTTAATAGGAGGAATTATATTAGCCTACCTGGTATTCTATGACTTTAGGAATATCCATGAAAAGAATAAGGAGTGGGCTAAATATGTGGAGGAATTATCTTATGAATTTGACTCTGCAACTAAGCATGCTATATTTAATATGCCCTTTCCTCTAGTATTAATTGATGAAGTGGGAGCTGTCATATGGTATAATACTCCATTTCTAGAATTAATGGTTGAAGAGGATATTTTAAATGGAAGAATAAATGAACTAATTCCGGGACTCAATATAGAGGATATAATAAAGAGGGAAGAGAACGACCCCTTAGAGCTTCAATATGGAGATAGACATTATAGGGTTTATCCAAATAAGGTAGACTCCAAAAAGAATAGTATAAAGGGCAATATAATAATGTTGTATTGGGTTGATAATACTGACTACGTAATTCTTAAGGAGACCTACAAATACGAAACAAATGTAGTTGGATTAATATATGTGGATAATTATGATGATATAAAAAGCTCTACTCCGGACATCAGTAAACCTTTAGTCTTGGCCGAAATAGACAAAAACATCAATGCCTATTTTACCAATTATGGAGGTATAGTGAGGAAGTATGAAAATGATAAATATCTTATAGTTACTGACTATTCTGCCCTTGAGGAAATAGAAGGGAAGAAATTTGACCTTCTAGACCAAATGAGGGAATTAAATATCGGTAATACTATACCGATTACACTAAGTATAGGAATGTGTTCTGTTGCTGAAACTCCCCTCCAAGCATATGAAAATGCCAAGGCTGCCATTGATATAGCCCTTGGAAGAGGAGGAGACCAGGCGGTTTTAAGGACGGAAACATCCTTCGAATTTTATGGTGGCAAGTCTAAAGCCATGGAAAAGAGGAACAAGGTAAAGGCCAGAGTAATAGGGTATGCACTTAGACAGCTTATAGACCAGTCAGACAAGGTATTTGTAATGGGGCATAAGAATCCTGACATGGATTCCCTAGGCTCAGGCATTGGAATATTAAGGGCAATCAAAAACAGAAAAAGAGAAGGATATCTAATTATTAATGGAGAAAATCCATCTATAAGGAACATATTGGAAAGGCTTAGAGCCGAGCAACCTTCACTTATGGAAAAACTAATAAGTCCGGAAAAAGCTGAAGAATTAATAGATAAGAGTTCATTGATGATAGTTGTTGATAATCACAAGCCAAGTTTTACTGAATCTCCAGAGCTACTGGATTTAGTAGATAAAATAGTGGTAATCGACCACCACAGAAGAGGTGCAGAATTTATAAAAGAACCGGTACTTACTTATCTTGAGCCATATGCATCATCAACTTCAGAATTGGTGACCGAGGTCTTATCATATATGGCAGATAATACAAACCTTACGAAGTTTGAAGCAGAAGCCTTGTTAGCGGGGATTACTGTAGATACAAAGAACTTTAGCTTCCAGACTGGAGTTAGAACTTTTGAAGCTGCTGCCGTCCTAAAGAGGGCAGGTGCAGACACTACAATTGTTAAGCAACTATTTAGGGATGATGTTAATACATTTGTAAATAAGGCAGAGGTTATAAGATCTGCCAAGATAGTATTTAATACCATAGCCATTGGTAGGCTTGAGAAGGAGATGGAGGATTCGTTATTAGTAGCAGCTCAATCAGCAAATGAGCTCCTAAATATCAATAATGTAGAAGCTTCTTTTGTCCTTACTAATATGGGAAATAAAATTCATATTTCTGCAAGGTCCATAGGAGATATTAGCGTTCAGCTAATAATGGAGAAATTGGGAGGTGGAGGTCATCTTACAAGTGCAGGAGTCCAATTATCCGATATGAATATAGATGAAGCAGAAGAGTTACTAAAAGAAAAAATAGAAAAATATCTTAAGGAAGGTGCAAAATAATGAAAGTAATATTATTAAAAGATGTTAAGGGATTAGGAAAAGAAGGGGATTTAGTGAATTCTAAAGATGGCTATGCCAGAAACTTCTTGTTTCCAAAAAATCTTGCTGTAGAAGCAACCCCAGCTAACCTTAAGAAGTGGGAAGAAAACAATAAGCTAATGGAAGAGAAGAGACAGGAAGAGATTAGGGAAGCAAATGCCTTAAAAGATAGAATTGAAAAGCTAACAGTTGAAATAAAGGCTAAAGGCGGTTCCGCTGGTAAGCTATTTGGCTCTATTACTTCTCAAGATATAGCTCTTGCATTAAACAAACAGCATAAGATAGATGTAGACAAGAGAAAGATTGATTTAAAGGATAATATTAAGACTACGGGCCTTAAAGAGGTAGAAGTTAAATTATATCCTGAAATCTCAGCAAAGATGAAGGTAAATGTCATAGTTGAATAGAGGTGTGTTTTAGATGGAAGGATTTATAGGCCGTATTCCTCCCCATAGTATAGAGGCTGAGCAGTCGGTTCTAGGTGCCATGATGGTGAATAAAGAGGCTATCAATACGGCCGTAGAAATTATAAGGCCTGAAGATTTTTATAAGGAAGTAAATAAGGAGATATTTGAAGCTATATTAGGCTTGTTTAATCGGAATGAGCCGGTAGATTTAATCACCTTAAGTGAGGAATTGAAAAGAAGGGGTACTTTAGACAGTATTGGGGGTATAACCTATATTGCCAATCTTTCCACAAGTGTGGCTACAACAGCTAATACAAAGTACTACTGTAAGATAGTTGAAGAAAAGTCTATTTTAAGAAGGCTTATAAATTCCAGTGATGAAATAATCACCAAGGCCTATGAAGATAATGAGGATATTAATGCCTTAATTGAAAAGGCTGAAAAGAATATTTTCGATATAACCCAAGGTTCTCATAAAGAAGGGTTTTCACCAATCAATGAAGTTCTTCTATCCAGCTTTGCTCAAATAGAGGAAAGGGCAGCCAATAAGGGAGGGCTAACAGGCCTTACTACAGGTTTTATTGACTTAGATAATAAGCTTTCCGGTCTTCAAAAGGCTGACTTAGTACTTTTGGCAGCAAGGCCCTCTATGGGCAAGACTGCATTTGGAATAAATATTGCAACTAATGCAGCGGTTAAAGCTGGTGCTAAGGTAGCCATATTTTCTCTGGAGATGTCTAAGGAGCAGTTAGTGCAGAGAATGATAAGTGCTACATCCCATGTGGATTTACAGAAGATAATAAGTGGTGATTTAGTGGATAATGAGTGGATGCAAGTTGTGAACTCCATGGGGCCATTATCCCAGATAAATGTCTTTATAGATGATACAGCCGGAATATCCCTTATGGAAATGAAGGCAAAGTGCAGGAGACTTAAGATTGAAAAGGGATTGGATTTAGTTCTAATAGACTACTTGCAGCTTATGCAATTAGATGGACATACGGAAAGTAGGCAGCAGGAGATATCTGCCATATCAAGGGGACTTAAGGGGCTGGCTAAGGAGATGGAATGCCCTGTGATAGCCCTATCTCAACTTTCCCGTGCCCCAGAGTTGAGGGCAGACCACAGACCTATCCTGTCCGACCTTAGGGAGTCCGGGGCTATAGAGCAGGATGCAGACGTTGTAATGTTTTTATATAGAGATGAATATTATCATCAAGAATCAGAAAAAAAGAATATTGGAGAAGTAATTATTGCGAAGCACAGAAACGGACCCACAGGCAATGTTGAACTAGTATGGAAGGGTCAATATACTAAGTTTCTTAACAAAGAAAACTA
>CAZIMA010000033.1:5153-13508 GCA_964540195.1 uncultured Tissierella sp.
AAATGGCTTCCTTAGAAGCTATTTTTTCTTAGGAGGAAGTTATGGAAATAAGGGGACAAAAAACCATAATAAGACCATTGGACTTAGAAGATGTTTATAGTATGAGACTATGGGGATTTCATGAAAATCCCCTTATTGCTGACTATAATTTTCCAAGTATGGGTGATGCTGGAATTGAGAAGTGGTACAAAAGTAAGATAAGATGGAATAACAAGTATTACGGAATATTTAATATGAAGGAAGACTTTATAGGATATCTAGGCATTAAGGATATTAAATTAATTAAGAAGGAATCCTATCTTGGTCTGGTATTTGATCCAAACTTTGTAAGCAAAGGTTATGGTACAGATGCCTTGAAGACATTCCTTCAATATTATTTCACAGAGTTAGGAATGAAGAGGATGTACCTAGAGGTAGCAGCCTTCAATAAGAGGGCATATAAGCTCTATGAAAATATGGGATTTAAGCAGGATGGGTATTATTTAGAGGAATTCTTTGATCAAAAGCTTAGCCTTAATAATTCTTATTATTTAGAAGAGGAATCTTCTTTTGTAATAAGCAATAAAAAGATATATAATTATATTTATAGAATGAGACTAGACAAGGATGATTTCAGAGGAATTAGGAGTTGAAACTATGAGCTTTACCCTTGAAACAACAGATATGGATTTAGGAGATACTCCTATAGAGAATATATTTTTAAATGACTTTATGCCTATGGCCAATGGGACCTATGTAAAAGTTTATCTTTTAGGCTTTAAGTATGCCCATGATAGAGATGAAAAAATTGAGGTAACCAATACTACCATAGCAAAGCACCTTGATATTCCGCTTGAAGATGTATTAAGAGCTTGGGATTTCTGGGAAGAGAAAGGGATTATCATAAAGGAAGATGATCATCAGGTAAATTATAAAGTAAAATTTTTAAACTTAAAGCAGCTATATATAAAAAATAATGTTGGCATGTTTAATCAGAAACAAGAACCGGATAAGGAAGCAAAATTTACTACCAAGGACCTTATTGAAGCCAATCAAATGCCAGTTATCAATACGATGTTTAATTCCATAGATTATATAATGAGAAGGCAGACTTCCCCTTCTGAGAAAAAGATAATTCTTGAGTGGATTCATGAATATAATATGAACCCTGATGTTATAGAAAAGGCCTTTTACTACTCCTCTGAGAGAAGAGGTATTAGGAAGATGAACTATGTTGAGGGGATTATTAAAAACTGGTATAGCGAGGGGCTAACAACTCTAGAGGCTATAATGGAGAAGATGAAAGCTGATGATGAAGTTTTTTATAATGAGCAAGAGATAATGAAATCCCTTGGGCTTCAAAATAGGCCTATAAGAGCTGATGAGAAGAAAATAATTGAAAAGTGGTTTAATGAATACAAGTTCTCTTTGGAAATAATACTTGCAGGTTGTGAAACAGACAAGAACGTTAAGCCAAGTATCAATTACGTTAATGGAACATTAAAGAATTGGTTTGAAAAAGGTGTGAAGACTTTAGAAGACATAGAAAAGTTAGATAAAGCAACTGTTAATAAGGAAGTTAATAAAGGAAAACCACAATTTAAAAAGACTGCTTCCTATAAAAATAGGTTTCATAATTTTGAACAAAGATCAGATAAATACTCATCTGAGGAATTAGAAGCTATTGCCAAGAGAAAAAGAGAAGCTTATTCTAAGAAGTTAAAAGGAGAGGCTTAAGATGAATAAGGATATTTTAAGAGAGGTCTTCCTGGAATATGAAAGAAAAAGAGACAGGCAGGAGAATGAAAGAAAAAAAAGAGTTGAATATGTTTATTCCAAGATACCTGCAATAAGAAGAATAGATGAAGATATTGAGAAAATAAGCCTTTCCATGGCTAAGAAGATACTTTTGAACCCCCAGAGACATGAAGAAGTAGTAGGGGAAACGAAAGATGCTATTGAAAAATTGAGGATGGAAAAAGCCTATTTAATGACCGAATCCAATATAGCTTCGGACTTTATGGACCTAAAATATGATTGTGATATATGTAAGGATAAGGCTTATGTGGAAAATGGGGAAAAGTGTAGTTGTCTAAAGCAGGAATTAGCATCCAGGGCATATAAGATGTCTAATTTAGGAACTATATTAAGTAAGGAGAACTTCCAAACCTTTAATATAGAGGTTTTTAGCAATAATAAGTTTCCGGGTGAGGACCTTACGCCTAGGGAGAATATGATGGATATAGTAGGTATATCAGAAGGCTTTATTAGCAATTTTAAAGAACAAAATGGAGAAAACCTATTATTCTATGGGACTACCGGCCTAGGCAAAACCTTTCTCTGCAACTGTATAGCTAAAGCTTTACTGGATAAGAACAAGATAGTAATCTACCAAACTGCATTTACCATATTGGATATACTGGAAAGGCGTAAGTTTGGGAAGGATACCAGCGAAGTAAACAACTATCAATATAATTTACTCTTTGATGCAGATTTATTAATAATAGATGATTTAGGAACGGAAATGAGTAATACCTTTACTAATGCGGAGATATTCAATATAGTAAATACTAGGATTATCTCCGGGAGGAAAACCATCATATCAACTAACTTAACACCGGCTGAGATTTCTGATATCTATTCAGATAGGATATTCTCCAGGATATTGGCAAAGTTTATTCCCCTAAAGTTCTATGGGAAGGATTTAAGATGGGAGTAAAGTTAAAAAAGCTGTCTATCAATTAATGATTAGACAGCTTTTTTAATATCTGTAGTAATTATGGACGCGATGTTGATTAACTTCAATCTTTTTATAACAGCTTCATAGATTGTAGTATCTCCCGATGTATTGATTTCTAGCTTGCCCTTATCTCCATCTTTCTCCAGATTTTTTTCATTAAGGTAGGTTCTGATTGCCTTTGCCTGTTCAAAACCTGGATCTATAAGCCTTATCTCAGGTGCTATTTCTGAAAAAATATTTGCAACTATTGGGAAATGGGTGCAAGCTAAGACTAGATTATAGATATCCCCGTCTTTAAGCAAGTTTTTAATATGTTTAGAAACAACTTTTTTGATTTCGGTGGAATCAAAATCCCCTTTATCAATTAAAGTTGCCAGGTCTCTACTTCCCTCTACAGTTAAGCTTATGTCAGGATTTCTTTCCTTCAAAAGTTTTTGGTAAATTTCAGATTTAACTGTAAACTCAGTTCCAATTAAAGATAGATTATAAGTATTCATTTTAATAATCTGATCCACCGTAGGGTGGATTATATCGATTATGGGAAAATCAAATTTATCTTTATACTCATCGATTAAAGCCGACATAGTATTACATGCTATAGCTACTATTTTAACATTTTTAGTTTCCATAAAACGTAATAAATCCATGGTTAAACTGAATATCTCTTCCTTAGACCGATTACCATAGGGAACATTTATATTATCACCAAAGTAGATTATATCTTCGCCTGGAATCAATTGTTGAAGTGACTTAACAACAGTAAGTCCGCCAATGCCTGAATCAATTACCCCTATCTTTTTGTCCATTTTATCCCTCCTTGGCATTTGAATTTTGGGATAAATTAATTGTAGCATATGGGGAAAAGATGTCAACAATATAGGGGAATTTTTCTTGTGTAGGAGGACTAAAGTCTATGATACCCCTGTAGAAATTATGATATAATGGGATAAGATATATTTTTGAAATGGGATTGTCAGTTTATGGTATTTTGATGCAAATTATTATATAAGGGTGAGGATATGAGTGCCATAGAAAGAAGAGAGAAACTCTTAGAAATACTAGAAAATTCCAGCATAGCCATAAAGGGAACCTATTTGGCTGAAAAGTTTGGAGTAACCAGGCAGGTAATCGTGCAAGACATAGCAATATTAAGAGCAAGGGGGATTACAATTTTAGCAACTCCTCAGGGATATTTATTTCCTTCTAAGGCTGATTCAACCTTGTTAAGAAAGACCATAGCAAGCACCCATAAAGGCTATGAGGATATGGAGGATGAACTTAAAACCATTGTAGATTTAGGTGGAAGAATAGTCGATGTAATTGTAGATCATCCCCTTTATGGAGAAATTTATAGTCCTATAAATGTTGGTTCAAGATATGAATTAGATGAGTTTATGAAAAACATTAGGTCAACTAAGGCTGAGCCATTATCTTCTCTAACTAATGGACTTCATCTCCACACTATTGAGATAAAGGATGAAAAAACATATAGTTTAATAATAAAGGCATTGAAGGAAAAAAATTACCTTTTTGAAGAAGAGGAATAAAATCTGGAGGAGGATTATGGATAAGAAAGGCGGCATCCAAAATTATATTGTAAAGATTTTAAATGGAATGGCCTTAGGTCTTTTCTCATCTTTATTGATTGGACTTATAATAAAGCAAGTTGGTACATTATTTGGAATTGGAGTACTGGTGGCTTTTGGAAATGTAGCCCAAAAGCTAATGGGCCCTGCCATAGGTGCAGGTGTTGCATATAGTATTGGGGCACCTCCTTTAGGTATATTTGCATCCATAGCAGCAGGAGCTATAGGTGCCGGGAGTATATCCTTCGATGGAGCAAGTGCTGTAATAAATACAGGGGAACCCGTTGGTGCCTTTATTGCAGCTCTTGCAGGAGCAGAAGTTTCCAAGATAATAAGTGGAAGGACCAAATTGGATATAGTACTTGTACCTAGTATAACAATTATAGTAGGGGGATTTATTGGGAACTATGTAGCTCCATATATATCCGGATTCATGACCTATATAGGGGCATTTATCAATATGGCTACAGAACTACATCCCATACCCATGGGAATAATAGTATCTGTAGTAATGGGCATAGTATTAACACTTCCAATTAGCAGTGCTGCATTGGCAATATCTTTAAAGCTATCAGGACTTGCAGCTGGTGCTGCAACTGTAGGGTGTGCAGCTAATATGATCGGATTTGCAGTGGCATCTTATAAGGAGAATGGTCTTGGAGGGCTTATAGCCCAAGGTTTAGGAACATCAATGCTTCAGATTTCAAATATTATCAAGAACCCCCTCATATGGCTCCCTGCCATAGTATCCTCTGCGGTGTTGGGACCAATATCATCCTATGTGTTAAGGATGAGTAGTAATAGCATCGGAGCAGGGATGGGTACCAGTGGTTTGGTTGGACAATTTGCCATGGTAGATGTAATGGGACCTAGTCCAAGAACTTTTATTCTTATAATCTTGATGCATTTTATCCTACCGGCAACCATATCCTTAGGAGTTTCTAATTGGATGAGGAAAAGGGGTTTGATTAAGCCTGGTGATATGAAGTTGGGACAATAGGGACAGGACATTGTGTCCCAATTTTCTCAAGTTGCACACAATATAGACAATTAATTAATTCGGCACAGGGTAACTATTGTTTTAATTTATAAATCTTGACAATAATACAAGTAATGGTATAATAAAATTTAATTAAATAATTTTAGCTAAAATAGGAAATAGTAGATAATAAAGCCTTTTAGAGAGTCAGTGTTTGGTGGAAGCTGATAGGTAGAGTTATTGAATCCGTCCTTATGACCTAAGCCGATTTTTGTATTTTTCAAATCGATGGTAGGTAAAACTAAATACTATTGAGTGAGCCATATGGCTAACTAGGGTGGTATCGCGGGTTAACTCTCGTCCCTTGATTTAAGGGATGAGGGTTTATTTTTTTAAGGAGGTTTATTATGTTAGATATTAAGAGAATTAGAATGAATCCAGAAGGGGTAATTAAAGCACTTGAGAAAAGACATGGAAATTTCCCTATCCAAAAAGTACTTGAATTAGATGAAAAAAGAAGAAAGCTTCTTGTTCAAGTAGAAGAAATGAAAGCTGAGCAAAACAAGGCTTCAAAGGAAGTTCCAAAGCTAAAGAAGGAAGGCAAGGATACGACTGAATTATTCAATAAGATGAAGGAATTATCAGATAAAGCAAAAGAAATAGATGAACAAGTCAAAGCTATAGATGAAGAGCTTAAAGTAAATCTATTGAACATTCCTAATACTCCTCATGAATCAGTTGTAGAAGGAACAAGTGATGAGGATAACGTTGAAATGAGAAAATGGGGAACTCCAAAGGAATTTGGGTTCGAACCAAAGGCTCACTGGGACCTGGGAACAGACTTGGGAATCCTGGACTTTGAAAGAGCTGCAAAAATATCTGGTGCAAGATTTAGTGTCTTTAGCGGTTGGGGAGCAAAGCTTGAAAGAGCTATTACAGCTTTTATGTTGGACCTTCACACAACAGAACATGGATATAGAGAAATGTCTACACCTTTTATGGTAAATAGAGATAGTATGATAGGAACAGGACAGCTTCCAAAGTTTGCCGAGGATATGTTCCACGTTCCAGCTAAAGACTTTTTCCTTGTACCAACAGCAGAAGTGCCTTTAACCAACCTTTTAAGGGATGAAATAATAGGTGTTGAAGAGTTGCCAATCTATTATACTGCTTATACACCTTGCTTTAGAGCAGAGGCAGGTTCAGCTGGTAGAGATACAAGAGGACTAATCAGAAACCATCAATTCGATAAGGTTGAATTGGTTAAATTCTCAAAACCTGAGGATTCATATGAGGAATTAGAAAAATTAACTGCCAATGCTGAAAAGGTATTACAACTTTTAGAAATCCCTTATAGGGTAGTAATGTTAAGCACAGGAGACTTAGGATTCTCATCAGCTAAGACATATGATATTGAAGTTTGGATGCCATCCTATGGCAGATATGTAGAAATATCAAGCTGTAGTAATTTTGAGGACTACCAAGCAAGAAGGGCTAACTTAAGATATAGAACAGAAGATGGAAAGGTTGAATACCTTCATACTCTTAATGGATCAGGTCTTGCAGTAGGTAGAACCTTTGCAGCAATCCTTGAAAACTACCAACAAGAAGATGGAAGTATAGTAGTTCCAAAAGCACTTCAAAAATACCTTGGTGGACTTGAAGTAATTAAATAAGAATTCATAAAGGAGCCTAGGCTCCTTTTTTTATGAGCTAACCCGATTTGTGTAGGGAAACTCCATACATGTATAATAATATTAATAAAAGGACAGGATAATCATAGTTATTGTTAAATAATCCAAAGTTATTAATCCCAACTCTTTGGGTCTTAATTGCTTAAGGAGTATAAATATAGTAGAATATCATTATCTAAATATTTTGACTAATATGGGGGTGTGATTGCTTGAGTAAGAAGTCATTAATAATAGTAGTCTTAATCCTAGTTTTAATGGGTTGTAGTAGAGGTGAGGCCTTAGGCCTAGATACAACTTTATTAGATGAGGATCTAAACAATCTTAACCTTGAAGAATTAACGGAGTACAGAATAGACGTGGACTTAGATGAGAAAAATAAAATTTATACAGGATGGCAATACACCTCCTTTACCAATACTAGTGAAGATTCCTTAGAAGAAGTCTATTTTCACCTATATCCAAATGCCTTTAGAAAATTAGAAGATGCACCTATTATGATAAATCAAGAATTTACCGACCCTTTAAGTTATGACAATGGCTTTATTGATGTATTGGAGGTTTCAATAGAGGATAGAAATAAAGATCTTTTATATGAAGTAATAGGTGGTGACCAAACCATATTAAAAATAACCCTTGATAAAGTATTAGAGCCTGGCCAAGAAATTGAACTCTTCCTTGGATATGATGCAAAATTACCAAATGTAAAGGAAAGATTTGGTTACGGCGAAAGGGCAATGAACTTTGGTAACTGGTATCCAATACTATGTATGTATGATGAAGATGGGTGGAACCTGGAACCATACTACAATATAGGAGACCCCTTTTATTCGGAAGTTGCAAACTATAAGGTAAGTATAAAAACACCTAAGGACATAATAGTAGCCTCCAGTGGGAATATACTCACTGAAACAATCCAAGATGGTAGGAAAATTTACCAAATAGAAGGTAAACTTATTAGGGATTTTGCCTGGGCAGCTAGCCCTCACTTTAAAACAAGGGAGATAAAAGCAGACGATACCCTGGTGAAGTTATATTATTTAGATGAGAAAGGCACTAGTATAGGTAATGCCTTAAAATCTGCATCAAATTCTATAAAGATATTTAATGAAATATTTGGTAAATATCCTTATGGACAATATAGTGTAGTAGTGACAGAATTTCCATCGGGCATGGAATACCCAACCCTTGTACTAATAAGTAATGATTACTTTACAAATGCCAGTAAGGATATATTGGAGAAGGTAATTGTACATGAAACTGCACACCAGTGGTGGTATGGCCTAGTAGGAAATGACCAAGTCAAAGAAGCATGGTTAGATGAAGCATTGGCCACATATTCTGAAGTCATTTATGCCAAAGGAGTAAATGGTGAGGAAA
>CAZIMA010000034.1:0-11428 GCA_964540195.1 uncultured Tissierella sp.
TTAAAGAAAGAGGTGCTTGGGCTTTAGGTGTAGATAGTGACCAGGCTATGATGCTAAAGGATTCAGCTCCTGAAACAGCAGATAGAATTCTTACTTCAGCTTTAAAAAACGTAAATGTTTCCTTGTTTAACGTTCTAAAGGACATCAAAGAAGGCAATATTGAGTGGGGTACAACAAACAGAATGGGTGTTAAAGACGGAGTAGCAGGTATCGCTAAGAATGAATACTATGACAGATTAGTGCCTGAAGAAATAAAGGCAAAGATCGAGGAAGTTGAAGCAAAGATTGCTAGTGGAGAAATAGTAGTTCCATCAGCATTCGAAATGAGCCAGGATGAAATCAACAATCTAAAGAATAGTGTAAAACCATAGTAAATTTAGGTGTTCCGGGTCCATACCTGGAGCACCTATTTAAAGAAAGGAGAAACTATGAATTCACCCGTTTTGTTAATGGAAAATATAACAAAGATATATCCTAATGGATTTGTAGCCAATAAAGATGTAACCCTGTCTGTAAACAAGGGTGAGATACATGCATTAATGGGAGAAAATGGTGCCGGCAAGACAACTCTTATGAAGGTGCTTTTTGGCATTGAAACTCCTGAAGAAGGTCGTATTTTAATAAATGGTCAAGAGGTAAAAATAAACAACCCTCAACATGCAATTAGCCTAGGGGTAGGTATGGTCCACCAACACTTTATGCTTGTACCGTCTCTAACGGTTACAGAAAACTTGATTATTGGTATGGAAAAGAAAACCCCTTATGGGCTTTTAGATATGAAGTATTCAGAAAACCTTGTTAGGGAAATAGGTGAGAAGTTTAATTTCAAAATAAATCCAAAGGCAAAGATAAAGGATTTAAGTGTTGGTCAAAAGCAAAAAGTTGAAATACTTAAGGCCCTTATTAGGGGGGCAAAGATTCTTATACTAGATGAGCCGACGGCTGTTCTTACACCACAGGAGACCGATGAATTGTTCCAGCAGCTTAAGCTTATGAAAGAGGATGGCTTTACAATTATATTTATTTCCCATAAGCTAAATGAAATAATGGAGATTTGCGATAGATTGACTGTATTGAGACAAGGTAGATTAGTTGGATCAAGAATGGTATCTGAAGTAGATGAAAAAGAAATATCCAAATTAATGGTTGGAAGAGATGTAATCTTAAAAGTTGATAAAGAGGAAAGCAAACCAAATAATACTATTCTAAAGGTTAGAGATATTGAAAAAGAAAATTTAGATGGTAAAAAGGTTTTAGATAAAATAAGCTTTGATTTAAGAGAGGGAGAAATCCTAGGTATTGCGGGAGTAGAGGGAAATGGTCAGACTGAGCTTAGTGAAGTTCTAACGGGTATGGTAGGATTTAGCAAGGGCCAAATAGAGGTCAACCATAAGTCCATTAAAGGTAAAAGTGTAAGAGATATAAGAGAGGCGGGACTAGCTCATATATCAGAAGACCGTATGACCTATGGTTGTGCTCAAAACGGGAGTATATGGGAAAACCTGATGAGTGACAGGTATTTTGATAATAAGTTTAGTAAGGGAAGTCTTTTGAATTTTAAATCTATTGAGGACTTTAGTAGGGAAGCTGTTGAGAAGTTTAAGATAAAGTGCGATAATATTTTCCAGCCTATTAAGATGTTATCGGGAGGTAATATGCAAAAGGTTGTAGTGGCAAGGGAATTTACGTCCAATACCAATATAATCGTTGCAAACCAACCTACCAGAGGAATCGACGTTGGTGCTACTGAGCTTATCCGTAAGGAGCTAGTAAGGCTAACCAGGGAGGAAAATAAAGGAGTCCTTTTAATATCTGCAGATTTAAACGAAGTACTGGAGCTTTCGGATAGCCTTATGGTAATGGTAGATGGAGAAATAGTGGCATATTTCAAAGATGCTAAAGAAGTTGATGAATACGAGCTTGGGAAATATATGCTGGGCCTTGAAAGACACAGTGAAGAAAGGATAGGGGAATTATTACATGAAAACTAAAAAGATTGAATTGAAATATAATATCCTTAGACCACTGTTTGCAATACTTATTGCATATATAATCGCATTTATGGTAATTGCAGTAGCAAGCGATGAACCCCTTAATGCAATAAAGTTATTCGTAGTAGGTCCATTGGGAACTACAAGACATTTTGCTAATGTAATTGAAACTATGATACCCTTCATTTTCACGGGACTTGCAATTGCAGTAATGCAGAGGGCAAATCAGTTTAACCTAATAGGAGAAGGAATATTTTTCTTGGCAGGAGCAATTGCAGCCTATATTGGAATAAATACTTCAATGCCTGCCTTTGTAAGCCCTGTTGTAATTATTATAATATGTGGCCTATTTGGTTCTGTAATAGCCATGATACCGGCCATTTTAAAGATTAAGTGGAAGGCCAATGAGCTTGTTTCGTCCATTATGATGAACTATGTTCTTTTCTATCTTTCCATGTATTTCCTTAATTACTGGATGAGGGATATGTCTGCAGGATATAATGCCTCCTATAAAATACCCTTGGTTTCAAAGTTACCGGTGATTATTTCAGGTACGAGAATTCATGGAGGATTGATTATAGCAATACTGGCAATTGCCCTTGTAAGTATTATGATGTATAAATCCAAATTGGGATATGAGTTAAAAACCGTAGGAGAAAATGAAAATTTTGCAAAATACTCCGGTATGAAAGTTGTAAAGATTACCCTAATAGCCCAGCTTATTGGTGGTTTTCTTGCAGGGGTAGGTGGAAGTGTTGAAATCCTTGGAATGTATAATAGGTTTCAGTGGGAGATGTTGACTAATCATGGATTTGATGGAGTCTTAGTTGCAACTTTGGCTAGAAAGAACCCTCTTTTAATCCCTATTACATCCTTCTTCCTTGCATATATGAGAATCGGTGCAGATTTAGCATCCAGATCAAGCGATATTCCTGTGGAGTTTGTATCCATAGTTCAAGGAATAGTACTCTTATTAGTAGGAGCCCAATTGTTCCTTGAATCCTTAAAGCGTAAGGAAATAGTAAAAAATTCAGAACAAGAACTCAAGGCTAAGGAGGCGATATAATGGACAACTTATTTTCACTTATTACAAACACATCCTTTCTCTTTTCCATTATAAGAGTATCAACTCCTTTAACTTTTGCTGCCCTAGCATCATTGATGACAAAAAAGGCAGGAATAACTAATATAGCTGTTGAGGGTATAATGCTAATAGCAGCCCTTGCGGGGGTATTGGTAAGTGCGGGTACAGAAAGTGCCTTACTAGGCCTTCTTGGTGCTATAGTATCAGGAATTATTATTTCACTGATTCTTGGTTTCTTTGCAATCAAGTGGGATGCAGATATGTATCTTGCCGGCATAGCTACTAACATAATGGCAACGGGAGGTACTGTATTTGTCCTATTTATGGCATCGGGAGATAAAGGGGTATCTACATCCCTTCCGAGTAAGGTTTTGCCAAATATAGACTTGCCTATAATAAAGAGTATACCTGTTTTGGGAGAAATCCTTTCAGGCCATAATATATTGACCTATGTGTCCTTTTTGGCAGTTGTTGTAGTCTATATTCTTTTGAATAGGACTGCTACAGGACTTAGAATCAGAAGTGTTGGAGAAAACCCAAAGTCTGCTGAATCCGTAGGGGTTTCAGTAGATAAGATTAAGATGATATCCCTTGTATTAAGCGGAATTCTATCTGCTATTGGAGGGGCATATCTTTCAATGGGATATGTAAGTTGGTTTGCTAGGGGTATGACAGCAGGAAGAGGATATATAGGTATGTCTGCCATGAACCTTGGTAATGCAACCCCTATAGGAACATTTCTGGGTTCCCTATTATTCGGTTTTGCAGAGGCCCTTTCTATGACTATGCAGTCTTTAAAGATTCCTGTTGAATTCGTACAGATGATGCCATATTTAATTACTATATTGGGACTTATTTTCTTCTCTGTTATTAGGGATAGGAAAGAAAATAAAAATAAATAATTGGAGGGAATAGGATGAAGATTCCTGTTTTAATAGATACAGACCCGGGTGTTGATGACGCTTTTGCCATAATGATGGCAAAGGCAAGTCAAAACTTGGACATAAAAGCAATAACGGTAACAGCCGGTAATGTTGGTCTTGATAATACTCTAAATAATGCCCTTGGTATATGTGATATCTTAGGTATTGATGCGCCTGTATATAAGGGGGCTGAAAGACCTATGATAGTTGAATTAAAGGATGCTGCTGAAATTCATGGTACAAGTGGACTAGGTGGTTATATATTCCAAGATATTAAAAAGACAAGGGAAAAGGAATATGCCTGGGATGGCCTATATAAGACTGCAAAAGAATATAATGGGGACCTAACTGTAATAGCCCTTGGACCTCTTACTAATATTGCCATAGCCCTTATAAAATACCCTGACCTACCAAAGTACATTAAGAGAATGCTTATAATGGGTGGAAATTTTGGAGATTATGGTAATTGTGTGCCTTATTCTGAATTCAATTTTTGGATTGACCCCCATGCTGCAGAGTTGGTAATAAGCTCAGGAATCAATATAGAAATATATGGGCTGGACTGTACAAGACAGACAACTCTAAATATTGAGGAATTGAAGAGGGTTTCTTCAGCAAACCCTAAAATTGAAGAGTTGATAAGACATATGGAAGCCTTTGATATAAAGAGGGGGCAAGTGGCTGGAAAGCCTGCCGGATTCCATATTCCTGATGCTGTTGCTGTTGCCGGAGCAATTGATCCTTCTATATTCGGTTTCGAAGAACATTATGTAACAGTTGCTACTGAAGGCGGAAACATCCAAGGTTGGAGCCTAATAGATAAAAGACAAAGGCTGGGTAAGAAGGCTAATGCTAAAATTGCAAAAACAGTAGATAAAGAAAAATTTGTGGAAATATTATTGGGAATTAACAATTTAAGGGGTGATATGTAATGAAGAAATTGCCAATCATTATGGATGTTGACACGGGAATCGATGATGCTATTGCCCTTTATTTAGTAGCAGGTAGTGAAGAGTTGGATCTAAGGGGAATAACCGTAGCTTCGGGAAATCAAACTATAGACAAGACTCTTAGAAATACTTTAATAATAGCTGAAATGTTGAAACTGGACGTGCCTGTAGCCAAGGGGTCAATAAAACCACTCTTGTGTGAAGTTGTAGTAGCTGAAGAAGCACATGGTGAAAGCGGTCTAGGTTTTGAAGTAGATGAAAATATAAATTATCCTCTTTCAGAAATGAGTGCTGTAGAGTTAATGGCTGAAATCATAGAGAAGTCAGATGAAAAGATTACACTGCTTCCAACAGCACCCCTTACTAATATTGCGGCCTTCTTATTGGCCTACCCACATCTTAAGGATAAAATAGAATCAATATGTCTAATGGGTGGGGGAGCCTTGGATTGTAATCAGTCACTGGCGGCAGAGTTTAACATATTTGTAGACCCTGAAGCAGCTCAGATAGTATTTAGTTCCGGAATTCCAATCGTAATGTGCGGACTGGATGTTACCCATAAGGCCTATATTACCAAAGAGGAAATAGAACGCCTTGTTGACAATGATAGTGAACTTGCCGGAACTACTGAAAAGATGATGGAGTTCTACTACAACAGCTATGTTACTAGGACCAATATACCGGGAGCTGTCCTTCATGATTCAGTGGCAGCGGCATATCTGATTGATAAGACCATGTTTACAGGTTTCGATGCCTATGTTGAAGTAGATTTGACCGGAAAGTATACAAGAGGAGCAACTATTGTGGACGGAGCTAATATGCTAGGTAAAAAGCCTAATGCATTTGTAGTTACGGACCTAGATAGGGATGCCTTAATTAAGCTTACAATAGACAGGTTTCAAAAGATAACAGAATAGACAGTGAACAGATAATCCCCCACGCCCTTGTAGCGGTTTTAGCACTGATACAAGGAAGTGGGGGATACTTTTATCTTGCTGTAAATTGCAGTAAATTCCTGCCTTCTTCTGTTAAATTCATACCTCTGCGACCGGTTCCTAACTGAATCATATTGTTTTCTACTAGCAAGTTAATAAAACTTCTAAGTTTATATTCTGATAGATTATCAAAGTCTTTCTTCAGCTCTTGGTAAATGCTTCTTCTACCTCCGCCACTAGTAGACACGATTTCCATTAGGCTCAATACTAGTTCTCTTTCATAATCGTTTAAGGAATTTAAGATATTATCCTTTATAAGAGGTTGGCTATTATCCATATCTTCTAGTTCTTCTGATATATAGTCCGGAAGGTGGCTCATATCAATATTTCCGCCGGAGATACTTACCATATATTCGATGCAATTTTTCAACTCCCTAATATTTCCTTCCCAGGAGTGGTTAACTAAGAAGTCTTTAACCTCATGGCTAATAGTAATTGGAGGGGAATCCATATTTTTCATAAAAAGCTTAGTTAGTCCCATGATATCCTCCTTTCTCTTCCTTAGGGGAGGGATTTTAAACATCAGGGTATTTAGCCTATAGTACAAATCCAACCTAAACTTGTTCTCTTTAATCAAGGCCCTTAAGTCCCTATTGGTGGCTGCAATTATTCTTACGTTCACGGAGATAATCTCACTACCTCCAAGCCTCATAAACTCTTTTTCCTCCAGAACTCTTAAAACTTTAGCCTGGGTCACAAGGGACATATCCCCTATTTCATCCAGGAAAAGGGTGCCGTTATTGGCTATTTCAAATAATCCTGCCTTTCCGCCTTTTAAACCACCGGTAAAGGTCCCTTCTTCATATCCAAAGAGTTCTGATTCCAAAAGGTTTGAGGGCAAGGCGGCACAATTGATTCCAAGGAAAGGAAAGTTCTTTCTTGGTGAAGCATTGTGGATGGATTGGGAAAAAAGTTCCTTGCCTGTACCACTTTCTCCTATTATTAATACGGCTTTATCAAGCTTTGAGATTATCTTTGCCTTATGGATGCAGTCCTTGATTTCCTTGCTGTTTCCGAAGATATCTGAAAAGTTATATTTGGCAAGGTGGCCTTTTTTGTCCAATTGCTTTTTAAGGGTATTCTCCAACTTTAGAATATCTGTTACATCCTTCATTAGGATAATATAAGAGTTTGCTGTATCGATTTTTTTATTTACCCTTTGTATATTTAGGACTACGTTCTTGTTTTTATTTATTTGGATTAAGAGGTCTTTCACCTGCTTGTCTTCAAGAATATGTTCCCATATAGGGTGGAATTCAGGAATCCCAGTAATCTTCATATTCAATATTGGCTTAGTAATGTGGAACATATCCAAAAGATTTTCGTTGTAATTCATTATTTCCAAGTCCTTGTTTAAGATTATAATTGAGTAGTCTATTGAATCCATAATCGTCTGTAATTGAGTTTTGGCATTGGATGAACTGGTATAAATATCATTGATAAATACACTTGGTATAGCCAATTCTTTAGAGTATTCAAATATTCTGTTTTCCAATTTGTCATTCATTACACCGGTTGTTACTGCAAGGTCTAATAATGTTGAAGGTGATATCTTTCTCTTTCCCAAACTAACTATGGTATTTATTTTTTCAGGCACTATAGCAGAGTTTTCCCCAACTATAGCTATATTATAATCCTTATCTGAAGTTTCTTCTGAGGGATCATAAACAGAAAGATTTAAATTGGTGATCCCCATTTCATAAATAGTTGTTGCAGCCTGATTTGATATATCGAAATAATTAAAGCAAATCAAGGCGTTGGTATTTGGTGGGAAAGACCTTAAAGATTCTACCTTGTTCTTTAGAAAGGCACAGTCAAGATAGAGGATTTTACAATTATCATGGACCATATGCTTTATATTTGTAAAGTTGTCCGGGTTTGTAAGTAAAATAACATCAGCTAATTTTAACATATCTTCACTGGCGTGATAGACATGATCTATCTCCAGGCTATAGGGAATAATATCTAGATAGTCTGAAAACACGCTATTTAATTCTTCGTAATACATATTCTTCATTTCATTTCTAACGGTTATAAGAGCTACTTTTTTCTTCATAGTCATTCACCCCTTAAAACAAACATCCCGGTATCATCTTATCACAACCCACATTCATCCCGCAACACCGGAAATGTAAATTCCTGTAGAAAAATGTAGAAGGCCGAATCCTATTCAATAATATATTTATCCGACAATTTGGAATCTTATGAAGCTTTAAAATATAACGTTTTCCCCATGTGGGAAAACCCTAATACCATAGTGGTAGACTGATATTTAATGAAATATAGGATGTTGGCATGAAATATGCAATAATAATAGGCAGATTCAAAGACATATGGTAAAGAGCAAAACCTATTAATAGAGGAGGCCTAGAAATAATAACTAATGCACTACTGCTCTTACCTGAGATTTACTTAAAAATTAAGAAAAAAATAAATAAAGGGGTGTTAGTATGTCAATGTATTTAGGACTTTTAATTGTATTTGGTTTCTTTGCATTTGGTGATTTTTTAGGAGTTAAGACAAAAGCTAAGATGTCATCCGTATTCGTTGCACTTATGCTATTTCTTGTATTGTTTGTTACAGGTGTATTACCACCAGACCTAATCGAAATTGCAGGCTTAACAGGTTTAAGTAAGATGGCCTTAGGTTTCTTGGTATTCAACATGGGTACAACTGTAAACCTATCTCAGATGAAGAAAGAATGGAAAATTGTTGTAATGTCTTTGTTTGCAATGGTTATTGCTATGGGTGCTGTTTTCCTAGTGGCTCCAATAATAGGTATGGAATCAGCAATAGTTAGTATCCCTATAGTAAACGGAGGACTTGCTGCAACTCAAATAATGACAGATGCAGCTATGTCTAAAGGATTTACTCAGGCTGCAGCTTTAGGTACAATTGTCTTTGCTGTACAAAAATTTGTAGGAACAGTTCCGGCTTCCAGAGCAGGTTTAAAGGAAGCTAAGAAATTAGTTGAAGAGTATAGGGATGGTGTAAAAGTCGGAAGAAATATGTTACAAGAAGACAAGGATGAAAATAAACAAACGAAGGTACCATTCTATGAAAAAAATCATAAGTACTATACAGGATATATGACATTGGGTATTGCTGCAGTTGTACTGTTTATATGTGATTTAATTGCAAAAGGAACGGGAGTTTCAATTTCAATTTGGGCATTATTGGCTGGAATGACATTAAATCAATTTGGTCTAGTACCAAGTGGAATTTTAGACAAGGGTAAATCAAGTGGCTTATGGATGGTTGGATCTTTCGCATCACTAATTCCATCCTTAGCTAAGATATCAATCGCAGAACTTTCCCAGTTAGCTTTCCAAACTTTCGTTGTATTTGCTGCTGCATTAATTGGTATTTATGTATTCTTATATTTTTTACCGACTTGGAAATTTATCGGTTCAAGAAACCTTTGTATAGGAATCGCTATGTCCCAATTATTAGGGTTCCCAGCAACCTACTTAATCGTTAATGAGGTAGCTACAGCTGTAGCAGAGACTCAAGATGAGAAGGATTATATAGTAAAGAAATTAAATCCGGCTTTTGTTGTTTCAGGCTTTGTATCTGTAACCAGTATATCCATTATAATCGCTGGAATATTTGCCGGTCTTCTTTAAAAGAATAAGTTGTTTCAAAATCATGAAAATATGATTATAAGGAGGAATTATAAATGAATTTAGATCCAAGAGTATATAGTTATCCGTCAAGAAGAAATGTAGTATATGCTAAAAAAGGAATGGTAGCTACAGGCCAGCCGATGGCTGCTCAAGCAGGCTTAGAGATTCTTCAAAAAGGTGGTAATGCCATAGATGCAGCTATAGCCACAGCAGCTACTTTAACAGTGGTTGAACCAACTTCCAATGGAATTGGTGGAGACAGTTTTGCCCTTGTATGGGTTAAGGATAAGCTTTATGGTCTAAACAACAGTGGTAAGGCACCGAAATCCATTTCCATAGAAAGCTTAAAGGAAAGAGGAATTACTGGAGAAGTCCCTAAATATGGCCTTGTACCTGTAACTGTACCGGGTGCACCGGCAGGATGGGTAGAATTATCCAAACGTTTTGGTAGGTTGCCTTTAACTGAAGTTTTAGCTCCGGCAATTAGATATGCTAGCGAAGGCTTTGTTCTTACCCCTAATGTTGCTAAGCTTTGGAACAACGCATATAAGCTATTTAAAGCAAACTTTAAAGGTGAAGAGTTTAACGGGTGGTTTGAGACATTTGCTCCAAATGGAAGAGCACCAAAGGCAGGAGAGCTTTGGAAATCACCGGACCATGCAAGAACATTAAAGCTAATAGCTGAAACTGGTGCTGAAGCTTTTTACAAGGGTGAATTAGCAGATAAAATAGATGAATTCTCAAGAAAATATAATGGCTATATAAGAAAAGAAGACTTGGCAGAATTCGAGCCTGAATGGGTAGAACCAATAAGCGTAAACTATAGAGGCTACGATGTACATGAGATACCTCCAAATGGACATGGTATCAGTGCTTTAATGGCTCTTAATATACTAAAAGGATATGAATTTGAAGCAAGGGATACAGTGAATACCCTTCATAAGCAAATAGAAGCAATGAAATTAGCCTTCGTAGATGCTCAAAAATATGTAACTGACCCAAGATATATGACTGTTACAGTAGAACAACTTCTTTCAGAAGAATATGCTGCAAAGAGAAGGGAATTGATTGGAACAGAAGCTATAATGCCGGAAGCAGGAGACCCAACATCAGGTGGAACAGTTTATATGTCAACAGCTGATGAAGAAGGAAATATGGTTTCCTTTATTCAAAGTAACTACCACGGATTTGGTTCAGGAATAGTAATGCCGGGAACAGGGATTGGACTCCACAACAGAGGATGTAACTTTATGTTAGATCCAAACCATGATAATGCCCTTGCACCAGGTAAAAAACCATACCATACAATAATACCGGGATTCTTAACTAAGGATGGTAAGGCAGTAGGACCATTTGGAGTAATGGGTGGATTTATGCAACCTCAAGGACACTTACAAGTAATGATGAATACTATTGATTTTCATATGAACCCACAGGATTCACTGGATGCATATAGATGGCAGTGGGTTGGAGGAAAGAGAATAGAAGTTGAGCCAGGCTTCCCTAATCATTTAGCATTACAATTATCAAGAATGGGTCACGAAATTGTACCACAACTTGATACAACCTTATTTGGTAGAGGACAAATCATCTGGAGAGATGAAAATGGAATCCTATGCGGAGGAACAGAACCAAGAACTGATGGACAAATAGCAGCTTGGTAGTATAAAATATTAACTATTAATAACTATAGCCCAATAGATAATTGGGCTATAGTTTATAGTTTTTTAGTAAAGATTAATTTCAAATCATATGGCACAAGGAGAGTATATTATGAATGGAACGGGAGAGTATATTATGAAGTTAGATGGTGCTATTGAACGTCCGGAAGAAAGTTTTGCCTTTATTAGGAGCTTAAC
>CAZIMA010000034.1:11528-13441 GCA_964540195.1 uncultured Tissierella sp.
TATGCAATTTGGCTTTGCGTACTTATATTGTTAATTTTTTTCATTAGATTTAAAGAATGAGGAAGAGAATTTGACAGCTGTTCTACTATAGAAGATACTTCTGTGGTATAACAGCTGTTTTTATTTCCTGACTTGCAACCTACAACATTATGTTAGGTTGTTGAAAATTCTTTCGTTTTGTTGTATCCTATTAAGGAGGGCTTTAAGAGCCGGATGAGAAAATACAAAAGAATGGAAGGAGAATCGCATGATAGTTTATGAAAACGTAAGGAAAAATTACGGCGATGTAACTGTTGTTGATAATTTAAATTTGACTATTAAACAAGGGGAATTCGTGGTTTTTATCGGGCCCTCGGGATGTGGTAAGACTACTAGCTTAAAAATGATAAATAGACTGATAAAGATGGATGAAGGAAATATTTTTATCGAAAATAAAAATATTATGGATATGGACCCTGTTGAGCTTAGGAGAAAAATCGGATATGTAATCCAACAGATAGGCCTATTTCCCAATATGACTATAGAAGAAAATATAATGGTGGTTCCAAAACTATTAAAATGGAGCAAGGAAAGGTGCGACCAAAGAGTGCGTGAGCTTTTAGACTTAGTTGACCTCCCATATGATGAGAATGCCAAGAAGTACCCTAATGAATTAAGTGGTGGTCAACAACAAAGAATCGGTGTTCTAAGGGCACTGGCCGGGGACCCACCTATAATACTAATGGACGAACCCTTTGGAGCCTTGGATCCTATGACCAGGGATAATTTGCAGGATGAATTAAAAGTCCTGCAAAAAAAGTTGAATAAGACAATTATATTTGTAACTCATGATATGGATGAGGCTGTAAAAATGGCCGATAAGATAGTCTTTATGGACAAGGGTAAGATCCTACAATGTGCAGCTCCTGAAGAGATGCTAAGAAACCCGGCAGCAGAAATAATAAGTAATTTCTTAGGTAAACTATCCCATTCTAGAAGTGGCAATGACTTGACTTGTGGTGATGTTATGAAGAAAAGGGTTTTAACCCTACCGGAAACTAAAAAGACCCTTGAAAGTATAAGTATTATGAAACAAAAGGAATTGAACTCGGCCATTGTAGTAGATGAGAACAACAGGTATAAGGGTGTAGTAACGATTGAGTATATAAGAGAGCATGGAAAGCCCGGAGAGATGATATCCAATATTGTTGATAAGGACTTTGGCTGGGTTTTGATAACATCAAATGCCAAGGATGCTTTTGACAAGATAATCGATACAAAGGCTGATTTTATAGTGGTCTTAAATCGTGATAAAACTGTAGCGGGAATCATAACTAGGACAAGCATTACTAAGGCTTTAGCAAGTGTGGTTTGGGGTGATGAAAATTGATACTAGTAGATTTTATGACAAAATACGGTGATATGCTCTTAAGGGCAATTTTTACCCATCTACAATATGTGTTTGCATCGGTTGGGATTGGATTTGTAATTGCCTTGATCTTAGGCATATTTTTATCAAGAAGGCCTAAACTTTCAAATATTATAATACCTATCTTAGGCATCTTTCAGACCATTCCGGGCTTGGTATTTATAGGGGTCTTGTATATATATTTGGGTATGGTTCCCAAGACTGTATTAATAGCACTTTCAATTTATGCCTTGTTTCCAATACTGAAGAATACCTATGCCGGCCTTATAAGTGTTGATGAAAGTTTAAAGGAAGCAGCAAGGGGTTGTGGAATGACCAATATGCAAATTTTGATTAGGGTTGAACTACCCCTGGCTATGAGTTCAATATTTAGTGGATTAAGGATGGCTACTATTTATACAGTCAGTTGGGCTGTCTTGGCAGCTATGATAGGTCTAGGTGGCTTAGGTGAGTTTGTTTATCGTGGTATAGATACTAACAATCAGACCTTAATCATAGGAGGGGC
>CAZIMA010000035.1:0-13250 GCA_964540195.1 uncultured Tissierella sp.
ACTGTCGGTACTGTTACTGAAATCTATGATTACCTAAGGCTTTTATTTGCAAGAATTGGAACTCCTTATTGCCCAATATGCGGTAAGGAAATTTCCAGTCAAACGGTAGAGCAGATAGTAGATAAGATTATGGAAATGGAAGAAGGAACTAGAATCCAAATACTTGCTCCAATAATAAGGGGTAAGAAGGGTGAGCATATAAAGGTATTAGAGGAGATTAAGAAAGAAGGATATGTTAGACTAATAGTAGACGGTGAAGCCCGTGAGATCTCAGATGAAATCAAACTGGAAAAAACTAAGAAACATAATATAGAAATAGTAGTAGATAGAATTATTGTAAGAGAGGGTATAGAAGGTAGACTTGCAGATTCCCTTGAAGCAGCACTAAGATTAGGTGACGGTCTAGTATTGGCTGATTTAATGAATGGAGAAAAGATTACATTCAGCCAGAAGTTAGCATGCCCAGATCACAATATAGGTATAGAGGAATTAACACCCAGGATGTTCTCCTTTAATAGCCCCTTCGGCATGTGTCCCACATGTAGTGGTTTAGGCTTCCATCAGGAAATTGACCCTGACCTAATAATACCAAATAAGGACCTTAGTATATCTAATGGGGGGATTGCACCCTATAGCGGTTCTGCCGAAAGCACATATTATTACCAAATGTTTAAGACTATAGCTGAAAATCATGGCTTTAGTGTAGATGCACCCCTCAGCGAAGCACCAAAAATTGTAATTGATGAAATCTTATATGGTACTAAGGAATCCATTGTATTTATGTTCAATAGCCACTTTGATAATGAAGGTATGAGGGAATATCAGGGTAAGTTTGAAGGAGTTATTCCAAATCTTGAAAGAAGGTATAGAAGTACTAATTCAGATTATATGAAGGACAAGATAGATGAGTATATGATAGATACGCCTTGTTCCTCTTGTAAAGGACATAGGTTGAGGGAGGATGTATTGTCTGTTAGAATCAACGGACTTAATATTGCGGAAACCACTGATTTGTCTATTGTAAAGGCTATAGAATTCTTTGAAAACTTAAAACTTACTGAGACCCAAATAAAAATTGGAGACCAGATACTCAGGGAAATCCATGAAAGATTAACTTTCCTAAAGGATGTAGGTCTGGACTATCTTACACTGTCCAGGATGGCAGGCAGTCTTTCCGGTGGAGAAGCTCAGAGAATTAGACTTGCTACACAAATTGGCTCAGCCTTGGTTGGAGTCGTATATGTGCTGGATGAACCCAGCATAGGCCTTCACCAAAGGGATAATGACAAACTTATAAAGGCATTGAGAGACTTGACTGATGTTGGTAATACCCTTATAGTCGTAGAGCATGATGAGGACACCATGTATGCAGCTGATCATATAGTGGATATTGGACCGGGAGCAGGAATTCATGGAGGCTATATAGTTGCTGAAGGAACTATTGATGATATAATCAACAATCCTAATTCTATTACCGGAGCATACCTATCAGGAAGGTTAAAGATAGAAATACCTGAGAAGAGAAAGCCTACAAATGGAAAATGGTTAGAAATAAAAGGGGCTAAGGAGAACAACTTAAAGAATGTAGACGTGAAAATACCCCTAGGTTTATTTACTTGTGTAACAGGGGTGTCCGGTTCAGGTAAGTCTTCTCTGGTAAATGAAATCCTATATAAGTCCCTTTCTCAAAAGCTAATGCGTGCTAAGACTAAACCAGGTAAGCATAAGGAAATCAAGGGTATAGAATACCTTGATAAGGTCATTAATATCGATCAGAGCCCTATCGGTCGGACTCCAAGGTCAAACCCTGCAACCTATACAGGAGTCTTTGACTACATTAGGGAATTATATTCTATGACCAATGAAGCCAAGATGAGAGGTTATCAAAAGGGTAGATTTTCTTTTAATACTAAGGGAGGACGTTGTGAGGCTTGTAAAGGCGACGGAATCCTAAAGGTGGAGATGCACTTTCTTCCTGATGTATATGTGCCTTGTGAAGTTTGTAAAGGGAAGAGGTATAATAGGGAAACCCTTCAAGTAAAATACAAGGGCAAGAATATCTCGGAGGTTTTAGAAATGACTGTCGAAGAAGGGGTGGAATTCTTCCAAAACATTCCTAAGATAAAGCGAAAGCTCCAGACCTTATACGATGTAGGACTGGGATATATAAAAATTGGGCAACCATCTACTGAGTTATCAGGTGGTGAAGCACAAAGGGTCAAGCTTGCAACGGAGCTATCTAAGAAGTCAACAGGTAAGACTATCTATATATTAGATGAACCTACAACCGGTCTTCATACAGCAGATATACACAAGCTCATAGAAGTATTAAACCAACTAGTTGAAGGTGATAATACGGTAGTGGTCATAGAGCATAATTTAGATGTTATAAAGACTGCAGACCATATAATAGACCTAGGGCCTGAAGGTGGAGATAAGGGAGGTACCATAGTAGCAACAGGAACTCCTGAGGATATTGCTTCATGTGAAAACTCCTATACCGGATATTTCTTAAAGAAGCTTTTGGAAAAGAATAGTTAAGTTCAAGACTCCGAGGCATACTTATTGCATCGGAGTCTTTTGTATTAAATTATCCTAGCTGCTATTTGTAGTCTCCTAATTAGTTGAAAAAATTGTTCATAATCCTTTTCTTTGGGTAATATTATTAAAGGTGGACTATTTTTAAATACATAAGGAGGAATTATTATGAAAAAGCCATTGTTAAAGTTAGTACTTATATTAACCATGTTGGTTATGATTTCAAAAGTATCTTTTGCTGAAGGAGATATTGTGGTTAGAATTGATTCAGAGCCTGTTGTATTCACTGAAAGCACAGGTGCTGCCTTTATTGATAATAACAGTAGAACCTTAGTACCATTAAGAATTACTATGGAAACCTATGGTTCGGAGGTAGAGTGGAATTCTGAGACTAGAACTGCCATAGTAAAAAAAGATGATATTACTGTTGAGGTTCCTTTAGGTCAGAAGTATATTTTGATTAATGGTCAACAAAAAGGCATAGATACTCAATCCATTATTAAAGGGGATAGGACCTATTTGCCTATTAGGGCTGTTGTTGAAGCCCTAGGTTCGGAAGTGGAATGGGACAAATATTCAAAGACCGTAGTTATTACATCAGAACCAATAGATGCAAAAAAAGCTCTTTTGGATGCATATGCCAAGAGCTATGAATGGAAGAATTATGATATGGAAATGTTAATGCATATGGTAATGCCTGGTCCGGATGAAGCCGGTAATATAGTTGATATGCATATGAGCATGAATATGGATATGACTACATTCACAGACCCTATGAAGGTTAAAGCTACTGCAGATATGTCTATGGACATGGGTGAAACTAAGATAAACCAGCCTGTAATGGAAATGTATATGACTTTGGAAGAGGATAAGTTTACTCAATATATAGGCATGTATGATGAAGCCGGACAGCTTACATGGATGAAGTCAGTTGAAGAAAATGAAATCTTTTCAGAACTTATGGATATGGAAAAGAACAAGGAATTAAACGAACAATCCATTAAGGATGTTAAATACCTTGGAGACTATCTGCTAGATGGTAAGGTGGTTCAGAAGTTTGAAAATACGACTTCTTTTGAGGCCTATAATGAGATTATGGGTGGGTATATGAATATATTATCAGCATCAGGTTCTCAATCAGATATGATGACGGCTGAAATGCTTATGAATCTGGAGGATATTGTATTTGTAATCTATGTAGATAAGGCTACAGGTGAAATTGCCAGCTATGAAATGGACTTGAGTTCATTTATGCAAAATATGTTATTGGGAATGTCAGAAGACTTGGAAGTGTCAAAAGAAGAGTTAAAGATGCTGAAATCCCTTAAGATGTTAATCCAAATGGATGTTATGAATATAAATAAAGCTAAGGATTTTCAAATCCCTAAAGAAGCCTTAGAGGCCCCTCTGCTAGAAGACCTAATGCCTATCGAAGAATAGCTTAAAATAGAGTAAACTGATGTACTCCCTTGTAGTAGACGCTGAAAATATCAACCTGTTTACTACAAGAGGAGTATTTTTTGACCTTAGGAATTGTTAATGTCATGGAAAACAGACCTTGTTTGGGAATGAAAATATTAAAAAGTATTGCATTATCCATGGTTAGAGAATATAATAAGTCTATTAATGTTTTATCAAAGGAGGTCTTAATCTTGCAAGATCATAAAATTGTCAAGAGCCAATGGAATTCTATCTCCAGTACCGCGAGAAAGATTTCCGAAGGTCTAAGGAGCACCTCACTATTATAGTCACAAATAAAAAAATAATAGGAGGAATAAAAATGTTAAAGAAATTATTGATTACAGTATTAGTAGTAAGTATGTTAGTAGTATTTGGTGGATGTGCCAAGACGGAAAGCCCGGCCCAAACACCTGCTGAAACACCGGCAGAAACCCCTAGTGAATCTCCTGCTGAAGGAAAACTGGGAGAAATAAAGGCTGCAGGTAAGATAGTATTAGGTACAGCAGCAGATTATCCACCATATGAATTCCATAAGTTAATCGATGGTAAAGATGAAATAGTGGGATTTGATATCGAGATAGCTAAGTTAATAGCTAAGGATTTAGGCGTGGAATTAGAAATAGTAGATATGAAGTTTGATGGACTTTTACCGGCTTTAGTAACTGATGATATTGACTTCGTAATTGCAGGTATGGTAGCCAATGAGGAAAGATCAAAGACAGTTGATTTTTCAATACCTTATTATGCAGCTAGACAAAGAATGGTAGTTAGAGCTGAAGACAAGGACATATACAAGTTACCGGAGGATTTAGCAGGAAAGCCTGTTGGAGCACAAAAAACCACTATCCAAGAGGAAATTGCCTTAGATAAATTCTCACAATCTGAATATGTAGGATTAAGTAAAATTACTGATTTGGTTCTTGAGTTACAAAATAAAAAGATAGAGGCAGTAATCCTTGCAGAGCCGGTAGCTAAGGCATATGTAGCACAAAACAGTGCATTATTCTTACCGGAAGTAGACTTAGGTTCTGAGGATGGAGTAGCAATAGCTGTAAACAAGGGAAATACTGATTTAGTTGAAGAGTTAAATAAAGTTCTTGAAACTTATTTGGCTGATGGAACTATTGAAAATCTTATTGTTGAAGCAACAAAACTATCAGAAGAATAATAGACACAAATTATGGCAAAAGAGTCATCTCTTTTGCCTAATTTTAAGTAAGGAGGCATATCCATTTGGAAAATATAACAAATGTAATGGAATTTATCACTAAATATTATTCATATTTCCTAAAAGGAACCTTAACTACTTTGCAGATATCATTCTTCGGAGTTATATTCGGTTCCCTAGTTGGTGTATTAATAAGTTTAATGAGATTATCAAGTAAGAAGATATTAAGAACAATATCGACGGTATATATTGAAATAGTAAGAGGAACCCCATTATTGCTTCAGCTTTATATCGTGTATTATGGTTTGCCAATATTTATCCCTCTTCCTGAATCCAGGATGTTCTTGGGAACTCTAGCCGTATTATTAAACAGTGCTGCTTATGTAGCTGAAATTATAAGAGCGGGAATCCAGTCCATAGACAAAGGACAGATGGAGGCTGCAAGGTCTTTGGGAATGGGACAAGGTATGAGTATGAGATATATCATCATACCTCAAGCATTTAAAAATATATTGCCGGCTATGGGTAATGAATTTATAGTATTGATAAAGGAATCAGCCATAATTTCAACTATAGCAATTCCTGATTTAATGTATAATGCTGATACCCTTAGAGGTATTACCTATAAGCCATTTATGCCATTAGTAATTGCAGGTGTTATATACTTCATTATAACATTTACACTTTCAAAGATCTTAGGAAAACTTGAAAGGAGGTTGGCTGCCAGTGATCAAGGTAGTGAAGCTTAATAAAAAATTCGGGAAGTTACACGTATTAAAGGATATAGATGAAAACATCAAAAAGGGTGAAGTGGTTGTAATCATAGGTCCAAGTGGGTCAGGAAAGAGTACCTTTCTAAGATGTTTAAATCTTTTAGAGGAGCCAACTAGTGGAGAAATAATCTTCGACGGTAAGTCTATTACGGATAAAAATAATGATATAAATAAGCAAAGGGAAAAGATGGGTATGGTATTTCAGCAATTCAATTTATTTCCTCATTTGACTGTATTGGACAATATTACAATTGCGCCGACAAAAGTTAAGAATATGAAGAAGGAAGAGGCTGAAGAAATAGCCATGAAACTTCTTAAGAGAATTGGATTGGAAGACAAGGCAAATACCTATCCTAATAAGCTTTCAGGTGGCCAAAAGCAAAGAATTGCTATAATAAGAGCCTTAGCCATGAATCCTGAAGTAATGTTATTTGATGAACCAACATCAGCCTTAGACCCTGAAATGGTAGGGGAAGTACTAGATGTTATGAAGACCCTAGCTAAGGATGGTATGACCATGGTGGTAGTAACTCACGAAATGGGATTTGCCAAGGAAGTAGGAGATAGGGTAATATTCATGGATGAAGGAAGAATTCTAGAACAAGGTACTCCTGAAGAGCTATTCAATAATCCACAAAACCCAAGAACTCAAGACTTCTTAAAGAAGATATTAGTGTAGTAGAAAGCAACATATGGAACCGACCCCTTTGTTCCCGATTATAGGAACAAAGGGGTCGGTTCCTTTTGTTCCTACTGGAATTACTGGATTTTATGTAGTATAATTAGAATGCTGTTATTAGAAAAAATTATCTTGAAATAATTTACATTAATTTAATGAGGTGCTGAATGATTTACATAATGTTAGCTTTTTCAATAATTGGAGCAATGGATAAATTATTGGGAAACAGATACGGTCTTGGTAGTAAATTTGATGAGGGTTTCAAAGCTATGGGTGGACTAGCACTTACTATTATAGGTATATATAGCCTGTCGCCAATAATTGCTAAAATTGTCGTGCCGATATTGACACCCTTGGCAAGTATAATGAATACAGACCCTTCTGTATTTATAAGCAGTATATTGGCAGTGGATCTTGGAGCATATAATACAAGCATAGAAATAGCTAAGAATCCCTTAGTCGGAAGCTTTAATGGACTTATATTAGCTTCTATGTTAGGTGCTACTATTTCTTTTACTATACCGGTGGCATTGAATATAGTATCTATTAAGGATTATCCTTATTTTATCAAGGGGATACTATCGGGAATAGTAACCATTCCTGTTGGAATGCTTGTTTCGGGAGTTTTTATGAAGGTTCCATTGATGGATATAATTATGAATCTTATACCTGTGGTTATCTTTGCCATACCCATTGCTTGGGGCTTAGTGAAACAAGCAGACCTTATGATTAAGCTCTTTAATATACTTGGGAAGTTAATATCCATAATATGTACGGTTGGACTTATACTTAGTATGTTGGAATTCTCATTTAATATAGTAATAATAGAGGGAATGCTACCCTTCGAGGAAGGTGTAGTTATTGTAGCAGGAATATGTATAATTCTGTCAGGAGCATATCCTTTGCTATATTTCTTATCAAATAGGATGAATAAAATTCTGAAGGTAATTAATGATAAATATGACCTAGACCAATATTCAGTTCTTGGACTAATATCATCCTTGGCAAGTTGCATACCCATGCTTGGAGTGTATGAGAATATGAATTGGAAGGGTAAGATACTTAATGGTGCTTTTGCAGTAAGCGGAGCTTTTACATTTGGAGGCCAGCTTGGATATATATCATCGGTGGCTCCCCAATATATAAACCCCTTTATAATAGGGAAATTGGCAGCAGGTCTATCGGCTCTTGGAGTAGGAATCTTATTAATAAAGTTGGAAAAAGCTAAGGAGGAATTGGAATATGAAGGTTAATGAAAAGCTAAAAAAATTAAGAGAGTTAATGGAAGAAAGAAATATCGATGCATATATAGAGCCTACAGCAGATCCTCATCAATCTGAATATGTAGCGGATTACTATAAGGGTAGAACCTTTATATCAGGCTTTACAGGTTCAGCAGGAACCGTGGTAATTACAAAGGATAAAGCCCTTCTTTGGACTGATGGGAGGTATTTTATACAAGCTGAAAAAGAACTTTCATCTAGCGAATTTGAACTTATGAAGATGAACACACCAGGTTTTCCAACCTATATGGAATGGCTGGCCGATACATTAAAAGATGGAAATATTATTGCTTACAATGGGAAGACCATGGATAGTATGTCTATAGACAAGTTGAAAGAAGAACTGGGAGAAATAAAGGTCCACCTTGAAGAAAAATATGATTTAGTTGGAGAAATATGGGAAGATAGACCTGCTATGATAAAAGGTGAGGTATTTGCTTTAGGGGAAGAGTATACAGGTAAATCAGCTGCTGGTAAGCTTAAAGAGCTTAGGGCAGAGATGGAAAAGAAGGGGGCAGAGTACTTCCTCCTATCTAGTCTTGATGATATAGCATGGCTTTATAATATAAGAGGAGGGGATGTAAAAAACAATCCTGTAATTATATCCTATGCCCTAATTTCTAAGGATAAGGCATACCTATTTGTAGATGAAGAAAAGATTAATGAGGTAGTTAAGGCCTTCTTAAGTGAAAATGGAGTGGAGATTTATGGCTATGATGAGGTAGCTAATCATGTAGGAAGAATAGATAAAGGATCTAAAATACTATTGGAAAAGAGCAAGACCAACAGATGGCTTTCCAGCTCAATTCCTGAAGGCGTAAAGATTATAGATGAAATGAATATTACCACCAAGCTAAAGGGAATAAAGAACCACGTGGAAATAGAGAATCAAAGATTAGCCTATATTAAAGATGGGGTTGCCCTAGTTAAGTTCTTCCACTGGATTGACAAAAACCTTGGAAAAATTCAAATAAGTGAAATTTCAGCAGAGGAAAAACTCTTTGAATTTAGAAAAGACCAAGGGGATTTCCTTGAAAATAGCTTTAATACCATATCTGCCTATAAAGAAAATGCTGCTATGATGCATTACTCTGCAAGCCCAGACTCAAACGCAGTATTCCAAGAAAAAGGCCTATACCTAGTGGATTCAGGTGGCCAGTACTTCCAAGGAACTACTGATATAACCAGAACTCTAGCTCTTGGACCTATAAGCGATGAGGAGAAAAGGGACTTTACCCTTACCCTTAAAGGGCATATTAACCTAATAAGTGCCAGATTCTTAGAAGGTACATCCGGCCATGTACTAGATATATTATCCAGATATCCATTATGGCAAGAAGGGATAGACTATAAGTGTGGCACAGGCCATGGAGTAGGATATCTACTAAATGTTCATGAAGGACCCCATAGGTTTGCAGTAGCACCTAATACAGTAGCCTTAGAAAAGGGAATGATAATTACTATAGAACCTGGAGTATATAAAGAGGGCAAGCACGGAATCAGAATAGAAAATGTAGTGGTAGTAGATAAGGATATAGAAACCGACTCAGGTCAGTTTATGAAGTTTGATACCCTATCCTTCGTTCCAATAGATTTAGACGCAATAGATGTAGATATGTTATCGGACAAGGAAAAAACATGGCTAAACAACTACCATAAAGAAACATATAATAAGCTTTCACCATATCTAAATGAAGAGGAGAAGGTTTGGTTGAAGCATGAAACTAGGAGTATATAAGGTGATAAAGTGTTTAATATAGAAGAAGAACTAAAAAAGCTCCCAGATAGTCCCGGGGTTTATATAATGAAGAATAAAAATGATGAGATTATATATGTAGGTAAGGCCATATCCTTGAAGAAGAGGGTTCGGTCTTATTTTCAATCTTCGAAAAATCAACATCCAAAGGTTGCTGCCATGGTAAGTCATATAGTCGAGTTTGAATATATCATAGTAGACAATGAAGTAGAAGCCCTAGTCCTAGAATCCAACCTTATTAAGAAGCATAGGCCAAAATATAATATCTTATTAAGAGATGATAAGCAATATCCATATATTAAGGTCACTTTAAATGAAAAGTATCCTAGGGTAATAAAGACCAGGTCTATTTTGAAGGATGGTGCAAAATACTTTGGTCCCTATCCAAGTGCAACTGCTGTAAACGATGCTTTAGATACCATTAAGCAACTTTACCCTATAAGAACCTGTAAATTGAATCTTAATAAAAAGATTCAAAACTTTAGACCCTGTCTAAACTACTATATAGGCAGATGCAATGCACCATGCCTAGGTGGGGTAGATGAGAAGGTATATATGGATATGGTAGATGAGATTATCCAATTTTTAAGCAATAAGGATGAAAAGATTATTGATATTATTGAGGAAAAAATGAAGGCTGCAGCAGCAAACTTGGATTTCGAAGGAGCAGCTAAGCTTAGAGACCAAGTCAACTCCCTTAGAACTCTACAAGAAAAGCAAAAAATAGTCACTGCTTCTAGCTCTACAGACCAGGATGTTATAGCTATGGCAAGAGGAGTGGAAGAGGTCTGCGTTCAAATTTTCTTTGTAAGAGCAGGGAAGGTTGTAGGAAGGGAACATTATATATTGGAGGATATGTATAATGAGGAAAGAAGTGAAATTTTAAGTTCCTTTATAAAACAGTTCTATATAGGATCAGCATATATACCAAAGGAAATAATAGTTGAAGAGGAAGTAAGGGATATAGAGTCTATTGCCAAATGGTTAGAGGTTAAAAGAGGTTCCAAGGTAAGTATTATAGTGCCTAAAAGGGGCAATAAGCTAGAATTAATAGAAATGGTTAGAAAGAATGCCATGGATATGTTAAATCAATATGGTGACCGATTTATGAAGAAGTATAGGGAGAATATGAAAGCCTTAGAGGAGATTGCCCAAATACTGGACTTAGATGAGGTCCCTAATAGAATTGAAGCCTTCGATATATCCAATATTAGTGGTGTGCAATCAGTAGGTTCTATGGTGGTATTTGAAAAAGGGCAACCTAAGAAATCCGACTATAGAAGATTTAAAATAAGAACTATCCAAAAATCTGATGACTATGGAAGTTTAGAAGAAGTCTTAAGAAGGAGATTTACCCGTGGTATTGAAGAAAAAGAAATGCTAAGAGAGTCTAATATAGAAGGTAAAGGATTTTCCAGTTTTCCAGATTTAATTATGATGGACGGAGGTAAGGGGCAGGTCAATATTGCACTTAAAGTACTTTCAGAAATGGGAATAAGTATTCCGGTATGTGGTCTGGTTAAGGATGATTTTCATAAGACTAGGGGTATTATATATGACAATCAAGAATATAATCTGGAGGAGGATTCTAAGGGTTTTCGAATGATATATAAAATCCAGGAAGAAGCCCACAGGTTTGCCATCAGCTACCATAGAAGCCTAAGGACTAAGAGTATGTTCAAATCTGAGCTAGATGATATTAAAGGCATAGGAGAAAAGAGAAAAAAAGCCTTGATGAAGCACTTTAAAGGAATAGATAGAATTAAGAAGGCGTCCGTAGAAGAACTTGTAGAGGTAGAGGGCATGAACATAAGTGCAGCTGAGGAAGTTTATAATAAGTTTAGTAAAAAGGAGGAATAATGGTGGAAAAAAAATTATATTTATCAGATACTGATAAAAAAATTGCAGGAGTCTGTGGTGGCCTTGGTGAATATTTTGGAATAGATTCAACAATAATAAGGTTGGCTTGGGTGTTTTTATTGATACCGACAGCATTCGTTGGTGGTATTATTGCATACTTTATAGCTGCAGCAATTATTCCAAAGAGGCCAATGGAGTAAGCTATGGAATTTATAACATTAGATAGATTAATAGAAGAAATGGATTTTGAAGTAGTATACAAATCTACTGATTCAGCCAGCTTAAAGATATATTCTACAGAGATAACCAGACCGGGACTTCCCTTAGTAGGATATTTTGAAAAATTTGCAGCTGAAAGACTTCAGATAATTGGAAGTTCTGAGTGGGAATATATTAAGGATTTATCAGAGGACCAAAGATATGAAAGTATTGAGAAATATTTTTCATACCCTATTCCAGCCTTAATCTTTTGCAGAAGCCTAGAGGTTTTTCCTGAAATATTAGAATTGGCTGATAAATACAATCGGACTATATTAAGAACTGACAAAGTTACATCCAAGCTTATTAGTGATCTTATAGAACATGTAAATTATTCTGTAGCCCCATCTACAACAATTCATGGTGTTTTGATGGAGGTTTATGGCATTGGAGTTCTTTTAACCGGAAAGTCTGGCCTGGGGAAGTCAGAAACTGCCTTAGAGCTCTTAATGCGTGGACATAGGCTTATATCAGATGATGCAGTGGAAATTAAAAGGGTAGAGGAGCAACTAAGGGGAGAATCACCTAAACTTACAAGATATTTTATGGAAATTAGGGGGATAGGAATTTTAGATGTTGAAAGGTTATATGGTATAGGGTCTGTTAAGGAATATGAGTATATAGATATGATGGTGGAGTTGGAATTGTGGGATGAGAACAAAGTATATGATAGAATTGGTTTAGATGAGGAAACAATAGAAATATTAGGGGTTAATCTCCCTAAGGTGACAATTCCCATAAGGCCTGGTCGTAATACTGCGATGATAGTTGAGGTAGCAGCAAGAAATAACCGTCAAAAGCGTCTTGGTTATAATGCTGCCCAGGTATTAAATGAAAGAATAATGAGTGAGATAGAAAAGAGGAAAAGCACCTTGTCAGAATAAGATCCTAGGAAAATGGGATTTATTAAGGCATTGATTGTTTCACAAACTAATTTATTAAAGTTGACATTGTAAAAAATGTTTAATATACTAATTATACTAAAAGTATATATATATGCTTTATGTATAGAATATGACATTGGGAACGGTTTCCCAATGTCATAATAATAAAAGGAGGTTTTTTGATGGCAAAACTTATGAAAACCATGGATGGTAATACGGCTGCTGCTTATGTATCCTATGCATTTACGGATGTTGCTGCAATTTACCCTATTACACCGTCATCCAACATGGCAGAATCAGTAGATGAATGGGCAGCTAATGATAAGAAAAATTTATTTGGACAGAAAGTTCTTGTTACTGAAATGCAATCAGAGGCAGGAGCTGCAGGTGCAGTACATGGTTCACTTCAAGCAGGTGCTCTAACTACTACATATACTGCATCCCAAGGTCTCCTACTAATGATTCCAAATATGTATAAAATAGCCGGAGAATTGTTGCCGGGCGTATTCCATGTATCAGCCAGAGCACTAGCTTCCCATGCATTAAGTATATTTGGTGACCATCAAGACGTTATGGCTGCAAGGCAAACT
>CAZIMA010000036.1:0-12736 GCA_964540195.1 uncultured Tissierella sp.
AAAAATACAACCCTTAGGTTGTATATGTACAGAGTAAATCTATAAGCCGTGTTCTGTTTATATGGTCATCTATCTAGACCTATTGTTGCCAATAGGTTCATGCGACCTACCTTTGGAACGGCAACGAGCAGCTGCCTTTTTAAGTTCCCTTTTGGTCTTGCTCCAGATGGGGTTTACATAGCCATTTAGTCACCTAAATGCTGGTGAGCTCTTACCTCACCTTTCCATCCTTACCGGTAAAACCGGCGGTATCTTTCTGTTGCACTATCCTTAGGGTCGCCCCCACTGGGTGTTATCCAGCATCTTTGCTCTATGGAGCACGGACTTTCCTCATGCGATTTACGCACGCGACCAAACAATTTACTCTACAATGATTATAGCATTTTTTTAAGGGTAATGCAAAAGGAGTTTTTTAGTAATCATAAGACCGTATGGGATACTCCTGACCTAAATAAGACGTCTACTTCGACTGACCCGGCTTCCTTGACTATGACTTCCTTCAACACATCTAGTACAAGTTTTTCTGTATGGTAGTGGCCGGCGTCGGCTATTATTATGTCTAGTTGGTCTGCTAGTTGGGCTTGGTGGTATTTTATGTCTCCTGTTATATAGATATGGGCTCCCTTTTTATGGGCATCTTCTATGAAGTCCCCACCGCTTCCTCCGCATACTGCCACCCTATTTATTTTTCGGTCTAGGTTTCCGTATAGGTTTATATGGGCTAGGTTCATTTTTTTCTTTAGGTCCATTATAAAGGCCTTAGCATCTATTTCATCTATATTCCCCACTCTACCGTATCCGTATATATCCCCTTCAATATTTAACTCATAGATGTCATAGGCAACCTCTTCGTAGGGATGGGCTTCTATGACTCTATTTATGGTCCTTGCAAGGGAGTCCTCCTTTAATACAGTTTCTATCTTAAACTCCCGGACCTCCTCCAAGACATTTAAACTTCCTATATATGGGTTGGTCCCCTCCAAGGGCCTAAAGGTTCCTATGCCCTTAGTATTAAAGGTGCAGGCAGAATAATTTCCTATATGGCCCGCATCCTCTTCTTCTAAGGCCCTTAGTATTAAGTCCCTACTATCCTCCGGCACATAGACTGCAAACTTATATAATTTGTCCTCTTTGACCTTCTTTAATGGGATAGGGTCTTGAAGGTCCAATAGCTTGGCCAATTGGTCATTTACCCCTCCATCTGCTAAGTCCAGATTGGAATGGGCATTATATACGACTATCTTGTTTTCTATTAGTTTTAATATCATATTCCCAATATGGGTTTTATTGTTGATACTTTTTAGGGGTTTAAAAATAATTGGGTGGTGGGTCACTATCATTCCATACTTTTCATCTATGGCCTTCTTTACTATAAATTCGTCTAAATCCAGGGCTATGAGTATCTTCTTAATATACTCTTCATCATTTCCTATTTGAAATCCTGTATTATCCCAGCTATCTATAAGCTTAGGCTTACAAAAATTATCTAGGGTCCTGATTATCTCCTTCGCTTTCAATTATATTCAATACCTCCTTGTAGTCCTCTAGCAGGTCAGCCAATTCATGGAACTTTTCCTTTGACTTATGAGTATTTTTATCCTTAAGCTCCAAGATTATATTTTCTACTGATCCTATTTTGGACCTAAGAAAATTGCTTAAGAGGGTGTGCTTTTTCTTGATTAAAATGGGGCTTATTTCATAATATATTTCCTTTTCAATTAAATCTTTACCCTTTTTAGCATAAATTATCTCATAATACTTGTCATCTTCAAATACCAGGTCTTCATCTAGGATTTTAAAGCCCTTATTTAATAAATACTCCCTTAACTCCTTAGAGGCTACCATAGGTTGTAATATAAAATGGTTAATGGAATCGGTCACTTCCTTATCCTTGTCCAAGATATCCCTGATTAAGAGCCCACCCATTCCTGCAATTACAAGGGTATCGACTTCGAAGGGCTTAAGTACTTCTAAACCATCTCCTAGTCGAGGTATGACTTTATCCTCTAGTTTCAATTCATGGATATAGGATATGGTCTTATCAAGTGACCCTTGGCTTACATCCGATGCTATAACTAACTTTGATATATTTTCTTCTATTAGGTATCTTGGTATATATCCATGGTCTGTTCCTATATCTGCTGTAATGCTATTATGGGGTACAAAATCTGCAATTTTTTGTAATCTATTCGATAGTTTCATTTTTTCACCCTTCCAAAAATTAAAGATTCGCCTACAGCGAATCTTTTTTGTTAATTTTACTCTAGAAAATCCTTTAGCTTTTTACTCCTACTAGGATGTCTTAATTTCCTAAGGGCCTTGGCTTCAATCTGTCTTATTCTCTCCCTAGTAACTTCAAATTCCTTACCAACCTCTTCAAGGGTTCTGGCTCTTCCATCGTCTAGTCCAAACCTAAGTCTCAGTACCTTTTGCTCTCTAGGTGTAAGGCTATCTAAAACCTCTATAAGCTGTTCTCTTAGCATAGTAAAGGTTGCTGCTTCTGCAGGAGCAAGGACATCTTCGTCAGGTATAAAATCTCCTAGATGGCTGTCCTCTTCTTCTCCTATTGGAGTTTCCAAGGATACAGGTTCTTGAGCAATCTTCATTATCTCCCTAACCCTTTCAACTTCCAGATTCATCTCTTTTCCAATTTCCTCAGGACTAGGGTCTCTACCTAACTCCTGAACTAGCTGTCTTTGTACCCTAACCAGCTTGTTTATGGTTTCAACCATATGGACAGGAATCCTTATAGTTCTTGCTTGGTCAGCTATAGCCCTTGTTATAGCCTGCCTTATCCACCAAGTAGCATAGGTACTGAACTTAAATCCCTTTCTGTACTCAAACTTCTCTACAGCCTTCATAAGGCCAAGATTTCCTTCCTGTATAAGGTCTAAGAAGAGCATTCCCCTACCTACATACCTCTTGGCTATACTTACAACAAGCCTTAAATTGGCTTCAGCTAGTTTCTTTTTAGCTATCTCGTCGCCTTCTTCCATACGTTGAGCCAGATCTATCTCTTCATCTCCGGTCAACAATGGAATCTTTCCAATTTCCTTTAGATACATTCTAACAGGGTCATCTACGCTAATTCCCTTAGGTATGGATAAATCCTCTTCTTTTACATCGTCTTCAATTTCTTTATCGATGTCGATATCCACATCCACATCCTCGGTATCATTATCTTCATCATCTAAGAGCAGGACTTCTTCCTTGTCTCCTAAAATATCAATTCCTGAATCCTCTAGTTTTTGATATAGTTCATCTATTTCATCCGGTCCTAGGTCTATTTCCTCTAGAATATCCATAATATCCCTATATTTTAATACGCCTGTTTTCTTTCCCTTGGCTAGCAGCCTTTTTTCAGCCTCCAACCTATTATTTAATTTTTCTTGGTCTTTGTTCTTTTCGTCCAATTTCTGGCCCCCTAATTAAATATTTGGGTTCAATTCCTTTTTTAAAACGATTAAATCCCACATTAGTTTTTTTAATAGTTCGTCTTCTTCTGCATCTCTTGCTTTTTTATCTAATTCCTCTATTTTAATCAATAATTCTCGTTCTTGATTTTTTAAATTACTGAAAATCACAGTATTCACCAAATCATTAATGATTTCATTGATATTTGTTGGTTGATATTCTGAATCATTGAAGAATATATTGTCGATTAAAACTTTGTCTAAATTAGGTATTTCCAATATTTGATTAAGTAATACCTCTTTGTCAATAATTTCGACTTCTTCATATAAAAGCTTCAATAGTTTATATATATATTTGCATTCGGGGCTCTGAAATTTTTCCATCTTCAATAGATTGGATATATATTCATAATAATCCTTGTCCTTAATCATTAGCCTTGTTAATTCTACTTCAGCTTTTATCCCAGCTAGGGGTAGCTTTGATTTTATAGGACCCATATCATTTTTCGCCCTAATTTTATTGTCCTTATTTATATTGTAAGTCTTCCTAGCTCTTACTTCCTTTTCTATTGCCTCCTTAGATATGCCTGTTTCATTTGATATCTGTTCCATATATCCATCTTGCTCTATGGGGCTTTTTAGGCTTCTTAATAAATAGGCTACTTCCTTGGTAAAAGAAATCTTCCCCTCCATATTGTCTAAATCATATTTAGCCTTGATAGTATCTACCTTAAATTCAATATGATTCTTAGATTTTAGAAAAAGCTTCTCAAACTCAAGCACCCCAAATTTTTTTATAAAATCGTCAGGGTCCATACCCCTTGGTAATACTATTACTCTAGGAGTCATATCCTCCCTTACCATTATATCTATTGCTCTTAAAGTGGCTTTAATTCCAGCTTCATCACTATCATAGCAGATATACACTTCATCTCCATATCTCTTTAGGAGTTTAGCTTGTCTTTCCGTAAGTGCCGTACCTAGACTTGCTACACTATAATTTATTCCCATACTAGATAGGGAAATAACATCCATATAACCTTCTACCAATAAAATTCGTTTTCGATTTGAATGCTTATTTACCATATTTAAACCATATAGATGGTTACCCTTACTAAAAACGTTGGTATCAGGTGAGTTTAAATATTTTGGTTGCCCATCACCTAAGATTCTAGCTCCAAAACCTATAACTCTGGACTTAGTATCTATGATTGGAAAGATAATCCTATTCCTAAACTTGTCAAAATAATTTTCATTATTCCTAGCCTTGCCTATAAGCCCTGACTTTAAAATCTCTTCATCTGTATATTCATCTTTTAGATAATTATATAGATGATTCCAGCTATCACTAGCAAAGCCTAGTCCGAATTGATTGATTACCTTTGGAGGAAGCTTCCTATTTACTAGATAATTTTGAGCTTCCTTATTGGCCTTAAGGTTGTCGTAGAAAAATCGAGCTGCCTTCTTATTTATTTCATAGGTCCTTAGTCTCTCATCGACCACCCTCTGATCTTCTTTATGTGATTCTTCTATTTCTATTCCAAGTTTATCAGCTAAAAAAATCACCGCTTCCCTAAAGTCTAAATTTTCCCTCTTCATTATAAAGGATATGACACTACCACTTTCTCCACATCCAAAACAGCGAAAGATTTTTTTGGATTCGGATACTGTAAAGGACGGGGTCTTTTCATTATGAAAGGGACATAAGCCTATATGATTTGCCCCAGCCCTTTTAAGTTGTACATATTCAGATATTATATCAACGATACTAGCATCGTTACTTATCTTTTCAATTATTTCATCATCTATTCTCTTAGTCATTCCACCACCTATACCACCTACCATTCATCTCCACAATCCTCTTGTCTTTTTCCGCCATATATCTTAATTCGACAAGAAATCTAAAAATCCTTCTTTTTTGTTAAAATTTTTCCCAAGGTTTTGGGACGAAAATACTGGTAAAGAGATTGACCACATATCGATCCGTCATACCAGCAATATAGTCGCATATTATATCCTCCATGTCTGCATCCATATCCTTATAGATTGCCAGATGGTCTCCAGGTAGTTTATCATTATTCTTTAAATAATATTTATATAGTTCAGAGATTATATATTCGGTTTTTTCCTCCTCTGTTTTGGCTTTCTTATTTAAATAAACATTTTCGAACATAAAGGCCCTTAACTTCAGAGTCATCTCTTCTACTTCCGGACTCATTTTTACATAGTTTTTTCCAAAGCTATTTTCAATAATATTAAGGATCATCTTATTGATCCTACTCCCATGACTAGGTCCAAGAACATCTATACAATCCTTAGGTAGGTCATCATGGTTTAAAATTCCTGCCCTTATGGCATCATCTATATCATGGTTAATATATGCTATCCTATCGGCAAATTTTAGTATTTGGCCTTCTAGGCTTTGGCTCCTATTTTCTCCCGTATGGTTTAGGATCCCTTCTCTCACCTCAAAGGTAAGATTTAAGCCCTTTTTATTTTCCTTATGCTCTAGAAAATCAACCACCCTAATACTTTGGACATTATGGAGAAATCCCTTGGGATTGAGCTTGTTAAGGGCCCTTTCACCTGTATGTCCAAAAGGAGTATGGCCTAAATCATGACCCAGGGCCATAGCCTCGATTAAATCTTCATTCAGCTTAAGGGCCCTGGCTATGGTTCTTCCTATTTGTGCAACCTCTAGGGTATGGGTAAGCCTGGTCCTAAAATGGTCTCCTTCCGGTGCTATAAAGACCTGGGTCTTATGTTTTAATCGCCGGAAGGATTTGGAATGTAATATCCTATCCCTGTCCCTCTGAAAATCAGTTCTGACATCACATTTATTTTCTTCTTTAAGCCTACCCTTGGACTTCTTGCTAAGACTTGCAAAGGGAGATAACTTTTCTCCCTCCCACTCTTCCTGTTGTACTCTAAAATTTATCATACCATTACCCCTTTGTAGAGTTCAGTAAACTATCCGATAATAGTATATATACAACATAAAGTTAAATTATCCTTCTTTTTTGTTAAAGTTTTTTAAAAAAATCTCCCGGAAACAAAAGAAGTGTTGCAATCAACACTTCTAAGTAATATTGTCTCCAAAATTCTTATTCATATGTTCTATAATTATGGCTGCTGTCTCCTCTATAGCCCTTGCAGAAACATCGATTACCCTACAGCCTAACCTATCCATTATTTCCTTGGCATACTCCAGTTCCTTCTTAACTCTTTCCATATTGGCATAATTAGCTGTAAAGTCCAGCCCCAGTGCCATTAATCTTTCCTTTCGGATTTCAATAAGCTTATCTGGGTCTGCAATTAGTCCAATTACCCTTTTAGGATCTTTTTCAAATATCTCCTTGGGTGCAGGCACTTCAGGCACTAGGGGTATATTGGCTACCTTATAGTTTTTATGAGCTAGATACATACTCAGAGGAGTCTTTGAGGTTCTAGATATACCAACTAAACAAATATCAGCCTTATTTACCCCTCTGGGGTCCTTACCGTCATCATATTTAACCGTAAATTCGACGGCCTCGACCTTTTTAAAATAGTTCTCGTCAAGTCTTCGGATAAGGCCTGGTTCCCTCTTGGGAGGGTAGCCAAGGATTTTCTCCAATGCTTCCAGGGGAGGGCCCATAATGTCCACTGTTGGTATACTATACTCCTTGCCCTTTTCTTCTATAAAAGCCTTATTCTCCAAGGATACGGTAGTATAAAGGACTATGCTGAAGTTAGTCGCTGCATCCTCCATTATTTCCTGTATTCTATCCTTACCGGATATAAAGGGAAATTTTTTTATTTCATAATTCCCCGACATAAACTGTCTTATGGCTGCCCTAGCTATTAATTCACCTGTTTCTCCAATGGAGTCCGATAATATATACATAGTTAGATGACTATTCATAATGCCCTCCTACAAGTTATTTCCCAGTTCTACAAATAATCTGGTAATAGTGGTCTTTGTAACTCTGCCGATTACTCTTAGGTTTTTCTCATCACCGTCTACATCCTCAACCACCGGAATGCTATCTATTTGATGTTCTATAAGCTTTATAGCCGCGCTTAAGACACTGTCTTCCTCTTTGGTATATATGATATTTGGCATTCTAGTCATTATTACTCCAATGGGAACTTGGTGCAAGTCCGTACCACCTATTGCACTTCTTAAAAAATCTTTTCTGGATACTACTCCGGTCAATATCCCTTCATTTGTTACATATAGGGTGCTTACATCCTCCAAGAATATGAATACTATTGCATCATAAAGGGATGTTTCCTCATCTAAGACTACCGGAACAGATAGGACGTCTTTAACAAGAATATTCTTTATAGTATCGGAAACATAGCTCAATTTAGTTCTTCCGGTAAAAAAGTACCCTACCTTTGGTCTGGCATCTAATATGCCGGCCATAGTGAGAATGGCTAAATCAGGTCTTAATGTAGCCCTGGTAAGATTTAACTTACCAGCAATAGCATCGCTGGTAATAGGCTGGTTTTCTGAAACTATTTGTATGATTTTTTCCTGCCTCTCACTTAATTGGATATGCCTCACCGCCTTTTAAAGACTTTATACTATTTATTTACTATTTGTGATAAATCACATACCATCATCATTATATCATATATCTTTCTTAAAAGTCCAAGCCTATTATTCTTAAGGTCTTGGTCCTCTACCATTACCATTACCTTTTCAAAGAAGTTATCGATTGGGTCCTTAAGGGTTGTCAAAACATCCAAGGCCTTGTCGTATTCCTTTTTATTAATATGGGTAAGTGTTCTTTCTTCTATATTGTTATAGCTATCATAAAGCTGAATTTCATCATCAGTCAACAAGTCCCTCTTAACATCACTGGATATAGCTTTTTCAGCCAAAGTAGACACCCTATTAAAGGCTATAAGAATATCTGATAATCCTTCCCTATTTAACCAATCGTTAAGTTTATCAGCCTTAATTTTTAAATCAAAGATATCGTCACCCTTGGTCTTGATTATAGCATCGATAATATCGTATTGGATTCCTTGGTCTAAGAATAGGTTCCTAATCCTTCCCATGAAGAAGTCCATTATCTCTGATTTTACCTTGTTATAGTCAAATGCTAATCCATTCTCCTCCACATAAACATATAGGGCAAAGTCAATAAGCTCATTTAGTGAAAGGTTTAGCTTTTTGTCCAAGATGATATTGATGATTCCAAGTGCACTTCTTCTCAAGGCAAAAGGGTCTTGAGAACCTGTAGGTTGAATGCCAATAGCAAACAATCCTGAGATAGAATCTAGTTTGTCGGCTATAGAAAGCACTGCACCTGCAGTAGTAGTAGGAAGTTGGTCTCCTGAATATCTAGGTAAATATTGCTCAAATATAGCAAGAGATACTATCTCATTCTCCCCTGAATTATTTGCATATTCCATACCCATCTTACCCTGTAGCTCAGTAAACTCACTTACCATCTTAGTAATTAGGTCTGCCTTGGAGAGGTATGCTGCTCTTTCTATATTCTTCTCAGTTTCTTCACCGACTTCTAAATAATTGCCAATTTTTACAGCTAGTTTTTGAACTCTCTTGGTTTTTAAATACATACTTCCTAACTTTTCTTGGAAGGTAATGTTCTCTAATCTCTCTACATAATGGTCTAATGGGTACTTTATATCATCTTTATAGAAGAATTTAGCATCTTCTAAACGAGCACCAAGGACCTTCTCATTTCCTTTAATAACTATATCAGAATATTCTTCGTCTCCATTTCTTACGGTTATAAAGTAAGGAAGGAGTCTACCCTTATCATCGATTACAGGGAAATATCTTTGGTGTTCTTTCATAGGGGTCGTAATTACATCCATAGGTAGATTTAAGTATTCCTCTTTAATTCGACCGATTATTGGAGTAGGATATTCCACGATATTGGTGATTTCATCCAAGAGGTCCTCATCTTGAAGTATTGATCCACCCTTTTCTCTGACAAGTTTTTCAGACCCATATCTTATGATGTCTTTTCTTTCTTCTTGCTCAACGATTACATAATGTTTCTTCAGTAATTCTACATAATTATCTACATGGTCTATTTCAATACTACTACTTCCAAGGAACCTATGACCTCTTGTAATATTGGAAACCGGAATGCCTTCTATTTCAAATGGAATTACCTTATTATCTAAAAGGGATACAATCCACCTAATAGGTCTTGCAAACCTAATATTCTTACCTCCCCACTTCATAGTCTTTGGGAAGTTGAGTTTTTTAATAAAGTTTTCCATATTAGAAGATATTACTTCTTCTAGGCTCTTGGACTTTTTCGTAACACTGGCAAAGACATATTCCTCGCCGTTTACTTCCTCTATGCTTATGGAATCCAATTCAACCTTCTGACCTCTCATAAATCCTAGTAAGGCCTTGGAAGGAACCCCCTCCCCATCGAAGGATATCTTCTTAGATGGTCCCTTTACCTTTTCCTCTATGCTGGTTTCAGTGTCCACAAGGCCCTTTATTATAAGGGTCAACCTACGAGGTGTAGTATATATAATAATATCTGAATAGTTTACTCTTTCGCTTTTAAGAAGGTCTTCAGCATTATTCTTAATTTGATTTATTGTATCTGCAACAAACCTTGCAGGTAATTCTTCCATCCCAATTTCTAGTAAATAGGTCTTAGTCATTATTAACACCTTCCTTATTCATTAGAGGAAATCCCATTTCCCTTCTCTGTTCGATATAGGCATTAGCTACTATTCTTGCCAGATTCCTTACCCTGCCGATATAACTAGTCCTCTCCGATACTGAGATTGCACCCCTTGCATCCAGTACATTGAATACATGAGAAGATTTTAGAACATATTCATAGCCAGGTATAACAAGCTCTTGGTCTATTACTTTTTTTGCTTCTTCTTCATAAGTATTGAAGAGGCCTTTTAAAGTTTGGATATCGGCTTTTTCAAAGGAATATACAGAATGTTCGTATTCAGCCTTTTTAAATATATCGCCATAAGTGATTTCATTGTTCCATTTGATATCGAATATATTATCTACATCTTGAAGATACATGGCTATCCTTTCAAGACCATAGGTAAGCTCACCGGATTCAAGATCGCAGTTGATGCTTCCTACTTGTTGGAAGTAGGTGAACTGAGTGATTTCCATTCCATCTAACCAAACTTCCCAACCAAGTCCCCATGCTCCAAGGGTCGGTGCTTCCCAGTTGTCCTCTACAAATCTTATATCATGTTTTTTAGGGTCTATGCCTATTGCCCTTAAGGAATCCAGATATAGGTCCTGAATATTTTCAGGTGATGGTTTTAATATTACCTGAAGCTGATGATGTTGATAAACCCTGTTTGGGTTCTCCCCATATCTTGCATCTGCCGGCCTTCTTGAAGGCTCCACATATACTACCTTCCATGGTTCCGGTCCAAGAGCTCTTAAAAATGTATGAGGACTCATAGTTCCTGCACCCTTTTCCACATCATAGGGCTCCAGTATTAGACATCCTTTTTCTCCCCAATAATTAAGTAATTTCAGCATCATTTCCTGAAACAACATAATATCCCTCCTCATTAAAATTGATTTTCTCCTTTTAAAGACAAAAAAACCTCTACATCCCTATAGGGACGAAAGGTCACTTCCGCGGTTCCACCCTATTTAATACCCGTAGAGGTACTCTCTTAAAAAAATATACTCAGAAGTGCCAATTTTAGGGATTGATTTGTCCGGTTTCCACCAGCCCAGACTCTCTATAAAACCTTGACTAAAACCCTCTTCGTCCTTGTATATGTTATTCTCATTAGGCATAATACATCATTATTTAAATCTAACAAAATTTCTTTTTCCTGTCAATAGCCTATCCAGCTTTAGGGGTCTAATAAAGTTTTTACCAGGCCCAGGGATTTGAAGTCACGTCTTTCTATGTTGTAGAGTATATAATCCACCAACATTTCATGGATTTGCTTTAATATATCCTCCCCAATACTTAAGGTAGAAAGGTCTTCAAAGCTAGTATATAAGAGGTCATTCATATTTTTTAAAATCCCCTTATTTATGGTTTTTGCCGTAATATCATTAGACTTACAATCATTGCATAAGCTTCCACCTAATATTGTAGTAAATCTTATTATACCATTAAATCCCCTATTGCATACTACACAAGTTTCAAGATGGGGCCTATACCCGATAAAGGATATATATTTTATTTCATAGGCTACTATAAATTTTAAATAATCCCTATCTATAGCAGATAAATATTGCAGACCTTTTTCAAGTAATAAAAATATTTTTTCATTTTCAACCTGGTCGGGACTGGATTTTTCCAGAAGCTCCAGGAGATAAAACCCATAGGTTAGCCTTTCTATATTCTCCCTAATGGAATAATAGGAGTCTATAAGGTCTGCCGAAGAAATATAGTACATATTCCTACCGGGTCGAAGCTGAAATTCAACATTTGCAAAGCTTTGACTTGTAGCTATTAAGTTGGATTTAGGCTTATAGGCTCCCTGAGCCATAATACTTATCTTTCCCAGCTTTTTAGTAAATACCTTTAGAATCTTGCTGGATTCTTTAAATCTTATTTCTGAAAGGACTATTCCCTGTGTCTTTATCATCTTTACCTCACTACTTGTAACCGAAATATTTAACCTTGTTGTCCCTTTCCCTCCAATTCTTCTCTACCTTAACCCAAAGCTGTAGATTGACCTTACTTCCCAGAAGCTTTTCAATATCCTCCCTGGCAGTTTGACCTATTTCCTTTAGTTTAGTCCCCCTCTTACCTATGACAATTCCCTTATGAGATTCCTTTTCACAATAGATAGTAGCAAATACGTCTATCATGTCCTTATTTTCTCTTTCTTTAATTCCTTCAATACCCACCGCTATACCATGGGGAACTTCTTCTTCCAGGTTTAATAATGCCTTTTCCCTAATGATTTCTGCAATTATAAACTTTTCAGGCTGGTCGGTTATCATATCCTCAGGGAAGTACTGAGGTCCCTCCGGAAGCATTTCCTTTAAAACCTTAATAAAGCTTTCAAGATTTTCATTATTCATTGCTGATATAGGGATGATTTCCTTAAACAATTTCATCTCATCATACTTTTGTATTAGGCTTAAAACTTCTTCTTCATTTAACTTATCTATCTTATTAATAAGAAGTATTATGGGCGTCCTTATATCCCTTAGCTCTTCTATTATATACTTATCCATCTTCCCTACATCTTTGCTTTCATCTACCATAAAAGCTATAACATCTACTTCTTCTAGGGTACTCTTAGAAATCTTTAGCATATAGTCCCCTAATTTATTCTTAGGCATTTGAATTCCAGGGGTATCCAAAAACACCACT
>CAZIMA010000037.1:0-12576 GCA_964540195.1 uncultured Tissierella sp.
TTCCTTGTACGAGAAAATTCGAAAATACACTTAAGACATTCAAACGGGCGCTTTTAGCCATGTTGAGACGGTAGTGAAGCTGCAAAGATACAATACGATATAATCTTTCCAAAGAATATAGGAGAACTTAAAATGATAAAAGCATATTTGGCTGCATTTCCAATGTTATACGAGGGAGAAGATATTGAAGTACGATACAGCTTATTTCAGGATAATATTCCGATTAGGAAGGAATCTATTTATTTAGAATATATGAAACCGTCTATTGTTGGATTGAATTCTATTCTTACTATGTTAGAGAAGCTAGAGGAATATAAGGAAGAAGAAATTACAATTATTATTAATGATGCTTCCTTGTATGAAATAACTAAGGGTTGCAGCACCACGCAGAATGTTGACGTTCTTAAAATGGCAAGCAAGATGAAAAAGCAACTAGTCAAATTTGAGAATTTATCTTTTATTAATGTAACCAAGGACAAAGCGTCTTTGGCGGAATGGAAGGAAATATTAGAGGAGTAAATTGGAAGAAGTAGGGAAGCAATACATTAAATATCTAGGGGAAATGAGACCGCTTGATGAAGTGATTTCTGTTGATGGGCTTTCAGAAACTGAGATATTAGATGAAGTCAGTAAGTTCTATTTTAAGATGAGCAAGCAGGTTACGAAAGGAAGAACGGAAATTTATCAAAAGTCATTAGGGGTAACTCCTCGATCAATAAAAATAGATAAAATATGCAATCGCTGGGGCAGCTGTAATACGAAAAAGGAGATTACTTACAATTATTTAATAGTAACATTACCCATGCAGCTCATTGATTATATTGTTGTTCATGAACTTTGCCATATCTATCATATGAATCATGACAGATCCTTTTGGCGTAAAATAGGGAGTATTATGCCTGACTATAAGAAAAGAATGAAAATGCTTTAGCGGGAGCGAATAAAATCAGTCAAGGCCCTAATAGGTTCCAATGACATCATTTTTGTCTACTCAAGTCAAATGGAGACGGTTGTCTCTTTGTCACACAAAAAAGCAGACACACATATCAACATAAATGTGGAGTTCGGTGATGAGAAAGGGCAGATTCCCATTGATGAGATAGCGAGGAAAGCTAATAATGTAAATCTTACGAATAAGTAATATAATGGAAATGTTTTGATGAAAGATGTATAATAAAAGAAAAGTCTGTAAGGAGTGTGAATATGGACTCTGAAATTTTAATGTATCAAACAGATGATGGTTTGACTAAAATAGAAACTACTTTTGATGGTGACACAGTTTGGCTTTCTATTGACCAAATGGCAGAATTATTTCAGCGTGACAGAAGCGTTATTGGAAAACATATAAGAAATATTTTTAAAGAAGGCGAACTAGAAAAAAATTCAGTGTGGGCAAAATTTGCCTACACTGCTTCTGACGGAAAAGATTATCAAGTAGACTACTATATGGAGCCGGCTTAGGTGTCGGCGGTGCTGTTGGTGCTGCCGGACTACTCGGAAAGCAAAATACCATTTTACAGTCTGCAAAACTCCTTGTTTCAGTCAGGGAAATATTCCTTAATGACGAACACGATGTCGAGTATTCAAACAGCGGATTGACCCCTTAATATTGGACAAAAACTCACGAATACTTTCTATTTCTTAGTTTATCTATATTTTAATGTTTTTCGCTTTTTTTATTATACATAAATATTTATCCTCATCAAGGGTAAAGGCTACGCCCTTGCTATCGCAAGCCCTTGATTTTAGCTAAATATTTATGTGATTTGCTCCTAACCGAAAAAACATTAAAGTCTTACTACTAAAAGTTTCGCTGTTCCCTCTAAGGTTTTTTGATAGAATTCTAATGGTGAAATATATCCCAAGGAACTATGAATTCTAACCTTATTGTAAGATTTCATATACTCAGATACTGCCTCATAGGCTTCAGCATAGGTTTTAAATTCGTACCTTGATAAACATTCTTCTTCTAGTAATCTATGAAAAGATTCTATATGAGCATTTTTATTTGGGGTTTTGAATGGTATTCTTTCATGCTCTAGTTTTAGTTCTTTACATACATCCTCAAATTTATTGCTAATGAATTGGGGACCATTATCTGATCTTATTACTAAATTAGTGTCTTTATCATAGAGACAACGCTTCATTAATGCTCTTTTAAGAATTATAGTTATATCTTCTCCGGTACATGATAGTCCCATATGGTATTCTACTATGTTTCTATCATATACATCTAGAAAAGAGGCTATATAAAAAAATCTATCTTCACCATGGATATAACCGTATTTTATATCTACTTCCCAAAGAGCATTAGGACTTGTAATCTCTCTATTTTTTGCTATTTTCCTTGGATGCTTTGGTTTAACTATCCTTTGAGGTCTTAGTACATTTAATTCTTTACATAATCTATATACCTTCTTTTTATTTATGATTAAATTAAATTTTCTTCTTAGTATTATGGTTATTTTATAATACCCATAGCATAATCCTTCAGATTCAATGATTTCGCAGATGTATTCTTTAATTTGTTCATCACAAATAGTTTCTCCATCAATGGTTTTAGATGAACCAAGAATTGGTCTACCACCTTTGTTTATCAACTTTTGCTCTTCTGTTAATTCTATCTTTGAATCTTTATTTATATTAAAGTAATAGGTTGATTTATTTAATCCAAGTATTTTAAGTACCTTAGTTGCTGGATATCCATACCCTATCCATTTATTAGCTATATTTACTTTATCTTCTATCTTTGGGTCGTTTTTTTTAGTAGGTCTTTAAGAATTGCTATTTCAAGGTCTTTTTCACCTAATAGCTTCTTTAATTGCTCATTCTCCTTATCTAAGGAAGAATTAGTGCTATAATCTATATTAAGAGGATTATTGGTTTTACTAGATGATTTTGATTCCCTAACCCATCTTGTAACTGTACCTGAAACAATATCATGTTTTCTCGCTACTAAAGATGCATTACCAGTTTCCTCAACTTCTTTAACTATTTGCCTTTTAAATTCTTCTGAATATCTTGTGTTTTTACTTCTCATTTTGGCAACCTCCTATTGATTATATTTTACTATAATCGTGTGCGATTGTCCAAAACGGTTAGGGGGCTAAATAGAAATTGTCAGTGATAGATAGTTGACTGCTATTATTTTAGGAGGGACTAACATGGTAGCAGGTCACTTACGAAAACAAAATGGATATTTTCAAATGATATTAAGTTATAAGGATGGTGATGGTAAAAGACGTACAAAATCAATCAGTACAGGCCTTTTAATAAAGGGAAATCAGAAACGTGCTGAAGCTATGCTTTTAGAGGCAAGGAAGAATTTCAATCCAGAGGATGCTATGACGGATAAAAATACTCCGTTTCATATATTCCTCGAAAAATGGTTGAAAGACAATATGAAAGGTATGGATGCTGAAACATTTGCATTATATTCATACAACATTAAGATTTATATTAAACCACACTTTGAAAAGTTAAAGATTCGAATTTGTGATTTAAGAACATCGGATATAGAAAGTTTTTATAATCAGGAGAAATTAGAAAATAAGGCGACTAAAACAGTTATCTTGCAGTTACATGAAATAATTACCATATCACTTGATTATGCAATAGAACTTAAATGGATTGATAGTAACCCTGCAAAGGATATTAACCCGGCAACAGATGAGGTATCTATACTTTTTACGGACTTCATGCTTGAATGGTTGGAAATGATGAAATCATGTGTAGAAAAAACAACATTAGCATCCTACAACAGTACAGTGAAAAAACGGATTGTACCTTACTTCTTAGAAAAAAAGTACACACTTACTGACATGGAGGAAAATCCTAAATATATTCAAGATTACTATCAATATGAATTAAGCCTAGGATTATCAGCTAATACAGTCATTCACCGTCATGCAAATATTAGAAAGGCATTGCAATACGCCTTTCAGCTTCAATTAATTAAATCCAATCCAGCTGATCAAGTAGAACGTCCTAAGAAAGAGCAATATATTGCAAGTTACTATAATGCAGAAGAACTTGATACATTGTTTAATGTTTCCAAAGGCGACCCTATGGAGCTGGCAATTATTTTAGCCGCTTTCTATGGACTGCGTCGAAGTGAGATAGTAGGATTGAAATGGAATGCTATTGACTTTAAACGTAAAACAATATCAATACAATACACAGTCACTGAGGTAAATCTTGGAGACGGCAATGGAAATGTTATAGTAGAAAAAGAACGCACAAAATCTAAGAAAAGTAGGCGTACATTGCCCTTAGTAAAACCATTTGAAGATTTGCTTATTAAAATGTATTTTGAACAGAAAAGAAACAAAAGCTTATGTGGAGATTGCTATTGCCGAGACTATTTAGAATTTATCTATGTTAATGAACTTGGCGAGAGAATAAAACCAGGATATCTGACACAACATTTCCCGATATTGCTGAAGAACAATAATTTGAGAAAAATTAGATTTCATGATTTAAGACATAGTTGTGCAAGTATGCTATATGCCAATGGCGTTAGCTTAAAGCAAATACAGGAATGGTTGGGCCATAGTGATATCACAACAACTTCAAATATCTATACACATTTAGATTATAGCAGCAAGGTTTCTTCTGCCAATGCAATTTTGTCCGTATTCCCATCAGATAAAGGGATAGAAATACAAAGCGATGAGGATATGGAGGCAATAAAAAAGCTCTATAGTATGAACTAGAGAGCTGAATTTACTGGTGCCGGTGGTGGGACTCGAACCCACACACCATTACGGTACTCGATTTTGAGTCGAGGTCGTCTGCCAATTCCGACACACCGGCTTGTTTAAAGGCTTAATTTAAATATCGAAATACTTACTTATCCTAACAGATTTAAGAGGGATATGCAAGAGGGATATTAAAAATAAGGCAAATTATTAACTTGTAGAAACCTTTGATTTATCAGGTTTTCGTCATGTAGGTATATGGAACACGCAGTTGATTTTGAGTCCAGTACGTCTGCCAATTCCATCACTCCGGCAAGCTTAGTGACAAGATTTATAATAACACAAAAATCATCTTAATGCAATAATTATTTCTATCTTTTAATGGAATTGGAAAGTTCTACTTTAAGTTTTCTTATTATTTACCTAAAGTTAGAATTAAGGTATACTAATATTTAAGAATAAGACGAGGAGTGATATGGTGGGTAACAAAAGAATAATGATAATTGACGGAAGCTCCTTATTGCATCGAGCATTTTATGCACTACCTTTATTGAATACTAAAAAGGGCTTATATACAAATGGTGTTTATGGTTTTTTAACTATGTTATATAAGGTCAGGGAAGATTATAATCCTGACTATCTTTGTGTTGCCTTTGATAAGAAGGGACCAACCTTTAGGCACAAGGAATATGTAGAATATAAAGGGACCAGACAAGAGACCCCTTCCGAGCTTTCACAACAGTTCCCCTTAATTAAGGAAATACTTGGGCTTATGAATATTACCACTATGGAAATGAATGAATTTGAGGCAGATGATATAGCAGGTACTTGGGCCCGAATAGGCGAAGAGAATTCCTTAGAATGTATACTAGTAACCGGAGATAAGGACTACCTTCAATTAGCCAGTGATAATACTAAAGTTATTATCACTAAAAAAGGAATAACTGAAACCGTAGAATATAATCGAGAGAAGATTGTTTCAGAATTTGGAATTGAACCTAAGCAGTTTATTGAACTGAAGGGGTTGATGGGGGACAAATCCGACAATATACCTGGAGTTCCCGGCATAGGTGAAAAAACAGGACTTAAATTGTTATATGAACATGGAACTATTGAGAATATATATGAAAATCTTGACAAGGTAAGCGGTAAAAAGCTTAAAGAGAATTTAATTGAAAACCAAGGGCAAGCCTTCCTAAGCAAAAGACTAGGGGAAATAATAACAAATGTTCCTTTAGATAAGGACTTGGAAGATTTAAGAGTTAAAGAGCCAAACTATAAAGAACTTAAGGATATATTTGAAGAGCTTGAATTTAAGAGTTTGCTCAATAAAATTCCAGATGAGTTTATGGATAAGGAAGAACTTAAACTAGATTATGAGTTTAATGAAGTAAAAGCTGAAGAATTTATGAAACTCCTAGATGGTATAAAAAAGAATGGAAAATTTGCTTTTAAATTTATATTATCAGGCCATAACTATATTGAAGATGAGATTTTGGGAATAGGGATTAAATTCTTTAATGGAAAGACCCATTATATCGATTTAGCCTTGTATAAGGATGAGTTTATTCATACATTTAAGGATGTATTTCAGGACCCTTTAATCAAGAAATTAGGATACAATCTAAAGGTGGATATTGTGCAGCTTTTAAGATGGGGAATAGATTTAAAGGGTTATAGCTTTGATGCTTTGATATCGCAATATCTAATAAATCCAAGCCAAAATGATTATTCCATCAACCATTTAAGTCAAGAATATGTAGGTTATTACGGACAGGATAAAATATCCCTTTTAGGTAAGGGTAAGAAGATGAAAACCTTTAACGACTTAGACAAGGTACAAATTATGGAACACCTATCCTTCCTTTTAGAAACCCTATTTATCTTGGAACCTAAGATGAATGACATTATTGAAAGTCAGGGAATGGTGGACTTGTATAAGAGTATCGAGCTTCCCCTTGTAGAAGTATTGGCCAACATGGAATTTATGGGTTTTAAAATAGATGAAAATCAATTGATAAAACTTGGGCAAGAATATGATGAAGAGATTTCAAGCCTAATAGAAGAAATCTATGGATATGCAGGTATGGAATTTAACATCAATTCTCCAAAACAAATAGGAGAGGTCTTATTTGAAAAGCTTATGCTACCGGTGATTAAGAAAACTAAAACTGGATATTCTACTGATGTTGAGGTAATGGAAAAGCTAATGGACCAACATCCAATTATTGAAAAAATCTTAAGATATAGGCAGATAGTTAAGCTTAAATCAACTTATATAGATGGTTTAAGGGCCCTAATCAATAAAAACACCAATAGAATACATTCTAACTTCAACCAAACCGTTGCATCTACAGGAAGGATTTCAAGCCAAGAACCAAATCTTCAAAACATACCAATAAGAACTGAGGATGGTAGAAGGATTAGAAAGGCTTTTATTGCAGAAAGCCCTGAATTTACCCTGCTTGATGGGGATTATTCCCAAATTGAATTAAGGGTTTTAGCCCATATATCAGAGGACCCCAAGATGATTCAAGCTTTTATTGATGAAGAGGACATCCACACTAGAACGGCTTCCCAGGTATTCCATGTGGATTTAGAGGATGTAACCCCGGAATTAAGGTATAGGGCAAAGGCAGTAAACTTTGGTATAGTCTATGGAATTTCAGATTTTGGCTTATCAAAGGATCTTAATATTTCAAGAAAAGAGGCTAAGGAATATATAGACAATTATTTTAAAAACTTTAGCTTAGTAAGAAAATATATGGATGAAACAGTGGCCCAAGGAAAGAAAAATGGCTATGTGGAGACGGTTCTCCATAGAAGAAGATATATACCTGAATTAAATGCTAAAAACTTCAATGTACGTTCCTTTGGAGAGAGAATTGCTATGAATACTCCAATACAGGGAAGTGCAGCCGATATTATCAAAATTGCCATGGTTAGAGTGTTTAACAAACTCAAAGAAGAGAAGCTCAAATCCAGATTAATCCTTACGGTCCATGACGAATTGATACTTGAAGTTCACAGGGAAGAAATCCAAACCATTCAAAAATTAGTAAAGGATATCATGGAAAATGCTGCTAAACTCAAAGTTCCTTTAAAGGTAGATATGATGATTGGAGATAGTTGGTATGATACAAAGTAATTGTACTTTAATAGGTTTAACGGGAGGAATAGCTACCGGTAAGTCTACTGTAACAAAGATGCTTTTAGAAAGAGGATATGCAGTTATAGATGCCGATAAAATCTCTAGGCAGGTTGTGGAAATTGGCATGCCTGCATATAATGATATAATTGAAGCATTTGGCCTTAGGATCCTTCTGGAGGATAAGAGTTTAAATAGAAAAAAACTTGCTAGACTAATATTTGAGAGCGACCACCTTAGGCTAACACTTAATAAAATAGTTCATCCAAGGGTTTTTGAAGAGATAAAGTGCCAAATTGATGAATTATCCTTAAAAGAAGATGTAATATTCATAGATGTACCCTTATTATTTGAAGTTATTGATTATTTCAAAATATATGAGATACCACTCAAGGAGATATGGATGGTATATACCAATAAGGAGACACAGCTAAATCGCCTTATGGAGAGGGATAATATAGATAGTTATGAAGCCATGGCCAAGATAAAGACCCAAATGGATATTGAGGAAAAGAAGAAGAAAGCTACTAGGATACTTCATAATAATGGAAACCTTGGGGAATTGGAAAACAATCTAGATAAGTTATTGGAAGAGCTAAAGGTTTGATGGAGGGAGCATTAGTTGGTGTTTAAAATAATCAATAGAATTACCGGTTTAATAGTAACCATCCTAATGGGATTAATTGTTTTTGGCTTGATGGTTTCCTTTATATTTCCCATAGCTTATAAAGATTATATAAATAAATATTCCACGGAACAAGGGGTGGATCCATTTCTAATAGGGGCTATTATTAACGTAGAGAGCAAGTATGATAAAGAAGCCATATCCCATAAGAAGGCCAGAGGTTTGATGCAAATAGCTAGCCAAACCGGAGAATGGGGAGCCAGGGAGCTTGGAATTAAAGATTATAATGAGGATATGCTATTTGACCCTAATATAAATATTCAAATAGGAACCTGGTATATAAATAACCTCATGCAGGAATTTGATAATAAATTACCCTTGGTCCTTGCTGCATATAATGCCGGTAGTGGCAATGTAAGTAAATGGCTGCAGAATATGGAGTACAGTAGGGATGGTTCTTCTCTTGATAGAATTCCTTTTAAGGAAACAGAAGATTATCTTAAAAAGGTAGAATTAAATTATAGGGTTTACAAGTTGGTCTACAAAGATTATATGGAAAAACCTGATAGTTTTAATTCTATATATATAGATGTTATAATTAATATACGGACATTCATAACCAGGTGGATACCTAAATCACTCACCTGGTTCACCGGTGCTTTAGATTCCTGGAGCAGTTTCATTGATGCTTAGAGTAGTATTGTCAATTTTTTTAGCAGGAGGTATATTTTGAAATTAAGAATTCTTTTACTGGCTGCAATATTAATATCTGGCAGCCTTTTAGGTTGTAGCGGGGAATTAGAATCTATAAACAAGGAATCCATAGATGGTGATATTGATTATTTAATTATTGAAGGTGGAGAAGTAAACCTACCCCTAACATCATTTAGCACCTTAAATCCCCTTATGACTAACAATACAAGCTATCACTATTTTAGCAAGTTGATTTTCGAAGGCTTATTCCAATTCAATGAAAACTTAGAAGCAGTTCCTCAACTGGTTTCTAGCTATTCCCTTATGGAAAACGGAATTTCATTGAAACTAAAGGAGGATGTATTTTGGCATGATGGGGAAGAGTTTACGGCAGATGATGTTGTCTATACTATAAATGCTATTAGTTCCTATAATGGACAAGGGACATATTTAAATCTAATGGATTCAGCCCTAGGAGCTTTTATGGCACCAGGCTCTAGTTACATAAATGCCAGAAAGATAGATGACTTTAATGTAGAAATATATTTTCCTTTTGGATTTAGCAATATGAAGGAGGTATTAACATTTCCAATAGTCCCTTCTCACATTCCTTCTCCGGCACTAGAGACGGACAACTATACTCCTATTGGAACTGGACCTTTTATGTTCCACAGCTATGATAAGAATAAAAGCATTAAGCTGATATCAAATAAGGATTATAGAGATGGAGAGCCCTCCATATCCATCGTTAGGGGAACCGTATTAGATGATGAAGAACTGTTTTTGACAGCATTCGAGGCAGGACAAATAGATATAACACCATCTATTGGGGTAGATTGGGACAAGTATAAGCAAAACAAGAATATAAATATTATTGAATATGTATCCTCTCAATATGAATTCCTTGCCTTCAACTTTGGAAATGAAATATTTCAAGGAGAAAATGGAAGGAAACTTAGACAGGCAATTAATTACGGAATAGATAGGCAGGAAATTATCCAAAAAATCTATCTAGGACATGGAACAGCTACAGATGTCCCAATAAATCCAAACTCTTATTTATCATCAAATCAATCCATGGCTTATGGCTATAATCCGGACCAAAGCCGTGAAATACTTAACAAGCTTGGATATATAGATATAAATGAAGACGGCTTGGTGGAAGACTTAGAGGGTAATAAGCTTAGTTTAAAACTTGTTACCAATCCAACGAACCTATATAGGCTGAGGGTAGCACAGATGATAGGAGAAGATCTTAAGTCGATTGGTATCGATACGATATTGGATTTTAATATTAACTATGATGAAAATCTAACTAAAGAGGAAGAGGTCTTGGAATGGCAAGCTCTTAATAACAAAATCAAATCAGGGGATTTTAACATAGGCCTATTAGGGTGGAATCTTTCCCTTATCCCTGAATTATCCTTCTTATTTCACAGCAGTCAAATAGATAAAGATAATTTTATAAAGTATGTAAATCCTAAAATGGACCAACTTCTTCTGGAATTAAACAAGTCTATAACTAATGAATTAAAGGTTGATAAGTATATGGAACTTCAAGATTTAATTATTAATGATTTGCCATATGTAAGTCTATTTTTTAGAAATAAGGCAATTCTCTATAATAGTGAGATTAAAGGGGACCTTAAACCGACATTTTTCAATCCCTATAAGGGTCTTGAAAAATGTTTTATAGCTATAAATCCAGAATAAAGTTGAAATATTGACAAAAAATCATTATAATAATAGAAGGTGTTCTATGTAAATAGAATACCTTATGCAGGAGTGGCGGAACTGGTAGACGCACTATCTTGTGATGATAACTACTCTGTGATTTCCTTGCTAAACATATTGGAAGCAATGACAAAGGTTGCATAACGCGAGGGTGGTGGAATTGGTAGACACGATAGCTTGAGGGGCTATTGGTGGAAACACTGTGAGAGTTCGAGTCTCTTCCTTCGCACCAAAGAAAATTATTACTATATAAATAACAGAAAAGCAAGTATTCATTAATTAATAGTGGATAGTTGCTTTTTTATTATTTTAAAAAATCGCATAGAAAATAAAGGATTTCAAACTTTTAAATAGAATATATCTTCAATGGAGGGATACTTATGATTAAAAATAAACTGAAGGAAATAAGGATGAAAGAGTTCATGATAAATCAAGGAGAATTTGCAAAGATGATATTTAAAATCATTAAATTAGGAATCAGATAAATAGAAGAAAAGCGTGTAGTCATTTATTAAGTGGCTAGACGCTTTTTTATTATTCGTTTTTAACTATTTCTAATATATCGGATATATCAACCTCTAAAGCCTTACATATCCTTTCTAGCGTATCAAAACTGATTGACTTAGTATTTCCACCTACTAATTTATGGATGGTTGGATAGGTCAATTCTGTAGCTTGAGCCAACCAATAAAGAGATTTGCCTTGTTGTTCTAATATTTCATCTATTTTTACTTTAATCATTTATAATCACTTCCTTATAATTATATTATCAAATTTATATAAATTAATCAATATATATTGTTGACTATATATATTATATATGGTACACTTTATATAAAGTAGAGATATAATAAGCCGAGGAGGTAAAATGTATGAAAGTAGAAGATTTTCTTTACATCATGAAGAAGGTAACTAGATTCAAAGTTAGACTAGAACAAGAAAACATCATTGGTAAACAAGCAGAAGTAATATTAAAGGTATACATCAACGATTTGACAGACCGTATCAATACTAATCTATTAAAGGTGGTGTAGATTATGTTAGATATTAAGTGGAGTGTAGAAATTGATGATAAACTAGGTTGGGTTATTACAACGGATGATCCTGCAATATTGGGAGCAATAGAAAAGGGATTAAAACATAGGGTTGAACAATTAGAGGAAATAATTAATAGTCCTCGTAAGGCTCATAAAAAAGAGGAAATGGTAAAGCAAATTGAACGGTATAAGGAATATATGAAGTTGTTATAAAAGAAAAAGGGGGATAAATTATATGAAAAACTTAAATAAAAACTGGATCAATTTACTTACAGAGAATCAACTTGATAAGCAATTAGAGTTTAAAAAAATCTTGTGTAATAGCAAATCGGAACTACTGGCAATTATGAAGTATAGAAGGTTGCTATTCCAAAGTGGCAGAGGGCAAGACATTACACTAGATGATTTATTAGTTGGTCAGATTAAAGAGGAAAGTTACTTAGTAGAGGTATTACAACAACTATTTCTTGAACCTCTAGAAGTAGCACATATCGAATATCTCTATAAAAAAGCTTATGAAAAGTATGATAATATGTTTCATGCCCTGAAAGCATTGTACGAAAAAAGAAAAGAAGATCAATGTAAAAGATTTTTAAGCGTGGTTTTAAGTATATAAATAACCCAATAGAAGTTAGATTT
>CAZIMA010000038.1:0-12574 GCA_964540195.1 uncultured Tissierella sp.
CTTTTTACAATCACGATATCTCACGCCCTAATCTTTCAACGTACATATCCAAGTCGGACATGTCTTCTACTAATCCCAGCTCTGCAAGGGCTAAATTTATGTGACTCATTTCATAATATCCACATTTTAATCTGCTGTATTCTTCATGATCCCATTTTCCCATTAAATAGAATATCAAAGACTCTATTAAAAGATTAGAACTGTTATTTAGTATTGGAAGTATTTTATTTACTTCCGTCATATAATTCACCCCCTAGCAAATTAGAGAAAAGGGGTTGGGATAAGTCAATTTATGGATTACCAACCCTCTTGGCCTATTTCTAACTCTTTTAAAGAAGAACTATCTGTTCCAAGTGTCTAATTTCCATCACTTAACAAATAATCTTTGATAGCAATTATTTCACCCTTGCTAGTATAAACTCTTGGAAGGCGCCTTCCCATCATGCATATAAATTCATAACTAATTGTACCCAAAATTCCTGCAAGCTCTTCAACTGTTGGATATTCTGGATTTTCATATCCGAAAAAGATTACTTCATCACCCCTTTGGACCCCTTCTATACCACTTATATCTATCATAACCTGATCCATATTGATGCTACCAAGTATTGACGCCCTCATATTCTTTACAAAAACATGAGTTTTACCGGATAACATCCTCGAATAACCATCTGCATAACCTATTGGCACAGTTGCTATAACAGATTCTTTGAGAGTAATAAATCTATGACCATAACTAATTCCTGTATCTCCAGGCACTGTCTTTATATTAGAAATCTTTCCCTTTAGAGTCATAGCAGGCTTTAAATTTAGATTCTCTTTACTAACCTGCCCTGAAGGATAATAACCATAGAGGATTATTCCAGGCCTTACCATGTCAAGATTGTATTCAGGCAAATCAATTATGGCAGCGGAATTAGATATATGTCTTAATTTTATATTTATACCACATTCCTCAAGCTTTCTAACAACCCAATCAAATTTTTCATATTGTTTTCTTGAAGGAATTTTATCCGATTCATCTGCCCTTGCAAAATGTGAGAATATACCTTCTATTTCTATATTGGGCAGCTTAGAAATCTTTATTATATCATCAACTGAGCCTTCAGTCGGTAAAAACCCGATCCTCCCCATGCCCGTATCCAACTTAATATGAATTTTAGAAGTTTTATTCTTCTCAACTGCCATATGGGAAAGGGCTTTAGCATCTTCATAGGTATAAATTCCCTGAACTATATCATAGTCTAATATTGAACCAAGCTGTTCTTTAGGTGTATAGCTTAAAATCTGAATTGGTCCTTCTATTCCTGCTTTTCTTAGCTCAATAGCTTCAGTGATGATAGAAACAGCTATTCTTTCCACACCATTTTTCTTCAGTAGCCTTGCTAGCTCTACTGCTCCATGACCATAAGCATTTGCCTTTAATACAGGCATTATCATTGCTTTTCCATCTACTATGGTCCTAATGCTCTTATAATTATCCAAAATATTATCTAAATTTATCTCCAACCATACCGTTCTTGTTTCTGATAAATTCATTTCTTACACCTCTAATCATTTGTGTATTTAAAATCGATATACTCAATTATTACCCTAGGTTTATTATTTCCATCAACAATTTTAAGCATATGTGGTTTAAAATCTTTCTTTTTCAGATAAATTATTTGCTCATGATTATATTTATTCTTATCTTGGACCTTGTTGTAGATTACATAGTAGTCGACACCATCTATTTCCTCTTCTTTAATAGATTTAATATTGTCCCTATCTCTAAAAAACTTTCCTATTAACAGTCCTTGATCGAAGTTTTTTACTGAATTAATGGAAATGGATTGTTTTAGTGTAGCATGTTGCATATATATTTTATCTCCATCATATTCGATTATTATACCTTTACTTTCAGATGGTTCAAGAATTTCTAACCTATATTTATTTCCCAAGGTATAGGTTTCTTTCATTCTATATTGACTTTCCTTCTTATCCATTATGGTTTTCATCTTTAGCTCTGTATGATAACTTGAATATTTATCTAGATGTTTTTCTAGTTTTCTTATGGTCCTATTCTCAGTATCAAAGTTACAAGACGAAAGTAACAATGTAATAATTATGGTAAAAAGAAAAATCCTTTTCAAATAGATCACCTCTGATTTTCGATTAAACTCAAGGCCTTTGGAATATTACTAAGTATGTCCCCTGCAATGAGCCCATATTCACCTTTACTGACCTTAGCTAAGTCGCCGGCTAGACCATGAGAATAAACCCCTAAGACTGAAGAATCAAAGGCACTAATTCCCTGACATATAAAACTTATTATCATACCGGCAAGCACATCACCACTACCAGCTGTAGCCATTCCAGGATTTCCTGATTTATTAATATATAACATGTCCTTATGGGCTGCTATAGTCTCATGACCCTTTAAGATGCTTATTACATTATATTTATCAGAGCTATATTTAGAATAATAAATTCTATCCTTTTGTATATCATGGATGCTCCTACCTAGTAATCTTGCTAATTCACCCGGATGTGGTGTAATTACTGTGAAGTCATTTCTATTCCTTATAGTATCTACATCATCAATTACATTTATCCCATCTGCATCTAGTACAACAGGACCTTTAAACTCCCTTAAGATGCTCTTTACCAACTCTCTTTTTTCTTCATTCATACCTAAACCTGGTCCAACTAAAATCCCATCTAAATCCTTAAGATGGCTAAGACATTCTGAATTATTTTCATAACTTCTAACGATAACCTCTGTGTGCTTAGTGGACATAATATCAGCGATGCTTGAAGGCACTATGTTATACACAAGTCCTGCTCCACTTCTTAGAGCAGCCATACTTGCTAAATACGGAGCACCGGTCATACCAGGGGACCCAGCTATAACACCTATTCTTCCATAGGTGCCTTTGTGTGAATTTAATTGTCTATTCGGAAGAAGGCCCTTAAAGTCTTCCGACACCTCCATAAAGTTCACTGCTTTAGTACCTACTGCTATGGCTATGGCATATTCATCTTCATGAGAAATGCTTAAATCTACTTCATCAATCTCTAAAGCCTTTAGCATATCTCCAAGTTTTCCTAATATTTTTACCCTAGGCTTACCTCTATCTTCGTGATATATTTCAATATCTTTAAAGGATAGTTGTCCAATTCCAGTGCCTACTAGTTTGCTAATTGCCTCTTTAGCTGCATATAATCCGGCAACTGTCTTTTCATCTTTATTTCTTATATATTCTATTTCCCCTTGCGTAAAAATCCTTCTATAAAATCCACTACTATTCTTCACTAAAATGTTTTTGATCCTCTCAATTTTAACTATGTCGATACCGGTCCTCAAATCCTCACCTCTTTTCTCTTAGTATATCAGCACTTAAACCATTTTCCAATAATATTACCTTGTAATTTTAAAACAGAAACCTCAGGGCAACCTGAGGTTTCTGTTTTAGTCTTATTTGTTTTTCTTCTTTTGATTTCTTTATGGTAGGTTAACCCCATCCGTTAATTTTCCAGAACCTGTTACTTTTCCGGCTTCAAAAATCCCTTTATTAATTTGGCTTTGGTCAACGTTTTTATTAGATATTCCGGGACTACTATATATATGGCTTTGATTACTTGGGCTATTGCCTTGTGTAAGTGATTGGGATAGGCCAGATTTTATTTTTTGAACATCTTGTTGATGCGCCGGTGGAGCTGGCATGTAATAACCCTTTTGTTCTGCCATTTGATATAGCTGATAATGCATTTGTTCAGCTTCATCTCTTAAGGTCTTCCATGTACTTCTAAGTTGTTGGTTTGAAGTTTCAACTATTGCCATTGTGTATGCATTTATACTTGATTTGGCTCCAGCCATTAAGTCATTAACAATTTCTCTATCTTGCATTTTAAACCTCCTATAATGAATTTATCAAGTTTGTTGCTGTAGTCTTAGCATCATTAGCTGATTGTTGTAACATTTGCTTAAGTTGTGTATCCTGTGCATGATTTGCATAGTCATTGAACTTACAACTCATAGTTAAATGAGCACCAGCAATTTCCTTAACTAAGTTCAATTCCTGTTGAGTTACATTTGGTAAATTTACAGTATTCTTTAAAGCCAAAGATATTCCCTCCATTTCAATTTAGACTTCACAATTATTGTGGCTAAATAGATTCTTTTTATTCAAATATGTTTTTGGAATAACTTTACATTTTTTCTTAAACCATGATTTTAGTTTTAATTTATTTTAAACACAAATAAGTTGACAAAGCTTACTAAATGTAATATCATTAATTTTAAATTACATTAACTCTTATCAAGAGAGGTGGAGGGACAAGGCCCTATGAAACCCGGCAACCTGTGAAGACAAGGTGCTAATTCCTGCGACATGTATCGCAAGATAAGAGAGGACGGCCGCCTCTTTTATCGAGAGGCTTTTTTATTTTAACAAAAAAACTCTGAAAAAAAGTTGCAGGAAGAGTTTATACTTTTGATTAAAAACGAGTCAAACTCGTTTCAGTAATTTGAAGTGATTGCTTAAAAATTGCTTCATATACTTAAATGATAGAGGTGCTTTGATGATTGAGATACAAAATCTTTCTAAAAAATATATAAGTGGTAAAGATAACTTAGTAGCAGTTGATAATGTCAGTCTTCGGATTGAAAAGGGAGAAATCTTTGGAATCATTGGCCTTAGTGGGGCCGGAAAATCTACACTAATTAGGTGTATTAATAGGCTTGAAGAGCCTACTGAAGGTAAGATATTTATAGAAGAGGTAGATATAACAAGCTTAGACAAGGAGTCCCTTCGCTTAATGCGAAAGGAAATTGGTATGATCTTTCAACATTTCAACCTCCTTTATCAAAAAAATGTATATGACAATATAGCCTTTCCTCTACAGCTAGAAGGGTGGAAAAAACCTGAAATTGATAAAAGAGTAAATGAATTACTGGAGTATGTAGAATTAACTGATAAAAAGTATTCCTTCCCCAGTCAGCTTAGTGGTGGTCAGAAACAGCGTGTAGCCATTGCTAGAGCCATCGCTAATAATCCAAAGGTATTATTAAGTGACGAAGGTACTTCTGCTCTAGACCCGAGAACTACTAAATCCATCTTATCCCTTTTAAATAGAATAAGAAATGAGTTGGGAATAACCATAGTAATGATTACCCATCAAATGGAAGTAGTAAAGGAAGTTTGTGATAAAGTAGCAATAATGGAAAATGGTCAAGTAGTTGAAGTAAATACAGTTGAAAACCTATTTAGAGACCCTAAAACCAAAACAGCAGCAACCTTTATCAATACAGTATCCACTGATATTACAGAAGAAATTATTAATACTGATGAGATTAAAGGTACTATAATAAGACTCAGCTATTTAGGTGAAGGCTCTAAAAAACCTATAGTATCAAAGGTCATCAAAAACTTCAACGTTGATGTAAATATTTTGTCAGGCAATATAAATAAACTTCATGCAACAAATGTAGGTCATCTACTCCTTGAATTCACAGGTGATGATGAAGAAATAAATAAAGCACTGTCCTTCTTAAAGGATGAAAATGTGCACGTGGAGGTAATATAATGGCAGAAATGGCTAATTTAATCCTACCTTCATTGACGGAAACACTTTATATGGTATTTTTCTCCGCTATATTCTCAATATTGTTGGGCTTCCCTCTAGGGATACTACTAGTAGTTTCCGAAAAAGGTAGCATTTGGGAAAAGCCACTTTTAAACAATATTCTAAACAGTATTATAAACCTATTAAGGTCATTTCCATTTTTAATTTTGATGATATTATTATTCCCCTTATCTAAATTATTAATAGGAAAGACTATAGGTACCACTGCAACCATAGTCCCCCTATCTATAGCTGCTGCTCCTTTTGTAGCCAGGGTAATGGAAAGCAGTTTAAAGGAAGTAGACAGAGGTGTAATTGAGCTTAGCCTTTCTATGGGAGCTACTACTCCACAAATAATAACAAAGGTTTTATTGCCTGAAGCACTTCCTTCTATAATACATGGGATTACCCTTACTATAATCAACCTTATTGGATATTCTGCTATGGCAGGCTCCATAGGTGGAGGGGGACTGGGAGACTTAGCGATACGCTTTGGTCTCTATAGATTCCAAACTGATGTAATGGTAGCATCAGTAATAGTTATAGTAATACTAGTTCAATTTGTACAATTTATAGGCAACACATTGGCTAGGGTCTTAAATAAGAAATAGTATGGATTTCTACCAAAGGTATCTTCCTTTTGGTTCTAAATAAAATTAAAATTTTGGAGGTATGTAAATGAAAAAAATATTTGCTTTAATTTTAGTTGCAGTATTGTCCTTATCAGTTCTTGCAGGATGTGCACCAAAACCTGCAGAAACACCTGCTGAGACTCCTGCTGAAACTCCGACAGAAACACCTGCTGAACCACAAAAAATCGTAATAGGTGTTACTCCAGAGCCACATGCAAAATTAGTTTCTCTAATAGCTGATGATTTAGAAGCTCAAGGTATTGAACTTGAAATAATCGAATTCACTGACTATGTAAAACCTAATCTTGCATTAGCTGACGGAGAACTTGATGCAAACTTCTTCCAACACAAACCATATCTAGATGACTTTATTGCTAAAGAAGGATTAGATTTAGTTTCAATTGGAAATGTACACGTAGAGCCAATGGCATTATATACTACTGAAGCAAAATCACTTGATGAGATTCCAGAAGGAGCAGAGATTGCAATTCCTAACGATACAGTAAACGGTGGTAGAGCTCTTCTTTTACTTGAAGCCAATGGACTTATTAAGCTTAATGAAGGTGCAGGCTTAGAAGCTACTGAAAAAGATATAGCTGAAAATCCAAAGAACCTTAAGATAACAGCTTTAGAAGCAGCTACTCTTCCAAGGGTATTAGGAGAACTTGATGGTGCTGTTATAAATGGAAACTATGCTTTAGAAGCAGGATTAAATCCAGTTGATGATGGTATTGTTGTAGAAGGTAAGGAATCACCATACGCAAACATCGTTGTTATAAGAGCTGGTGAAGAAAAGGAAGAAAAATTTATTAAATTAATAGAAGCATTACAATCCGATGAAATCAGAGCATATATTGAAGAAAATTATGATGGCGGAGTAGTTCCGGCATTCTAATACAGGTAAGAGTTGTTAGGGGATCCTTTGAGGGTCTCCTTTTTTCTGCGGAATTATGCATTCTACATTGTGAATTGGTTAAAATAGTCTTGGAGGTGTTAATATGGTAAAATCCAAAAACTATGATTCGCCATTTGATAAAGAGGAGCTTGATAATCTAGAAAGACAACCTTTGCTAGATGAAGAACAGCTATATAACACAGGATATTATGAAGAGGATTTTATATCCTATCCTGAAGTAAACTATACATTTATACCTTCTAGTTTGTATTTAGCCGGAAGAAGAAGTCCTTTCTTTTCCGAAGAGGATGAAGCATATGAAAGGTATAAAGAAATTGAAGGTTTAGAATAAACGATTTAAAAAGGCAGGAATCCTGCCTTTTTAAATCGTCCATTGACTATGGATAATACCTACTATATACCAGTCTCCTCCACTCTCTTCCAAGACCAGTTTTAAACTTGACCAGTCTATACCTTCATACTGTGGATCAAATCCTGTAAAATGAAATTCTACAAACTCTCCATTTGTATAGACATCAGTTAGATTATCCAGACTATTTCCCTTCCCGATTAGGGTGTTATTACCTATTATATAAGGATTTGCATAGTCCTCATCATATACAAATTCATCATAATAATCAGCAAAGGTCTTGTTAATAGGCTCTCCTGACCCATCATAACTTCCCCAAGTATAGATGGTGGTATCAGTCATTAAATTTTGAATTTGTGTAGGATTAAATACCTGGTCTGCACCAGTATCAACATAAGAATATGGAGTAAATCTAATACCCTTTACAGGATGGGCCATAGCAGCCAGACCATTCATATCCTCATCTGCCAATAGTTCTACAGCCTCAAGAGCAGTACTTATATAAGATGAATTTGTTTGTGATGGGGTCTGATTTTCCAATTCACTTATTTTTTCAATAAGAGTATTTATCTCTTCCTCTTGGGCTTCAACTTCTGATTCTAATGTGGCTATGATGTCGTTCTTGGCCTGAAGCTCTTCTTCTAAATTCGAATTATTCCTAGGGCTACATGCTGAAATTATTATCCCCATTATAAGTATTGATAAAATTAAAAACAATTTCTTCCTTCTCAAACTAAATCCCTCCTAACATATCTATACCCCAAAATCAAAGTTATATGTAAATTGAGGCTCCATAATTTAATAATTATTGACATGAGTCAGTCATCATGCTATTATACAGAATAACTAAAGCTCGATTAAAGAAGAATAAACTCGAAAGGGATTAGGTGAACATATGAATTACGAGATAAAGGATGGAAATTTATATTTTGATGGATGTAATACAATAGAGCTGGCTAAAGAATATAAAACGCCACTTTATATAATGTCTGAAACTGCAATAGTTGAAAAATGTGAAGAAATAAGAAAGAGCTTTTTAGATAAATATGAGAACACTAGGGCAGCCTATGCCGCTAAGGCCTTTTTAACACTTGGAATGTGTAAGCTTGTTGAAAGAGAAGGGCTTTGTCTCGATGTAGTTTCTGGAGGCGAACTTTATACTGCTATTAAGGCTGATTTTCCGGCTGAAAAGATCGAATTCAACGGAAATAATAAATCCATAGAAGAGCTTGAAATGGCCATAGATTATGGTATAGGAAGAATCATCGTAGATGGTTTGGATGAACTGGACCTAATCGAAAAAATATGTAAAGAAAAAGGAAAAAAGACAAATATCCTATATAGAATTACACCCGGAGTAAGAAGTGATAGCCATGACTATATAGTTACCGGCAAGAAGGATTCCAAATTTGGTATACCTCTCTACAACGCCATTATATATCCTGCTGTGGAAAAAGCTATTAAGTCTCAGTATGTAGACTTCTTGGGCTTCCATTTTCATGTTGGTTCTCAGCTACATGATCATGCTTCACATTTAGGTGCCTTGGATATTACACTCAATTTAATAAAGGAAACTATGAATAAATTCGACTTCACTCCAAAGGAACTCAATATAGGTGGTGGATTTGGAATTAGATATACGGATGCCGATAATAAGAAGCCTTATTCCTACTTCTTAGACCCTATGATGGAAAAAATTCAAAAATTCTCTGATGATATGGGAATCCAAAGACCTGCAGTTGTCATTGAACCTGGTAGAAGCATAGTTGGTGAAGCTGGAATTACCCTTTATACAATTGGAACAATAAAAGAGATACCTGGAATTAGAAAATATGTATCAGTAGACGGCGGTATGACTGATAATATAAGACCTGCTCTTTATCAAGCTGTATATGAGGGTATAATTGCAAATAAGGCTGATTTACCTAAGAAGGAAACTGTTACTATCAGCGGTAAATGTTGTGAATCAGGAGATATACTCATAAGAGATATAAAAATTCCAACCCCCGAAAGAGGAGACACCTTTGCCATATTATCTACAGGAGCATATTGTTATACTATGGCAAGCAACTACAATAGAAACCAAATTCCTGCTGTAGTCCTTGTAAAGGATGGAAAATCACAGCTTATGGTTAAGAGACAAAGCTATGATGATATAATTATGAATGATTTAATTCCGGAACTTTAAAAACAAAGCCCAGCATAAGTGCTGGGCTTAAATATTTAATTTAGAAACTTTTTTACTTACACACATCTATCCATATTCCCTTAGTTGTCTCAAATAGATAATCAACATCGATTTTTAAACAGGTATTAGGCTCTCCCGCTGCCGGAAATACGTGGTCAAAAACCTTTAAAGACTGGTCCAAATAGATATCTAAATCCTTACTTAATCCAAAGGGACATACTCCTCCCACAGGATGTCCTGTAGCTTCCATAAGGTCGTCTGCACCAATAAACTTTGGCTTTTCATTAAAATAATCCTTAAACTTCCTATTGTCTATCTTTACATCTCCTTTGGCTACTACTAAAACGTCCCTTTCCTTAAGCCTTAGGGCCATTGTTTTAGCAATTCTTGCCGGCTCAACCCCTAGGACACTTGCTGCTAATTCCACCGTAGCTGTGCTTTCATTTAATTCTAATACTTTTAAATCTAAATTTTTCTCTTCTATTTGTTTTTTTACACTTTCTACCGTCATCTCTTCAACTCCATTTTGGTCTATAAGTCCTTTAATATTTCTACCATTCTACATTAATACAATTAATAATTCAAGAGCGAACATATAAGAAAAAATCTGACAGGACTTACTATCCTATCAGATTTTTAATATCCTATTAGATATCTGGCTTACAAACTACTTTGCTTAAGCTTGATAAAAGGCCATATATGCCTTATAGGTTTCATAAAGGTCAACTTTACTTACTAACTCCACAGGAGCATGCATACTTAACATTGGAGTTCCACAGTCTACTACCTCAGCTCCTTTATTTGCTAAAATATAAGCTATGGTTCCTCCACCCCCTTGGTCAACTTTACCAAGCTCTCCTACTTGCCATGTTACCTCATGTTTATTAAAGACCTCCCTAATATGGGCTAAGAATTCTGCATTAGCATCATTTGAGCCGGATTTACCTCTAGAACCCGTATATTTACTTATTGTTACACCTTTTCCTATAAAGGCTCCATTTCTCTTATCGTGAACATCTGGGAAGTTTGGATCAAAGCCTGCTGTTACATCCCCTGATAATACCTTAGAATTACTAAATGCCCTCTTTAAGTCCAAATAAGAAGTTTTTCCTTGTAGGTTAAGAAGTTCTGCTACTACATTTTCAAAGAATGTAGATTCCATACCTGTATTACCCATGCTTCCTACTTCTTCTTTATCTACAAATAAACCTACAATATTTTCTTCACTACTAGCTACATTGAAAACAGCCTCAAGAGCAGCATATGAACACACCCTGTCATCATGTCCATGAGCAGCTATCATACTTCTATCTATGCCTACATCCCTTGCCTTGCCTGCAGGAACTATTTCAATTTCAGCAACTGTAAAATCTTCCTCTTCTATTCCATATCTTTGATTTAGAATATTTAAGATATTTAATTTTACCTTCTCTTCTAGGTCATCATCCTTATAAGGGATAGATCCAATGATTGGGTTTAAACCCTCACCTGTTATTCCTTCACCCATCTTCTTATCCATTTGGTCCTTAGCTAAGTGTGGAAGCAAGTCAGTTATATATAGAACAGGATCTTTTTCATCCTCTCCAATAACTATATCTACCTTTTCCCCGTTTCTCTTAAATAACACACCATGTAGGGCTAGTGGTATTCCAACCCATTGATACTTCTTAACTCCACCATAATAGTGAGTCTTAAGCATTCCAATTCCCCCATCTTCATATAGGGGATTTGCTTTTAAGTCAAGTCTAGGTGCATCTAGATGGCTTCCTATTATTCTCATTCCCTTATCTAGACCCTTTGAACCTACGGAAAATAGAACTACACCTTTTCCTTTGTTTATAGCATATATTTTATCTCCTGCTGTAACTTGACCCTTAGCCATTACTTCCTCAAAGGATATATACCCCTTAGCTGAAGCCTGTTTTACTATTTCATCAGTGGATTCCCTTTCAGTTTTCCCCTTATCAAGAAAATCCTTATAGCCTTCAGCAAAATCCATTACCTTGTCAAGTTCTCCATCCTTAAGCTGTTCCCAAGCATTATTATATTTTTTAGTTAACTTTTTTTGTAATGCTTTACCCTTTAATTCCTCTGACATCCTATCACTCCTATATATTTTTTACATAAATAGTTTTTAAAATAGTAATCTAGACAATTGTCCATCACCTACTTAAATTACCCAATTTACTTAGCTATAATCTTAATGTTAATATATTTCATTATTTATGTCAAAATCATTTAAGCTTAAACGAATAGTATATTGGAAATCATCTAAATATTTTTAAAAAATCTATTGACTTTTTTTCTTTATGGTATTAAGATAGATTCTAATAATAAATTAAATGCTTTGACGGAGAGAAAGATATCCCATCTTTTTTACAGCGAGCTGGAAAGGTGAAAGCCAGCATGAAGACGATATGTAATATTCACTCCATAGCAGATTCGTTAAACGTTACTGCAAGTAGACGAATCCGAAAGCCCATCGTTATAGGGGATAAGACTGTTAGGTCTGATTGAGTGATGACATTGTCATAATTAGGGTGGTACCGCGGATTAATAATCTTTCGTCCCTATGAATATAGCTTAAGCTGTATTTATAGGAGCGAAAGATTTTTTTATTAGGCAAAATAAAAGGAGGAAATAAGATGAAAAAGGTAAATATTAGTAAATTAATGGCAGTAGGATTAGCAGGTTTGTTAACACTTACAGGATGTAGCACAGGAAGTTCAACATCTAGTAAAAATAGCGGTGGGGCAAAATATACAATAGGAATAAGCCAATTAGCTGAGCACCCTGCCCTTGATGATGCAAGACGTGGATTTGAAGATGGATTAGAAGAGCTTGGAGTAGAAGCAGAAATACTTTACCAAAATGCCCAAGGA
>CAZIMA010000039.1:0-12219 GCA_964540195.1 uncultured Tissierella sp.
AAACGCCTTCATATTTTCTCATGTGTTTCACCTCCTTGTGGACTATCGGCTCTATTCTTTGATAGAGCAAGGAGAAAATTTCTTCAAAAAACTCTTCAAAAAATTTTCATCAAGTTATTATAACACTAAATCTAAATATATTCAAGACAAAAAAATAACTGTTTTTCAAGTGAAAAACAGTCCATAATATCTTTATGCAATTTTTTTGGATTTTCCATATAAAAATCCACATATCAAAGCTAACAAAAAAGGATTATATTAGTCCTTTTGGCAAGCTTACCACTATTTCAGTTCCTTGATTTTTTTCGCTTATTAGGGATATATTACCTTGGTAGTATTCTACAATATGCTTGACTATGGATAGGCCTATACCCGTTCCGCTAATCTTCTTAGACCTAGACTTGTCTACCCTGTAGAATCTCTCAAATATCCTGGCTTGGTCTTCTTTGGATATTCCCATTCCATTATCTTTAACCTTTATTATTGCATTATTCCCTTCTTCATAGACAACTACATCAACCTGCCCATTTGCCTTATTATACTTAATGGCATTATCTATAAGGTTTGAAAATAAATCTTCCATCATTTGCTTATTTACATTGATTATGGCTTTATTTCCTACATAATTTAATTCAACAAGCCTTTCTTCAGCTATATTCCTAAGCCTAGATACGGTATTTAGTCCAATTTCGTGTAGGTCTACAGGTTCGTTTGAAATGTCAACAATCTCAACCTGACTTTCTATCTTTGATAAAACAAGTATGGATTCTATTAAATCCAATAACCTTAAGCCTTCCTTATGGATCGTCCTTGCAAATTTCTTTGTATCCTCTTCATTTGTAATTCCTGAAGCTATCATCTCAGCATATCCATTGATGGATGTTAAGGGGGTTTTTAGCTCATGGCTTACATTTGCAGTAAATTCTCTTCTGTATTTCTCTGTTTCTTTTAATACATTAATGGACTTTTCTATCTCTTCTTTTTGCTTCTTGATAGTTACAATAAAGGGCTCTAATTCCTTATAGTTTGAAGTATTTTCCACTTCATTGCCGGTTAAGATGCTTTCAATTTCCTGCGCTGCTTGCCCTAGTGGTTTAAGAATACTAGAGGTCAATTTAGAAGAAAGGAAATAGAGAAATACCAAGATAAATAACAAAATACCCATAGTAGCTGGTAGAGTCATAGACAAAATGGATTTAAGACTTAGGCCTCCATCTGGATCTTTCATATGAATATCATAAAATAAAAAGCTAAGCATTAAAGAAGTAGTGATAACGATTATAGAGATAAGTATGACTAGATATTGATAAATCCTTCTACCCACAGTTATCCTCCTATCTTATAGCCAACACTTCTAATGGTTTGTATAAGCTTACCCGCATCTCCTAGCTTTAGCCTTAAAGTTCTTATATGAACATCTACAGTTCTGGATTCACCTTCAAAATCATAACCCCACACTTCATTTATAAGTTTATCCCTAGATACGACTAGGCCCTTATTTTTCATCAAATAGCTAAGAAGCTCATATTCCTTATATGTTAGGGTTATTTCATTACCATCAACCCTTACCTCATGTTTTCTATTATCGATACATATATCCTCTACACAAATCACTTCATTAGACTCCTCCGACCTTGTACTCCTTCTAAGAACAGCCTTTATCCTAGAAATGAGCTCCATTACACCAAATGGTTTTTCGATATAATCATCTGCACCCATATCAAGGCCCTTTACCTTATCATATTCACTTGTCTTAGATGTAAGCATGATAACCGGTATATCACTTGTTTTTTCATTTGTTTTTAAATTTCTTAATATGGTATAGCCATCATCTCCAGGAAGCATTATATCAAGGAGGATAAGTTCAGGCTGGGGATTATTGAAAAGAATCTCTCCACTTTCAAACCCCCTTGCTTCATACCCACTATTTCTCAAGGCATATAAAATTAACTCTCTTATGCTTTCATCGTCTTCGACGCAGTAGATCATGGCCATCTTATCACTCCCTCTTACTTCAGGAAAAAAGCTTTAAAAACACATTACCCCTTTAATATATCATAAGTAAAATGTTCACCGGTTATTGCAAAATATACCCATTCTGCAATGTTTTGTGAATGATCACCTATTCTTTCAAAGTATTTAGCTATCATCAATAAATCTAAGGCCTGTTCAGAATGTTCAATATTTTCCCTTATTTTATCTATTAATTCTCCCTTAACAATATCAAATAACTCATCTACATTGTCATCATTTTTTATTACCTCTAATACTAGATTAAGGTCTCTTCTTACAAAGGCATCAATACTCCCCTTAACCATCTTCTTAACCTCTTCAGCCATTTGAGGAATATGAACTAATTCCTTAAAGTATTTTTCATTAGCAAGGAAGATAGTTATTTCTGATATATCTTCTGCTTGGTCACCTATTCTTTCCATATCCGTAATCATCTTTAAAGCCGAAGAAATGAGTCTTAGGTCCCCAGCCACAGGTTGTTGCTGTAATAAGAGCTTCATACATCTAGATTCGATGTCCTTCTCTTTATTATTTACTTCTACATCACCTTTAATAACCCTTCTAGCTAAATCTACATTTTGTTCTATGAGGGCCGTTATAGCTGCCTCAATTTGGCTCTCAATAAGATTTCCCATTTCAATTAAATCTGCATTTAACAATTCTAATTCCTTATCAAACCTATTCCTCATATTATCACTCCCATTTAGTCTTAACCAAATCTTCCTGTAATATAGTCTTCAGTACGTCTATCCTTTGGTACAGAGAATATATCCTCCGTTTTTCCGGTTTCAATTACTTCACCTGTTAGAAAGAACGCAGTTTTATCAGAAACCCTGGTTGCTTGTTGCATATTATGAGTTACCATAACTATAGTATAATCACTTTTGAGCTCCTGCACAAGGTCTTCTATTTTTGCAGTAGAAATAGGGTCCAAGGCACTTGTTGGTTCATCCATTAGAAGAACTTCAGGATTTACTGCTAAGGCACGTGCTATACAAATCCTTTGTTGTTGTCCACCGGAAATTCTTAAGGCATTCTTTTTTAAATCATTTTTAACTTCATCCCAAATAGCTGCATTTTTAAGGCTTTTTTCAACAATTTCATCAAGCTGGGATTTGCTCTTTATACCGTGAGTTCTAGGACCATAGGCAATATTATCATATATGCTCATTGGAAAGGGGTTAGGCTTTTGAAAGACCATTCCAACTCTTTTTCTTAATATGTTTACATCAAAGTTATTTTTATAAATATCTTCACCATCTAATAGTATATCACCTGTAATTCTACAACCCTCTACCAAATCGTTCATTCGGTTTAAACTCTTTAATAGTGTAGACTTACCACATCCTGATGGTCCTATAAATGCTGTTATTTCATTGGTCTCTATATTCATATTTATGTTCCTAAGAGCCTGAAAATCACCATAAAACAAATCCATATTCTTTATACTTATTTTACTCAAATTTATCTCCCCTTTGTAAGCTTGTTGCTTAAAAATGTGGACAAGCTGTTTATCAATAATATAATAATTAGTAAAACAACTCCTGTTGCATAGGATTCGTTAACGTGCATACCTTCCGATGAAAGCATATACATATGAAGAGCAAGGGTACGACCTGATGCTCCCGAATAAGCTAATGCATTAGGTATCTTTGTAGCTGTACCCAATGTAAACATCAAAGCGGCTGTCTCACCTACAACACGTCCTATAGCCAATATGACTCCGGAAAGGATGCCAGGCATGGCTACAGGTAGCACTATCCTAAAAATTGTTCTGAGTTTTCCTGCTCCTAAACCAAAGCTTGCCTCCCTTAAACTATCATCTACTGACATTAAGGCTTCTTCTGTAGCCCTGATTACAAGTGGCAATACCATAATTGCTGCAGTCAATGTACCGGCTAAAAGAGAATACTGAAAGCCTAGTCTAATTACGAAAAACAACATACCGAACAATCCATATACTATTGATGGAATACCTGAAAGGGTTTCAGTAGCTATTCTGACTACTTCAACTAATTTATTCCCCTTCTTTGCATATTCAACCAGATAAAATCCTGTAAATACTCCGATAGGTGTTGCAACCAATAAGGTTAACAATATCAACATAATAGTCGTTATAATAGATGGAAGCATTGATACGTTTTGGGAAGTATATTTATATTCAAACAAGGATGGTTTAAGATATGGCACTCCTCTCACAAGAATATATCCAATTATAAATAAAAGAATTCCAAAAGTTAGTAATGCAGAAAGATTAACTATAAATCTTATTATCTTACTCAATTTGCTCCCCTCCTTTTTACTATCATAAACAAGCCGTTTATTATCAATATAAAGACAAATAATACTACAGCAGTGGCAATAAGGGCTTCTCTGTGTGCATCTGCAGCATATGCCATTTCAATAACTATATTTGTAGTCATAGTTCTAACACCTTTAAAAAGACCCTTAGGCAATCTAGGCTGATTTCCCGCTACCAGTATTACTGCCATGGTTTCTCCGATTGCACGACCGATTCCAAGAATTGCTGATGATAATATTCCAGATCTGGCAGCAGGAAGCATTACGGACATAACTGCTCTCTCATGGGTAGCTCCAAGGGCTACACTGCCTTCATAGTATGAATCGGGTACAGCATTTATTGAAGCTTCAGACATACCGATTATAGTTGGAAGTATCATAATTCCTAAAAGTATAGATGCCGTTGCTATGCTCATTCCCGTTCCACCAAAAATCTCTCTCATTATTGGTACGATTAATGTTAAGGCAAAAAACCCATATACTATGGATGGAATACCTGCCATAAGATTTATGCAAGGTTTTAATACTTTATAGAGCCTCCTATTGCAGAATTTTGATAGATAAGTAGCCGTTAATATACCTATAGGTACACCTAATACTATAGCTCCCAAAGTAACATAAACAGACCCCAATATCATTGGCAATATACCATAAGACGGTGGTGTATTAGACGGTTTCCATTGAGTCCCAAATAAAAACTCCATAACTCCATATTCAGCTATAAATGGAAGTCCTCCAGCAAAAATAAAAAAGCATATTAGTATAATAGCAAAGATAGAAACCATTGCTGATAACATAAATACGCCTTTCATAAAACTTTCGTAAGATTTAGCTTTCATTTTTTTCCCCTCTTCTTCGCGAAATTTGTCAAATATACTGTACCAATTCTATGTAAAATCTATAATCTTGTAATGTTAAATCTATGTAAAATATATTTTATGAGAAATTGGCTTTTGATTAATCTCATCTAAATAAGTATAGCCTAGCTTTTGCTAGGCTATACTTATTGTTTGGGGGACATAAAATTTACTTTTCAACTGCACTCCACTCAGTTGTTTCACCAATATAGATTGACTGAATTTGATCCATAGTTAAATCATTAATTGTATTTGCCTTGTTAGTGATTACTGCAATTCCATCCATAGCTATAGTTTGACCTGTTAATTCAGCTAGCTCTGAATCCTTAAGAGCTCTAGAAGCCATTCCTAATTCGGCTGTTCCTTCTATAGCCGCTTGCATACCTGCTGATGAACCTGATGATTGGATTTCAATAGTAACTCCTGGATACATTGTTTGATAAGCTTCAGCTAATTTTTCCATTACCGGAGTTACTGATGTTGATCCAGCTACTACTAAGTTACCGCTTTGTTCAGTTCCAGCATAAGCAGCTGGCTCTCCAACTTGAACATATCCTTTTTCTTCTACGATTGCTTGTCCTTCAGCACTTAGGATAAAGTCTAAGAAGTCTTTAGCTAATGGATTTAATTCTCCCTTATAAGCTACGTTAAATGGTCTTGCTATCTTATATGAACCGTTTTTTACAGTCTCAGCATTTGCTTCAACACCTTCTACTTTAACTGCATTAACTGTATCATTTAATGAACCAAGGGATATATATCCTATAGCATATTCATCACCTGCTACAGTAGTTAATACTCCGTCTGTTCCATTTTGAATAATAGCTTCTTCATAAGTTCTGTCTATTTCGTTTCCATTAGCATCTTTTTCTAGGATACCAAGGATTTCTATAAATGCTCCCCTAGTACCTGAACCATCTTCTCTACTTACTACATTGATTGTTTCGCTTGTATCAAAATCACTTGCTGGCTCTTCTACTGGTGTTTCGGCCGGAGCTGGTTCTTGAGCTTGTGTACATCCTACTGCAAATACTGAAATCATAATTGCTACTAAAGCTAAACTTATAATCTTCTTCATTTATATAATCTCTCCTTCAAATTTAATTTATACTCTTAGTATAAATGCCTATTGTTAAATCTATTCAAGGAGAAATGTAAAATCCATGTTAATTCCTTTTGGGACATTAGGGACAGGACTTTGTGTCCCAGTTTTTCCGATTTTTATACAATTACCTTCTATTACCTTGCTAAATTATATATATCCACCACATCTTCCTTGTCTAAAACCTTTAATGAACCAAGACTTCTCCCACCTTCAGTAGCCCTTTCTGCCATAAAGTCAAACTTATCAACGGGAAGATCTTCATCCTTAAATGATACAGGTAAACCCATATCCTTAATAAAGGTTATAAGGCTATTTATTCCCTCAAGGGCTACTTCCTCTAAGGTCTTATCTACTAGAGATACTCCAAATACATTGGTCGCAAATTGTGCAAACCTATCTAGATTGTCCTTATAAACATATTTCATCCAAGCAGGAAAGATAATACTAAGGGTCCTACCATGGGTGGTTCCATATAGGGCACTCATTTCATGACCAATACCATGGCTTGCCCAGTCTCCTTCTCTACCAATACCTAAAACACCATTATGGGCAATAGTCCCAGCTAACATTATTTCTGACCTTGCTGCCATATTCTTTGGGTCCTTCTTCAATATATAGGCATTCTTAATTACGGATTTCATAGTTCCTTCACATAGGTGGTCTGTTAAATCCACATTTTTTACATTCGTAAAATATCTTTCAAAAACATGGCTTAATATATCCATAATACCGGCAAAAGTCTGTTTAGAAGGAAGTGTCAAGGTATATTCTGGATCCAAAATAGCAAATTGTGGGCGAATAATATCATGGTTTACTGCAAGCTTTCTTAAACCATTCTCATTAGTAATTACACTTCCCATGCTGGCCTCACTACCAGTTGCAGGAAATGTGAGGATTACTCCTACATGTATACTATTTCTAACCTTAGCATTACCCGTATAAAAATCCCAAACATCCCCATCATACATTGCTCCAATTCCAATGGCTTTTGCTGAGTCTATTACGCTACCACCCCCAACAGCTAAGACTAAATCAATATCCTTTTCCTTAGCAAGCTTTACACCCTGTCTTACAAGACTTAACTTTGGATTTGGCTCTACACCTGATAATTCATAGATTTCACAATCATATTCCTTAAGGATATTCATAACTTCTGTATATAAACCTGATTTCTTAATACTTCCTCCACCATAATGAAGAAGAATACTTTTATATTTTCCTGCTATCTGTCTACCTAACTGGTTTACAGAGCCTTGACCGAATATTATCTTAGTTGGACTATAAAATTTAAAATTTTTCAATTAACTCACCCCTGTATTATTCTATCTTTAATATACCCAATCTACAAGAATCCCTATCCGAATACACCTCTTATTTCATTTCGTTTAATCCCACAAATGAGATTAATATTAACATTTTACCTATATTTGCATAATCTATTATGAGAGTTATTCTCTAAGAATTTCAAAGGAGGATTAAATATGGGTAATTTAATTGGCGGAAGACGGGACGAAGGTTGTGTAGACAACTCACTATTATTCTTTTTCTTGTTATTAGTAATAATCTTCTGTAATTGTGATATGTTTGGCGGAAGAGATTGCTAGTATCATAATCAGCCATTAAGCATTGCTTAATGGCCCTTTTATTTGTAACCTTTAATATTTGTAATGAATATACTGTATAGAAAACATTGAAGAGGAGGTTGAATTATGTCGATAAATTGTCCAAATGGAATGCCTTATACGGTTAAGGCAGGTGATTCATTTTTCCTAATAGCTAGGACATTTGGTGTTTCTCTAGATGCCTTATTAGCTGCTAATCCTGGAATTGACCCTGATAGATTGTTTATAGGTCAAGTAATTTGTATACCAACTACTACTCCACCACCTGGTGAGGCCTGTCCAACCCTAAGAAGAGGCAGTACCGGTCCAAAAGTCCGTGAGCTTCAAACACTACTAAGAAATCAAGGATTTGACCCAGGCCCTATAGATGGAGACTTTGGTCCAAGAACTGAAGCAGCAGTAAGGAATTTCCAAAGAAGCAAAGGTCTTGTTGTAGATGGAATCGTAGGTGTAGCTACTTGGACTGCACTTGGTGTAAATTGTACTCCTACTCCACCACCAACATGCCCTTCGGGAACATTTGCTTATACAGTAAAAGCAGGAGACACTTTCTATACACTTGCTCAAAGATATAACACCACTGTAGAAGCAATTCAGAGGGCTAATCCTAATGTAAATCCTAATAATTTACAGATAGGTCAAATAATCTGTATACCAAGAACTTAAGATTTACAAAAATTCATAATAAGTCATGAAATAACTGCCAGAAAATCAATCCTGGCAGTTATTTTATTAGTTTAAATATCAGAGGTAATTGCGTAGCAATTACTTCACACCATTGCAACGAGGTGGGTTATATCTTCACTTCGTTATAAAAGCTCCCAAATATTATTAGTAAATTCTACTGGGTCTTCTATAGGTAATCCTTCTATAAGAAGGGCTTGATTATATAAAAGATTTGTATAAAGCCCTAACTTTTCCTCGTTATTTTCAAATGCATCTTTAATACGGTCAAATACCTTGTGGTTAGGATTTATTTCAAGTACCTTATCAGCCTTTATAGTTTCACCCTGAGGCATTTGACTTAATATTTTCTCCATCTCTATAGATACTTCTCCTTCGCTGGCCAGATATACAGGATGATTCTTAAGTCTTGAGGATATTTTTACTTCCTTTACCTTATCCTTTAATACTTTCTTCATAGCTTCTAATAAATCCTTATTTTCCTCAGAGTCTTCTTTTTTATCTCCATCCTTATCCAATTCCAAGTCTGCCGCAGAAACGGATTTAAATTCCTTTTCCTTATATTCTCTAAGAACCTTGATAGCAAATTCATCTACTTCATCTGTAAAATAAAGCACTTCATACTTATCCTTGATAAATTCTACCTGAGGAAGTTTATCTATCCTATCTATGGATTCACCACTTGCATAATATATATATTTCTGGTCTTCAGTCATTCTTTCTACATATTCTTTAAGTGTAACTAATTTCTTTTCCTTGGAGGAATAGAAAATCAACAGGTCTTCTAAAAGGTCCCTATTCATACCAAATTCAGTATATATTCCGTATTTTAGTTGTCTTCCGAAGCTATTAAAGAAACTTTCATATCTTTCCCTATCATCCTTTAAAAGATTCATAAGTTCATCTTTTATCTTTTCCTTTATTTTTTTTGCCATGAGTTTAAGCTGTTTATCATGTTGCAGCATCTCTCTAGATATATTTAAGGATAGGTCCTCTGAGTCTACAACTCCTTTTACAAATCCAAAATAATCCGGAAGAAGGTCCGGACATTTATCCATTATTAGTACTCCACTGGAATATAGCTCAAGGCCTTTTTCATATTCCTTAGTGTAGAAGTCAAATGGTACAGAACTTGGAATATATAGTATAGCATCGTATTTAACTACACCATCGACACTAAGGTGTATATGTTTTAAGGGTTCATCAAAACCAAAGTGTTTTTCTGCATAGAAATTAATATAGTCCTCATCTTTAATCTCATTTTTATTCTTTCTCCATAGAGGAATCATGCTATTTAGGGTTTTTTCCTCCATTACCTCTTCATATTCATCTTCAGACCCTTCCTTAAGCTTACTAGATCTTAAATCCATCTTAATAGGATATCTTATAAAGTCTGAATACCTCTTTATAAGTCCTCTTAGTCTATATTCTTCAAGGTATTCATCATAATTTTCATCTTCAGTAGATTCCTTTATTTTTAATATTATGTCGGTTCCAGTTGTATCCTTGGATGCATTCTCTATGGAGTATCCATCAACACCTTCCGATTCCCATTTATTGGCTTGATCTTGTCCTAAAGCTTTACTTATTACAGTTACCTTTTCTGCAACCATAAAGGCTGAATAAAAACCTACTCCGAACTGGCCTATTATATCAAATCCATCTTTAAGTTCATTATCCTTCTTAAAAGCAAAAGACCCACTATTAGCTATAATCCCAAGGTTGTCTTCCAAATCTTCTTTTGTCATACCTATTCCAGTATCTGATATGGTCAGTTCCCTTTTATCCTTATTTACTGATACCTTTATAAAATAATCTTTCTTATTGAAAACTATACTTTCATCAGTAAGGGCTTTATAATAAATCTTGTCTATGGCATCGCTAGCATTTGAAATTAGTTCTCTCAAGAATATTTCCTTATTGGTATAGATGGAATTAACCATTAAATCAAGAAGTCTTTTGGATTCAGCTTTAAATTCCTTTTTTTCCATATTATCTACTCCTTACTAAAAATATTAGCACTCATATGATTCGAGTGCTAATAACAATTTTATACTATATTCTAATTTATGTCAAAGGATTTACACTATGATTCTTTGGGCTCCTGTCTATGATGAATTATACTAATCCATTTTTCATCCACTAAAATTCTTCTAACCCGTTTTTCAAAATCGATTCTTGAAACCCAAATTTGTCTATCACAGCCAAGACACTTTAATTTAATATCTACACCGGTTCTTAATATCTCCCATTTATTCTCACCACAAGGATGCCCTTTCTTAAGAGTTACTATATCTCCTATTTCGTATTTAAGTATCAAGTTTTTCCCCTCCAAGTACTATTCTTCTAGGATATGCTTTTCTTATATTTTCCCTTTCGAAGGCTTCCTTAACCATCTTTCTAATTTCTCTCTCCACATTCCATTGCTCCATGGGCTTAGTTTTGGCTATTATTGTTACCTTTACATCATATTCACCTAGATTTGTTATTCCAAGGATATTTGGACCATCTACTATGTTTTCATTACTTTCCTTAATTTTTATACAAAGGTCTTCTAATACCTTAATTACCCTATCCACATTTTCTTCATAGGAAAATGATACTTCCACAAGAGCCCTCATAGCACCTCTTGTGGCATTTGTTACAACCTGAATAGTACTATTAGGCAATATATGAAGCTCTCCATTAAAAGCCCTGATTTTAGTTATTCTCAGTCCTAGTTCTTCAACTATGCCTTCGTAACCATCTACCCTTACATGGTCCCCTACAGCATATTGGTCCTCTAATAATATGAAAAATCCTGTTATAACATCTTTGACTAATGATTGTGCTCCAAACCCTATAGCCAATCCACCAATTCCTGCAGTTGCAAGTATAGATCCGGTTTTTACATCAAACATCTCTAAGGACATTATAATCCATATAAAATAAAGGGTATATTTAATAACCTTCTTTAGTATTTGTCCCAGGGTATTGGCTCTATTGCTAATTGGATATATATTGGTAAGTTTTTTATCATTAAGCCCTCGGTCGATTATCTTTCCAATAAATGTAACCATAACATTTATAATTATAAATATTATGGCTATCTTTAATAATTTCCCTAGGATATTTAATTCTCCCACGGAGTCCCTAAGAATACTGTTTATAATCCTATTAATATCTTCCATTTTATCACCACTCAATTTCAGTTACAGTCTTTTCCTTACCCTTTATATTATATCTATAAACTCCCTTGATGGCTAGAACATCTTTTTTAATAAGGTCTTTTACCTTTTCTAAATCCTCTAAGGCAAAGAGTATGGAAAGTCCGCAACTTAAGGTTATCTCCCTAGGTGTTGGAATGGTTTTAAATCCTATATCATTATCCTTAAAAATCTTCTCTCCACTTAAGGTATGGTGAGTAGAATTAAAAGTCAATACTACATATTCTTCTATCTTCATCTTATCTCCTAATTTATATTAATTGTATTTGCATTTTTCATCTTTTCATATATGGAATACATATTGGAAATGCCACCAACTTGTAACTTATCCTTTATATTATAATAGTCCAAACAAGTTCCGCAAGACTGGATATCAACACCATTTTCACTTAAGGCCTTTAAATCATCCAGTACAGGACTTCCTTCACATG
>CAZIMA010000040.1:0-12189 GCA_964540195.1 uncultured Tissierella sp.
ATTGTGAATTGAGTAAAGGTCTGTTAAAATTAAAATAGATTGGAGTTGTTAATATGAGAATAAATGATAGGAAATATGACGAATTAAGGACTGTAAAGGTAACAAGAGATTATCTAATGCATCCGGATGGTTCTGTTCTAATAGAGATGGGCAATACAAAAGTGATTTGTACAGCAATGGTAGAAGAGAAGGTTCCCCCATTTTTAAAGGGTAGCGGTTCAGGGTGGGTTACTGCTGAATACTCTATGTTACCGGGTTCTACCCAGAATAGAAAGGTAAGGGATTCCTCCAGAGGAAGAATCGATGGAAGAAGTCAAGAGATTCAAAGACTTATAGGAAGAGCTTTAAGAAGCGTTGTGGACGTTAAGAAGTTGGGTGAGAGAACTATTTGGATAGACTGTGATGTAATTCAGGCCGATGGAGGAACTAGGACTGCTGCCATTACCGGAAGCTTTATGGCCCTAGTTGATGCAATCTACAAACTATATAAAAACAAGCAAATAACTGAAATGCCTATAACCGGATATATTTCTGCTGTTAGTGTAGGTGTTGGCTGTGACGGCCCAATCCTTGACTTATGCTATGAAGAAGACCATATTGCTAATGTTGATATGAACATAGTAATGACAGATAAGGGTGAATTTGTAGAGGTTCAAGGCACAGGTGAAAATAATACCTTCTCTAGGTCTGAACTCAATGTTTTATTGGATTTAGCTGAAAAGGGAATTAAAGAGTTAATTGAAATCCAAAAGGGTATCCTAGGAGAGGTTGGAAAATTAATAGGAGTAAAAGGTTAAGATGAATAAGAGAAAACTAGTATTATCTACTGAAAACAAGCATAAGGTAAATGAAATAAAGGATATATTAAAGGACTTGGATATTGAAGTCCTATCTAGAGCAGAACTTGATATTGAAGACTTTCATGTAATAGAAGATGGAGAAAGCTTGGAAGAAAATAGCCTTAAGAAGGCTAAGTCATTAGCTGAAAGGTGCCAATATATGGTGATTGCAGATGATACGGGCTTGTTTGTAAATGCTCTTGATGGAGAACCTGGGATTTATTCCTCCAGGTATGCTGGTGAAGAGGGAAATGACTATGAAAATTGTACTAAGTTGCTTGAAAACCTTGAAGGAAAGTCGGACAGAAGTGCTTATTTCAAAACTGTAATATCACTGATTACTGAGGATAAGAAAGTTTATATCCTAGAGGGCACTTGTAAAGGAAGTATAGAAACAGAAAGAAAGGGCAGGGGGGGCTTCGGTTATGACCCAATATTTAAGCCACAAGGCTACGATTATACATTTTCAGAGCTTGGAGAGTCAGTAAAGAACCAAATAAGCCATCGAGCCTTGGCCTTATTGGAATTAAAAAAGATTCTTAAAAACATTTTGGAGGATTAAATGAGAGTAGTTGTCGTAAGTGATACACATAGGCAGATAAATGCCTTTATAGATAAAGTAAAGTCCATGGCTAAACCGGATTTGATACTTCATCTTGGAGACCATACTAGGGATGGTGACGACATTGAAAAAGAGTTAGGTATCAATGTTATCCGGGTCAAGGGAAATGGGGATTTTGCTTCTACTTATAAAGAAGACGAAATTATTGAAATAATGGGCAAGAAAATATTTCTAACTCATGGGCACAAGTATAGGGTTAATTATACTGTGGATGCACTCTATTACAAGGGTTTAGAAGTAGGAGCAGATGTTGTTCTATATGGCCATACTCACATACCCGAAATACTCCAAGAGGAAAATATGATAATTATGAATCCAGGCAGCCCAACAAGTCCTAGGGCTAGGGATTTAAAGCCTACATTTGGATTGTTGGAAATAACTGATAGGATATATGCATCAATTATTGAGATTTAACCAGGAAGGTTCATAAATGCTTAGTTAAAAAAAGGGAAAGTTTGTGCTAGCAAACTTTCCCTTTTTTTAAGCTAGTGGTTTATTAGTTTGGGTTATCAATATCCATTAGGACGAGGCCAACTAGAGTTTTCTTTTGCTATAAATGTATCGAAATTTACAAATCTGGAACGATAAAGAACAAACCATATTGAGGCAATAATATAGAATATAAAGCCTGCTGTAAGATTGATCCAATAACTAAAATACATTCCAAACAAGGTTACACATGCTAAAATCATAACAATTATAGAGGGCAATGGATGAAGTGGTGACATATAACCCCTATCAATAGTCCCTATGGGATACATTTTGCGAAATTTTATCATCATATAGGCAGTTAGAATATAGACCAAAAGTGCAGAAAGGATAGAAAAAGTTATTACCTGATCTAATAATCCGGTAAACCCAAATGCTAATGATATAGGCATGAGGAATAATATAGCTCTATAAGGAGTTTTATATTTTGGGTGAAGAACTGAAAAATACTTGGGAATAAGGGTATCCTTTGACATAGAGTACCAAGCTCGGCTAGCATCTGCTATACATCCATTTGCACTGGCTAAGCATGCTAACATTGTACCTATAAACAATATAGGGATGATAATAGAGTTTTTTGTTGCAATAGCTGCATCATACAAAGGATATGTTGACTTCCCAAGAGTAGTAGCTTCAACTAGTCCTGAAGATATAAACCATGTTATGGAAGCTCCAATTATTAATGTAATTAATCCAGTAACCCCACCGATAGGCAAGGCACGCCCAGGTGACTTGCATTCATCTTTTACAAGTGCCGTTCCTTCAATTCCCAAATAAAACCAACATCCAAATTGTAAGGCTCCTAAAATACCCATCCACCCATATGGAAGACCGTTTATCAACCCTTTAAGATTGATTAAACTCTGGTTAGGTGAATAAAATTTAGTACTAAAAAATAAGACTATTATAGTTGTGAAAGCGATTCCGGTTAGTATGATATTTAAGTTTAAAGTGGCATGGACACCTCTATAATTAATAAAGGTTAAAAGTAATATACTTAAAATAATATAAGGCAGGGCCTGTATATCTGGGCTAAGTGTTTTTAGTATTTCCCCAACTACGAGTGCATCTGCAGCCTCAAGCATTACATATTCAAATACTAACATCAATCCAATATTAAAAGACGCCAATGGACCTAATAAGTATTTTGCCATTCCATATTGTCCACCTGATTCCGGAATAACAGAACCCATCTCAGTGTTTATCATAATTAGGGATATGTACATCATGCCAATTGTCCAACAGGCTATGATAGCACCCAAAGACCCACCTTTTACTATTGAGAAATTCCATCCCATAAATTGACCTACTAATACTATGCCAACACCTAGGGCCCATACATGTAATGGTCCTAAGACTTTTGCTAAGTGAGACTCATTGTTTTTATCCATATTAATCCGACCTTCCTTTTAAGTTGTCTATTCTTCATCCTTGCTTATGCTTTTTTCTACTTTTATAAAATCTACTATAAAAAATATTATTATCAAAGCACATAAGGCCCAAGCAACATAGTTCATAATACTCCAAAAGCTCATTTTTATTTCACCACTTTCTCTTTCTTACTTGAGTGAATATGGTTAACCATGGATTTTAACCCCTTTTCTGACTGGCTTAAAAGAAGAATCAAATAAAAAACTAATCCAAAAGTTGTAATAGCCAAGGTTTTTAAATCAATCGTATAACTAAGAATGTTGTTGTCATTTTTTTGCATCAATAAGGCAACAAATAATGTAGCAAAGCACAAAATCATAATAAACATAGAATCGAATATTTCCACTATAATGCTAGTCTTTTTATTTTTACTTTTTTTCATAATTTTGCCTTCTTTCTTAAAATAGGTTTAATACAAATTATTTTGGTTTTTCTTCAAATGGACAATAACAGCAATAGAAGAAGTAGATGCAAACATGCCAACTAAAATTCCAATCGAAATTATGGCTGTTCTTAGGAATACGTTTGTAACAGCGTAGTTTATATTTACCATGACAATGGATAAAATCGTCCATAGAATGATAAGTATAAATATAATTGCTACAATATCCTTAGAACACATTTTTTTTATTTGATTTTCCACTAGGCTATCCTCCTTTCTGTGATTTGTTTGTTTCTTGTATTACTATTCTATTGATTAATTATAGCACTGATTATTTAAGAATAGAATTAGCTGAGAAAAATATTTTTGCTCTAAATATATTGGAGCAATCACCCTTATACATAAAAGAGGCTTTCTTAACTAAGAAAGCCTCTTTTACAAAAATATTAAACTAGAATTAACCTTTATTGCATATTTTCACGAACGGATTTTAAAGCCTTAGCCCATGGGATTAATTGATTTAATTGGTCCTTTACACTATCTTCTTTGCCTTCAGGAGCTAAGAATTTACCATTTTCATCGAAGTCTGTGAATATGCTAAACATTACTTGTTGTCTTACATCGGCCATTTGCATTTCACCTGCAATAAGTCTTAAGGTATTAACTGCTCTAACACCATTTGAACTACCATAGCTTACAAAGGCAACAGCCTTGTTATTCCACTCATAATATAGGTAGTCTAGTGCATTTTTCAATACTGCCGGTATACTATGGTTGTATTCTGCTGTTACGATAACAAAACCATCATATGGGGCTATTTTTTCAGCCCATTTTTTTGTATGCTCGTTTTGATAATCATGATATCCTGCAGGAATAGGTTCGTCATAAAGTGGTAGATTTACTTCGGCTAAATCTATTATATCAAATTCCGCATCACTTCTTGATTTTGCTATGTCATAATACCATTTAGCAACTTGGTCTGATTTTCTTCCTGGTCTAGTACTTCCAATTATTATGCCTATCTTTAACATATTACATCCTCCTATTTACTTATTATATATTATTAACTTACTTAATATAACTTATCCTTGTTTTAATTATACCCATGGTTTTTTATTTAAACCATAAAACAAAAAAACTTTTGATTTATTCTAAAGCCACTTATAGCTATACCCATTAATTTGGAAATTAAGCTTAGTATATTCTTTTGTGATATAATAAATACATCGGTGTGAAACAAGTAGATTTGGGACTTGTCCTGGTGATTAAAATACATTGCAGAAATTAGAATGGAGAATAAATATGGAAAAGCTAAATATCATGCATATTGATATGGATGCCTTTTATGCAGCTGTAGAAGAAAAGGATAACCCTGCTCTTAAGGGTCTTCCGGTAATCGTAGGTGGCAAGAGTAGGCATGGGATTGTAACTACTTGTAATTACGAAGCTAGAAAATATGGTATTCATTCAGCTATGCCTATATTTATGGCAAAGAGGAGATGTCCAAGAGGGGTTTTTATACAACCAAGAATATGGAGGTATAAGGAGATTTCCAATGAAGTTATGGAAATTTTGTACGAAATTACGGAAGTAATTGAACAATTGTCCATAGATGAGGCTTTTTTAGATATTTCTAAAGTCCAAATGGACCCTCTAGACTTAGCATTTTATATAAAGAAGAGGGTTAGAGAAGAGACCGGATTGACGGTATCTGTTGGAATTTCATACAATAAATTTTTAGCAAAGCTTGCAACAGATTGGAATAAACCTGATGGAATTAAGATTATTAGCAAGGATATGATACCCCAGGTATTGTTGCCTCTGCCAGTGAAAAAGGTCTATGGCATAGGAAAAAAGTCTGCTAATAGGCTAAATAACATTGGGATATATACTATAAAAGACCTTATGAAGCTATCTGAAGATTTCTTAGTGGAGATGTTTGGAAAGGGGGGGAGTGAGATATATGATAGAATTAGAGGAGTAGATAATAGAAAGGTTGAAGTGTCTCGAGAAAGAAAATCTGTAGGTACAGAAACTACCTTTGAAGACTACATAAAGGACAAGGCTGTTTTAAAATCATATTTACTTGAATTTTCAAAAGAGGTATCGGAAATTCTGCTGAATAAGGGAATGCAAGGGAGGACTATTACTATAAAGACCAAGGATCATGAATTTGTCCAGCATACAAGAAGTAGAACAGTTTTAAATCATATAAATCATTATGAGGATATATTTAAAGTAGCATCTAGTATATTAGACGATATGGAGATAGACAAAAATCTTAGGCTAATTGGCTTAACCCTTTCAAATCTTACTACTTTAGATGTTGAACAACTGTCTTTATTTGATTAATTATTACTTGTTTTCACTAAATGCCACTTATTTTGATAAATTATTTAATAATTTGATAAAAAAACCTTAACTTAGTGTTGACAAACATATGCTAAGCTGCTATACTTGTAAGAGTTGGCGGTTGAAAAAAAGAGCAGTTGCTTAGAAGTGGCAGCTAATTATGCACCTATAGCTCAGCCGGATAGAGCAACGGACTTCTAATCCGTGTGCCAGAGGTTCGAATCCTCTTAGGTGCACCAATAAATTTAATTAAATATGGTGGGTATGGCCTAGTTGGTTAGGGCGCCAGATTGTGGCTCTGGAGGTCGTGGGTTCGAGTCCCATTATCCACCCCATTTATTACTATGATCCATTAGCTCAGTCGGTAGAGCACCTGACTTTTAATCAGGGTGTCCCGCGTTCGAGTCGCGGATGGATCACCACATGCGGGATTGGCGGAATTGGCAGACGCGCTAGACTTAGGATCTAGTGTCATTGACGTGGGGGTTCAAGTCCTCTATCCCGCACCATAAGGCACCATCTATTGATAATTTTATTATCGGTAGATGGTTTTTTCTATTGTTGAAATATTAAGCTTGGTGTGTCATAATTGATTGTATCCAATTGTATGGTAGAAAATGAGGAGGTAATAATGAATCTAAGAAAGGTACTCTTATCATTGCTTTTGTTGATAATTGTGTTTTCCATATACAATTATATTCAGATAAGCAAATACTATATAAATAGAATTAAACTCAATTCCGGTAAGTTAATTGAGCCCTTAAGAATAACCCAGATTACTGATTTCCATTCTAATCAAAGTATTAATCTGGATAGACTATTTAAGGATATAAAAGAGTTTAAACCCCACATGATTATGCTTACAGGTGATATTATCGATTATAAGACAAGAGACTTTAGTCTTGCAGCTAAGATTTTGCAGAAGTCAAAATCCATAACAGACAAGGTATATTTTGTAAATGGAAACCATGAGCTACTCAATAAAGAATATGATGATTTTCTATATTTACTAAAAGAGAATAAAATAAAAATATTAGATGATAGCTCCCTATATTTAGATGAAATTAATAAAATAAAAATATTTGGAGTTTCGTTTTATGCTGATGAGGAGGATTATAGGAATCTATTTAAGGAAATAAATCCTGAGGATTACAATATAGTCCTTTCCCATTCTCCCAATAGGCCAATTAAGTATTTAGATGAAGATACTGACTTGATACTATCAGGACATACCCATGGTGGCCAGGTCAGATTTCCTATAATAGGTAGTATAATTGCACCTGGTCAAGGATATTTCCCTAAATATGATAAGGGAATATTTAATTTAGGAAATACAGTTTTATATATAGATAGTGGTCTTGGGAATAGTGTATATCCTATTAGGCTCTTTAACAGAGTTCGGATTACAAATATAACTATAGAACCGTAATAACGAGGTGCTCAAAAATAAGAAAAACCTGTAACTATTTTAAGTTACAGGTTTTCGATTCTGGTGCGCCCGGAGGGACTCGAACCCCCGACCAACTGATTCGAAGTCAGCGACTCTATCCAACTGAGCTACGGACGCATAAAATAGTGGTCTATAAGTATAATACTTAATTTATAAGCTCTTGTCAATTTAAAACCTATTAGACCTCCGGCCAACTGATTCAAAGTCAGCGACTTTATCCAATTGAATAGGTCTTTCAGACCCTATCATATATTTTTCTCATATGGTAAAATAGTAGTTAGTATCGGAGGGATGTTATGTTTGGCCAATGGGGTAATTTAATTAAGATTGGAATGCTGCAGGCTGGAAAGACTGTTAAATTTTCTAGGGCAGATCTGCTTAACTATACAATAAATCTACTAGAGGTGAAGAAGAAGGTAAGTCCGGATCAGTATGATAAAATATATAAAGTATTTTTGGAGATTTCAAAGGACAAAAATAAGATTGAGATGGACTTATCCCAGTATAAATCCATAATAAGGGAGATAACAGAAAAATTTATTTCCATAGCACCGGAAGAACTTTCCGATATGATTAAAGATCAAGTGTAAATTTGTTCACATTCTCTTAACAAACTGGAGATATGATTGGATTGTATACATATTTTTACTTGCAATGAAAGGGGATAATTGATGAACTGGTTTAAAAAATTTATGAATGGAAGATATGGTTTTGACCAACTTTCACAAAGCATGCTTGTATTTAGTATTATAATTATGGGGATAGGAATATTAACTGATTTTAGACTTATCAACTATATTGCATATTTAACCCTTATATTCATCTACATAAGGGCTTTTTCAAAGGATGTATATAAGCGATATGAGGAGAATCAAAAATTCTTAAAGTTCTGGAATCCTATAAGATCAAAGTGGATTGGCTTTATAAATCGTATAAGGCAGTCAAGAACTCATAAGTTTTATAAATGCCCATCTTGTAAGAAGCAATTAAGAGTTCCCAGGGGTAAGGGAAAAATAAATATAACTTGTCCGGAATGTAAAACTAAATTTGAAGCTAGGTCCTAATATACAATTAATCTTCATAAACTCTCTAAAGTCTGCATAATATCATATTAGAATGAGGCACTACACAAGCCTAAGCTATGAACCAATTGCTTATGGCTGAATAATATGATATGGAGGGAAGGATATGTTTGATGATTTAATGACCATGGATGTACTGACCACATTCGCTGGGCTCACTGCTGCAGTAATAGTTATCGTTCAATTTACAAAATCACTGATTAAAAAACGATTTGGCTCTCACTTTGTACGGCTTTATTCATTTATTATTGCTCTTATATTGACCTTCTTATTTGCAGGAGGTGGGTCTGGTGTTGAGGGTATTGTACTTAATATTATTAATGCCATGTTAATAACTATTTCAAGCATGGGAGGTTATGAACTCCTGGCAGACCCAATGGCTCAGAGTGTTCGCAAAAAGTAAACTTTTAGGAGGATAATATGAAACATGCAGCCTTTGTTGATAACGAGGACGGACTAAAACTAAAAGAAAAAGTTGCAGAATGGATAAGGGAGAATGAAGATTATATACTAGAAATAGTAGATATAGAATATACACAAAAGGATAATATATATATAGCGACTATAACCTACATTGATTAAAGAAGCTTCGGCTTCTTTTTTCATTACCTAACCCAAATCCATATGAGTGAAACGAACTAATGGATTTGTGCTAAAGACTGTTCGTGATTGTATATTCTGGGTAAAATATTAGAGAGATGAGGTTTTCACAATTTAATGGGTAATAAATATTAGGGAATATATTTTGATTTAGAACAATGATTAAAGGGAGGTGCACTTGTATTATGAGTGGAAAGTATTTTTTTGGAATCATCCTTATTTTGCTCGGTGGTGGATTGCTTTTAGACCAATTTAATATACTGGACTTTGGAGATTTAATCAGTCTTTATTGGCCTATAATATTGATAATATTAGGTCTTCTGGGACTCTTCGAAAGAGGAAGTTCAAAGACGGGAAGTTTTATTATTATAACCTTGGGAATCCTATTTCAGCTAAATAGGCTAGATTATGTTGATGTGGATGTTTTTAGATTATTCTTCCCGGCAATATTGATTATAGTTGGTTTAAGTATTGTATTTAGTAAAGGGGTAAGTAAACATTCTAGCCCTGTAGAGCCGGAGAAATGGAGTAAGGCAAATGTGAATATGGAAGATACGGTAGATTTGTTCGCAATATTATCCGGCAATTCTGCAATTAATCAATCTTCGAACTTTAGAGGGGGGAAGCTTACTGCAATTCTTGGTGGTATTGAGTTGAATTTAAGGGAAGCTCAGCTTAAAGATAATCAAGCATTTTTAGATTTGACAGCCCTTTTCGGAGGAATTGATATTAGGGTTCCTGAAACTTGGAGGGTGGAGATTAAAGGGACCCCTATACTTGGGGGTATAGAGAATCAGACCAGACCTAATCCCGATTTAAATGCTCCGGTGTTAAAAATTTCTGCAACGGCTATGTTCGGTGGTATAGACATTAAGAATTAGAGAATGCATTTGCATTCTCTTTTTCCTTATTAATGTGTATTAAGTGGAGATAATAGGAATAGTAATATGAGAAGAGAGGTGATTGTTTTGGATAGAAAATTACAGGTCTTTATAATCGTGTTATTCGCTCTATTAATAGGTTTTATCTCTTTTGTCTTAATAAGTGAGAGTAGGAATATGGATAAGCTAAGGCTTGAATATCCAAATCTTAAAGAAGAAGTTTACTCCTACAGGAGGGATAGTCTTAAAGTATGGGCTATTAGGCTTTTACTTTCTTTTGCCCTTCCCTTATTTTTTCTAATATCCGGATTATCCCAAGCTATTAGTCTTCGTGCCGGAAATAAGAACCTTTTTTTATCCGGCTTAATATATGGGGTATTATTCTTTGGGCTGGTTTTTATAATAAATTTACCTCTGAATTTCTACTCGTCCTTCTATCTTGGTCATAAATATGGACTATCAAACCAAACGGCTTTTAGATGGCTTGAGCTTAATATTAAAGGCTTTTTAGTCGGTGATCTGGTAACCGGTTTCTTCATTTGGGTGCCATATTATCTAATATATAGGAGTCCTAAAAATTGGTGGCTTCATATAAGCATTATAGCCATACCTATAATTATATTTCTGGTCTTTATATCCCCTTTGTTAATAGACCCAATTTTCAACAACTATATATCCATAGAAGATAATGAATTAGGTGAGAGGATAGGATTGTTACTTGAAAAATCAGGTATAAGTGATGCGGATATTTATATGGTGGATAAGAGTAGAGATACTAAGACCATGAACGCCTATATGACTGGGATATTTAATTCTAGAAGGATTGTATTATGGGATACTACTGTTAATAATATGACTGAAGATGAGTTAATAAGTGTAACAGCCCATGAAATAGGCCATTACGTAAAGGGGCACATATGGCAAAATATAGTGGTGTCTATACTTGCTACCACACTAATAATGTTCTTGGTATATAGGTTATCAGATTGGATTTTATTAAGATCAAGAGGAAACTTTGGTTTTAGAAATTTATACAATTATGCCTCTATACCTCTTCTAATCATATGTATAAATATTTTCAACTTCTTTTCTAGCCCTATTTCAAATTACATTTCAAGGAATATGGAAATACAGGCTGATAGATATGAAATAAGCTTAACAGAGGATAGAGAATCTGCAGTGACTGCTATGGAAAAACTCTATGATACAAGCCTTGGGATACCTAGACCTTCTAATATATATAAGATATGGTATTATAGCCATCCACCTCTAACGGAGAGGGTGAGCTTCTATCTAAATGCAGAATTTGAAATATTCCAAAAATGACCTTTGTCTAAAGAAGGCGATGAAAAGGTTTACAAAATGATTGAATTCCAAATAAAATGCAGGTATAATATGGTTATATTAGAAATGATTGAATAGTTAATTGATTCAATTATTAATTTAATTAAGGGAGGAATAAAAATGACTAAAAGAATTTTGTATTTAGTTTTGGCTTTGGTTATGGTGTTTAATCTGGCTGCTTGTCGTGGAACAGATGCACCGGCTGAAGCCCCAGCAACAACAGATACACCGGCAGCAGAAGCTCCACTACCATCAGAGGATAACGACTACAAAATCGGAATTATAACTGGTACTGTATCACAAGGTGAGGAAGAGTATCAGGCAGCTCAAAATATGGTAGCTAAATATGGAGATAAGATAGTTACTGCTACATATCCAGATAACTTTTCAGCAGAAACTGAAACCACTATTGCAAACGTTGTAGCCCTTGCATCTGACCCACAGATTAAGGCAATAGTTTTCGTACAGGCAGTTCCTGGTGCATCAGCGGCTATAGACAAGGTACGTGAAACTAGACCTGACATGTTATTTATAGCAGGAGTTGCAGCTGAAGATCCAGCTACAATTTCCAGCAAGGCTGACATAGTTATGTTAGTTGATGAGATTTCAATGGGTAGATCAATCCCTCAAAAAGCTGCAGAAATGGGTGCTAAGACTTTTATCCATTATTCATTCCCACGTCACTTATCATATGCTACGATTGCAGCTCGTCGTCAG
>CAZIMA010000041.1:0-12020 GCA_964540195.1 uncultured Tissierella sp.
TTTTCTATTTAATATATTGGTGTGCACATATGTGCATACTTTGGATTGTTGCCCTTTGTTATATCAAAGAAAAGCTCTTTAAGCTTCTTACATACTTCTCCTACTTCACCATTTCCTACTTTTCTTCTGTCTACTTCACCTACAGCCGTAACCTCCATAGCAGTTCCGCTAAAGAAGACTTCCTGGGAATTATATAGCTCGGTTCTGGCTACACTTCTTTCTACTACTTCCATACCAAGCTCATCCTTAGCAAGGGTCATTACTAAGTCCCTTGTAATTCCTTCTAATATATGGTCAGATGCAGGTGGGGTTATAAGTTTACCCTTCTTAACAATAAAAATATTTTCCCCAGGTCCCTCGCAAACATTTCCTGATTCGGTCAAGAAAATAGCCTCATCAAACCCATTTTGAAGGACTTCTAAGGATGCTAAACCTGAGTTTAGGTACCCCGCTGTTGCCTTAGTTCTAGGAGGTAGCATAGTGTCAGAAATCCTTCTCCAAGAGGATACCGCTACACTAAGAACTTCCTTACCGGTAAAGCTTCCCATAGGTTGGCAATAAATTAGAACTCTATCATCCATATCCCCATATAAGGATGGGATTAAATTAGTTGAACCCTTATATACTACAGGTCTTATATAAGTCGTAGTCTTAAATCCATTTTTCTTTAAAAGGTCTACGGTAAAATCGCAAAGTTCTTGGGCAGTGTATGGTATCTCCATATAAAGGGCCTTACAGGATTCCAAGAGTCTCTCATAGTGTTCCAACATCCTAAATCCATAAAGTTGACCCTTTTCCTCATCCCAATAAGCCCTAATACCTTCAAAGCAACCCAAGCCATAGTTAAAGCCCTTACATCTAATATCTATACTTACAGTACTTTCTTCTACGATTTCACCTTGATAAAAAACATATGATATGGCCATTACTTCCTCCTTACGCTCTGCAGATAGCTCCCTTGGATGCAGAAGCTACTATTTTTTCATATTTAGCTAAATAGCCCCTAGCTGTTGAAGGCTTAGGTTGCCATTTTGCTTTTCTTTCTTCTAAGGTCTTTTCATCTACATTAAGGTTTAGTACCCCTTCTATCATGTCGATTTCGATTTCGTCCCCTTCTTCAACAAAGGCTATAGGTCCACCAGCACTTGCTTCTGGTGCAACGTGACCTATGGATGCTCCTCTAGTAGCTCCGGAGAATCTTCCGTCCGTTAATAAGGCTACATCCTTATCCAGACCCATACCTGCCAGAGCTGATGTTGGTGTTAACATCTCTCTCATACCAGGTCCTCCCTGAGGGCCTTCATATCTTATTACTATAACTTCACCTTTTTTGATGGATCCGCTAAATATGGCTTTTACAGTTTCTTCTTCACTGTCAAATACCCTTGCAGGCCCCTTATGTCTTAACATCTCTTCGGCTACTGCAGATCTCTTTACAACAGCACCATCAGGAGCAAGGTTACCCCTTAGTACCGCAATACCACCGGTAGCACTGTAAGGTGCATCTATTGATGCTATAATCCTATTGTCCAAGACCTTGTAGTTAGAAATAACCTCTCCAAGGGTTTTACCCGTAACATTTTTAATGTCCAGATTCAACAGATTTTTCTTACTTAATTCATTCATAACCGCCATTACCCCACCTGCATCATGTAAATTCTCAATATGGTAAGGACCTGCCGGTCTTAATTTACAAAGGTTGGGAGTTCTTTTACTCACTTCATTTATTATATCTAAGTTCATTTCAATTCCGGCTTCGTAGGCGATTGCCAGAAGATGAAGGACTGTATTGCTTGAGCAACCCAAGGCCATATCTACTGCAAGGGCATTTTGAAATGCTTCTTCTGTTAAGATTTGACTTGGTGTAATATTGTTTCTTACCAGGTCCATAATCTTCATTCCGGAATATTTAGCTATTCTTACCCTATCAGCATATACTGCCGGTATAGTCCCATTTCCAGGAAGGGCAAGACCTAAGGCTTCCGTCATACAATTCATAGAGTTAGCCGTAAACATACCTGAACAGGATCCACAGCTTGGGCACGCATTGTTTTCAAGCTCATCTAGCTCTTCTTCTGTCATAGTTCCTGCAGTTACTGAGCCTACTGCCTCAAATACCGTACTTAAGTCTACCTTGTTAGGTCCTACTTTTCCTGCAAGCATAGGTCCACCACTTACTATAATGGTAGGAATATCAATTCTTGCAGCAGCCATCAACATACCCGGAACCGACTTATCACAATTTGGTATCATTACAAGTCCATCAAGTCCATGGGCCCTAGTCATTACCTCTACTGAATCAGCAATAATTTCTCTGGATACTAGGGAGTACTTCATACCCTCATGGTTCATGGCAATTCCATCACATACTGCAATGGAAGGGAACTCAAGAGGGGTTCCCCCCTCCATTAATATTCCTTGCTTTACAGCTTCAGCTATTTCTCTTAAGTGTTTATGGCCCGGTACTATTTCATTAAAGGAATTTACTACACCTATTAAGGGCTTATGGATTTCTTCATTGGTAAGACCCAAGGCCTTAAGCAGGGACCTATGAGGTGCTTTTTCAACTCCTGCTTTCATTTTTTCGCTATTCATAATGACCTCCTATATATGCCTTACTACTTCTTTAACCAGCTCATCATTCCTCTTAATTTCTTTCCAACTACTTCTACTGGATGTTCAGCTTCAATTCTTCTCTTTGCCTTGAAATAAGGTCTGTTTACCTTGTTTTCAACTAACCAGTTTCTTGCAAAAGTACCATCTTGTACTTCTTTCAATACTTTTCTCATTTCATTTCTAGTTTCTTCAGTGATTATTCTGGAACCTACAGTATAATCTCCGTATTCTGCTGTATCGGAGATGGAATATCTCATGTATTCGAATCCACCTTGATTAATCATATCAACGATTAACTTCATTTCGTGTACACACTCAAAGTATGCACTTTCAGGATCATATCCTGCTTCAACTAATACTTCAAAACCTGCCTTCATCAATTCCGTAACCCCTCCACAAAGAACTGCTTGCTCTCCGAAAAGGTCTGTTTCAGTCTCTTCTTTGAAAGTTGTTTCAAGAACCCCCGCTCTTGCCCCACCTACTCCTGCTGCATATGCAAGACCTATATCATATGTGTCTCCCGTTACATCTTGGTATACTGCTATTAAACAAGGTACTCCTTTTCCCTCTTGGTATTGGCTTCTTACTGTATGTCCAGGTCCCTTAGGAGCTATCATAAATACATTTACATCTGAAGGAGGAACGATTTGTCCGTAGTGAATATTAAATCCATGTGCAAATGCTAAGTATTTTCCTGGCTTTAAGTTTGGTTTAATGCTTTCTTCATATAAGGCTACTTGCTTTTCATCGTTTATCAATATCATTATAACATCAGCTTCTGCCGCTGCATCTGCTGCAGTAGTAACTTTTAATCCTGCATCTGCTGCCTTATTCCAAGACTTGCTTCCTTCATAAAGACCTACTCTTACATCTACTCCTGACTCATGAAGATTAAGTGCATGAGCATGACCTTGACTACCAAAACCTATTATAGCAACCTTCTTACCATTAAGTACCTCTAATTTACAGTCATTTTCATAAAACATCTTTGCCATTTATATATCTCTCCTTTAATAAGTATTTAAAAACCATCTATTTTAAAATATGGATTTACATCTTTTCTCCACGGCTCATAGCAAGAACCCCTGTCTTAGCTATTTCAAGTATACCATATGTTTCCATCATCTGTACAAATCCTTGAAGTTTACTTACATTTCCCGTTAATTCAATCACAACGGAGTTAGGACCTACATCCAATACATTGCCCCTATAAATATCAGCTATTTGGATTATCTGAGCTCTTGTTTCATGATTGGCCCTTACCTTTATTAGCATCAATTCCCTTCTGATAGTTCCTTCCTTAGGGAATATCTTTACCTTAACAACATCAACTATTTTATATACCTGTTTTTGGATCTGGTCTAAAATCTCCTCATCACCTTCTACAGATAGGGTAAGTCTTGCATGTCCGGGAATATTGGTTACACCGGCAGTCATCTTCTTTACGAAGTAACCACGCCTGTTGAACAAGGACATTATTCTAGCAACTATCCCATTTGTATTTTTAGCTATAATAAGTATCTCATGAGTTTTATTCATTGCCCAACACCCCTTTCTTTCCAACCATATTGGCTACACTTGCACCTGCCGGTATCATCGGAAGTACATTAGCTTCTTTTTCAACTATGCATTCGATTATTACTGCCTTATCGGATTCAATAGCAGCCTTTAGTTTATCCCCTAGATCATCCTTTGTCTCAATTCTTACATAATCAATTCCATAGGCTTCAGCAATTTTATTAAAGCTAGGATTTACACTTAAATCAACGAAGGAGTATCTCCTATCATTGAATATTTCCTGCCATTGTCTTACCATTCCAAGGAAGGAATTGTTTAAGACCATTACCTTAATAGGTAGGTCATACTGCTTCAACATCATCAGCTCCTGGAAGGTCATTTGGAAACCTCCATCTCCTGCAATTGCAATTACTTTCTCATTAGGCATTGCAACTTGTGCACCTATGGAAGCAGGAACTCCAAATCCCATAGTACCGGAACCACCGGAGGTTAAAATACTATTAGGTCTATTAAAGCTTAGATATTGAGCAGTCCACATCTGATTTTGACCTACATCTGTAGCTACTATAGCATTTCCTTGTAGAATCCTATCAAGGTGCTCCAATACCTCCTGAGGCATCAATCTACCTTCTTTACTTTCTCCGTAACTAATAGGATAGTCCCTCTTCCATTCAAGAAGCTGAGCATTCCATTCCTTGTGGTCTAATTTTTCAATGGAATTATTGAAGTTCTCCAATACATTTTTCAAATCTCCTACTATAGGAACATCCACCTTCTTATTTTTACCTATCTCCGCAGGGTCAATATCAATATGGATTATCTGTGCCTTGCTACAGAATTTATCCGGATCTCCTGTTATTCTATCATCAAATCTTATACCTGCAGCTATTATTAAATCCGCTTCATTAGTAGCAAAGTTAGCAGCTACTGTACCATGCATACCAAGCATTCCAAGGCACAATTCATCATTACTTGGGAAGGCCCCAAGTCCCAACAAGGTAGTTGTAACCGGTATATCTGTCTTTCTTGCGAATTCAATTAAATCATCTGAAGCCCTGGATTTCAACACTCCTGCTCCAGCGATTATCAATGGCTTCTTTGCTTTCTTAATAAGGCTTATGGCACTTTTGACTTGCTTAGGATGCCCTAATATAGTTGGTTCATAACCCGGAAGGTCTATATCCTTGGCATAAAGTTCTTCAAACAAATCATAGTCTATTTGTGCTATCTGGATATTCTTTGGTATATCTATTAGTACGGGACCAGGTCTTCCTGTAGATGCAATATAATATGATTCCTTTATTATTTTAGGCAAGTCCATGATATCCGTAACTAGATAGTTCATCTTAGTAATAGGAAGAGTAATCCCTACGATATCACTCTCTTGGAAGGCATCCTTACCTAATAAATTCATTCCAACCTGGCCTGTTATAGCTAAAAGTGGGATGGAATCCATATGGGCTGTCATAATTCCTGTAACCAAGTTTGTAGCCCCCGGACCGGAAGTTGCTAAACAGCATCCTACCTTGCCTGAGGCTCTTGCATAGCCATCTGCCTCATGAGCTGCCCCTTGCTCATGTCTTGAAAAGTAATGTTTTATCTTGTCGAATTTATAGATTTCATCATATATTGGAATTACAGCTCCGCCAGGATACCCAAAGATATCTTTGATTCCCAGTCTATAAAGGCATTCCAATAATATCCTTGAACCATTAATTTTTTTCCTTTCCATAAAATACCACCCTTCCTTTTTCTAGTGGCTATTTAGCCTTATTATATTGAACCCATTTTCCCTCATTGTATCTGTAATTCTTTGAATATGTTCTTCTCCATTTGTCTCCACTGTTACTTGAAGTTCAACATCGTGGAACCTATCTAAGTTTATAAATTGATTGTGGTCTAATCTAACTACATTGGCATTTAAGTCAGCTAATATTTGTGATACCTTAACTAATTGGCCTGGCTTATCAGGTAGATAAACGCTGAACTTAAACACCCTTCCCCTAGCTACTAATCCCTTATTTATCATGGAAGATATAGTAAGCACATCTATATTTCCACCGCTAAGGATAGACACAACCTTCTTGTTTTTTTCCTTAAGCTTCATTGCACCCGCAACTGCTAGTATTCCTGAATTCTCAACTATGATTTTATGTTTTTCTACTAGGATTAAAAATGATTCCATCAATTCATAGTCAGAAACGGTGATTATTTCATCTACATATTTTTTTATGTATTCAAAGGTCAAATCCCCAATCCTTTTTACTGCAGTACCATCGGCTATTGTGCTAGCTTCCTTTAGTTCTATTACTTCCCCGCTATTTAGAGCAGCTATGGCACTTGCTGCCCCCTCAGGCTCCACCCCTATAATCTTTATATTAGGATTTATCTGTTTTGCAGCCGATGCTATTCCGGAAATAAGTCCTCCGCCACCAACCGGCACTAAGATTATATCTGCTTCAGGAACTTCTTCCAGGACCTCAAGAGCAATAGACCCTTGACCTTCTATGACATCTTCATCATCAAATGGGTGTACAAATACATACCCTTCTTTTTCTTGAAGCTCACAAGCCTTTTTATAAGCATCATCATAAACTTCTCCATGTAGAACAACTTCAGCTCCATACTTTCTAGTAGCCTCTACCTTAATAAGGGGGGTATGTCTTGGCATCACTATAACAGCCTTGATTCCTAACTTTTGGGCAGCATAGGCAACACCCTGGGCATGATTTCCTGCCGATGAAGCTACGACCCCTCTTGCCTTCTCTTCATCACTTAACTTTGTCATCTTGTTATAGGCTCCCCTTAATTTAAAAGACCCTGTTCTTTGAAGATTTTCAGGCTTTAAATATATGTCATTTCCTGACTCACATGAAAATACATCACTTTGTATAATCTTAGTCTTAGTCGTTACAGTTCCTAGTCTTTCTCTTGCTTCCATAAAATTAAATAATCTTAGCATTTTGCTCCCCCTTTAAATACAAAACGCCCCTAGTATATACAAATATACTAGGGACGAATAGTTTCGTGGTACCACCCAAGTTCACAGCTAACTCACATTAGCCGACTCTTCAGGTCAAAAATACTTTTAACCCTAGCCATGTAACGGTGGCATATCTCCAAAGAGATCCCGGTCTTATTTACTCTGATTAACATTTCAATTCGACAGTTCCGGAGTGATTATTATATACACTCTTAATTCTGACTCTCACCCTTCGTCAGTTCTCTGTAATTAAGTCTATGTATTTTTCTCTCCGTCAAAACTTTTTAATTTGACTGAATTTTTTTAATTAAAAGATATCTTATCCTTTTTTTTTAAGGTTGTCAATACCTTTTGAAAAAATTCCGGACGTACCAGTCCTATTTTTATTAAGGGGAAGTGCTTTTGTTTCTATAAAATGATTTTACGGATTTCTTCCTTGATAATTTTTGTCATTTCTGTAGTAGAAAGAACCGTCTCACCTTTATTAGCGATATCACCTGTTCTATGTCCTTCATTAAGAACCTTATCTATAACAGATTCCATAAGGTCTGCTTCTTCCTTTAAACCAAAGGAAAATCTTAACATCATGGCTGCCGAAAGTATTGTAGCTATTGGATTTGCTATTCCCTTACCTGCAATATCAGGAGCTGACCCGTGTATTGGTTCATATAATCCGGTGCCTGTTCCTAAACTAGCTGAAGGAAGCATTCCTATAGACCCTGTAAGCATGCTTATCTCATCTGACAATATATCCCCAAAGAGATTTGTAGTTAATAAGACGTCAAACTGCTTTGGATCCCTAATAACCTGCATAGATGCATTATCAACATACATATGATTTAATTCTACTTCAGGGAAGTCCTTAGATACTTCATTTACTATTCTTCTCCAAAGCCTTGAACTTTCAAGAACGTTGGACTTATCCACACTTGTAAGTCGTTTATTCCTTTTCATTGCCATTTCAAAACCTATCTTGGCAATTCTTCTTACTTCCATCTCGCTATATGTTTCTATGTCATAGGCTGCAGGACCATCTTCTGTATCCTTTAAGCCTCTTTCTCCAAAGTATATTCCACCTGTCAATTCCCTTACTACTAAGATATCGAATCCGTCACCTACTATTTCAGATTTTAAAGGACAGGCATCCTTTAGAGCCTTAAATAACATGCCCGGTCTTAGGTTTGCAAACAATCCCAGTTCTTTTCTAAGGCCTAATATAGCCCTCTCAGGTCTCTTATCTCCGGGAAGATTATCCCACTTATTTCCTCCAACAGCCCCTAAAAGAACTGCTTGTGCCCCTTTACATACATCTATGGTCTCTTTTGGCAGTGGGTCTCCACAAACGTCATAGGCACATCCACCGGCTAGAACTTCCTTATATATAAATTTATGGCCAAATTTTTCTCCGATTAAATCTAAGATCTCTATGGCTGAATCCACTACCTCAGGGCCGATTCCATCTCCCTTAACTACGGCTATATTGTATTCCATCCTATTTACTCTCCTCTACTCTATCTTGAATATAGTTAACCAGTCCGTTCTTATCGATTATTCTCTGGATAAATTCAGGATAGGATTGAGCCTTATAGGTCTCACCCTTAGTAATATTTTTAATTTCCCCATTGTCGAAGTCTATCTCAACTTCATCTCCATTATCTATTCCCCTAGATGCTTCAGGGCTTTCTATAATCGGAAGCCCCATATTAAAGGAGTTTCTATAGAATATTCTAGCAAAGCTTTCAGCTATAACACAGGATATTCCAGAGGCCTTTATGGCAATAGGAGCATGCTCTCTAGAAGACCCACATCCAAAATTCTTTTGCCCAACCATTATATCTCCTGCTTTTACATTTTTTATAAAGTCTTTATCTATATCCTCCATACAATGCTTTTTAAGCTCCTCAGGTTCTGCTGTGCTTAAATATCTTGCAGGAATTATAACGTCTGTATCTATATTGTCCCCGTACTTAAAAACTTTTCCCCTAGCCTTCATGTCTATTCCCCCTCTAAATATTCTCAGGATTGTAAATCTTACCTGCAATTGCAGATGCAGCAGCTACTGCAGGACTTGCAAGGTATATTTCAGATGTTATATGTCCCATTCTTCCCACAAAGTTTCTATTAGTTGTGGATACACATCTCTCGCCTTCAGCCAATATACCCATATGGCCCCCCATACATGGTCCACATGTAGGTGTACTTACTACAGCCCCCGCTTCAATAAATATCTTCATAAGCCCTTCTTCCATAGCCTGTAGATATATCTTTTGAGTTGCCGGCACTATTATGGCTCTAATACCCTTCTTAACTTTTTGTCCCTTGAATACTTCCGCAGCCTGTCTTAAGTCCTGAATTCTACCATTTGTACAAGATCCTATGACTACTTGGTCTATTTCTACTTCTCCAACCTCATCTATAGTTCTGGTATTTTCCGGAAGATGTGGAAAGGATACAGTAGGTCTTATTGTAGATAAGTCTATGGTGTATTCCTCATCGTAAACTGCATCTGGGTCAGCTTCATAGGCCTTATATTCCCTTGTAGAGTGAGCTTTCATATATTCTATGGTCAATTCATCTACTGGGAATATACCATTCTTAGCTCCTGCTTCAATAGCCATATTTGCTATAGTAAACCTATCATCCATGGATAAGTTCTTGATTCCTTCTCCCACATACTCCATAGATTTATATAAGGCACCATCAACACCTATTTTTCCGATAATATGAAGGATTACATCCTTTCCGCTAACCCATTTGCCAGGCTTTCCAACTAGATTAAACTTAATAGCCGTTGGGACCTTAAACCAGCTCTCTCCTATGGCCATTCCAGCTGCCATATCAGTAGACCCAACACCTGTAGAAAATGCACCTAGGGCTCCGTAAGTACATGTATGGGAGTCTGCTCCAATTACTACATCTCCGGCTACTACAAGTCCCTTTTCAGGTAAGAGAGCATGCTCTATTCCCATTTCCCCAATCTCAAAATAATTAGTTATCTCTTGATCATGGGCAAATCCTCTTAGGTACTTACACTGAACTGCTGATATTATATCCTTATTAGGTGTAAAGTGGTCAGGAACCAATGCTATCTTATCCTTATGAAATACCTCTTTAGCCCCCATCTTATTGAACTCTTTTATGGCAACAGGTCCCGTAATATCATTTGCCAAAACCATATCTAATTTTGCTTCGATAAATTGACCAGGCTCTACCTTATCTAGTCCTGCATGTGCTGCAAGGATTTTCTGTGTCATCGTCATACCCATTCTATATTCCCCCTTTAAAATATGCTATTAACTGCATTTAAATATGCCTTTATACTTGCTTCCACAATATTTATGCTCATACCCTTACCTGAATAAGTGTGATCTCCATATTTTAGCTTTACTATTGAATATCCAAGGGCATCTGTTCCCTCTGTAACTGATTGAATGGAGTAATCCTCCAATTCAACCTCTATATCTAGACACTTATCTATTGCACTAAAGGCTGCATCTACAGGTCCTCCTGCGAATGATATTCCTTCAATATCTTGACCTTCCTTATTCAACACTACTGACGCTGTAGTTGTTATGGTGTTTCCACTGTTTATTACAAATCTTACTAGCTTATATTTGTCATCGGCCTTGGCCTCTCTATTAGTAAGGATTGCCTCTATATCCTTATCAAAGACTTGCTTTTTCTTATCTGCTATTTTCTTAAACTCCTCAAAAGCCCTATCAAGTTCTTCTTGGGTAATCTCATATCCCATGGATTGTATCTTGTCTCTAAAGGCATGTCTTCCTGAATGCTTACCAAGAACCATCTTGTTCATGGAAAGGCCTACGGATTCAGGAGTCATTATTTCATATGTTTCACGATGACTTAGGACTCCATGTTGGTGAATTCCGGATTCATGTGCAAAAGCATTTGCTCCAACTATAGCCTTATTAGGTTGAACTGAAACCCCTGTAATGCTTGTAAGAAGGTGGCTGGTCTTCATTATCTCCTTAGTGTTGATTCCTGATTCTAAGCCATAGACATCTCCTCTTACACTCATAATCATAGCTAATTCTTCCAATGCAGCATTTCCAGCCCTTTCACCTATACCATTAATTGTACATTCAAACTGAGTTGCACCTGCCCTGGCCGCCGCTAAGGTATTTGCTACAGCTAATCCTAAGTCATTATGACAATGTACGGATATCTGAACACTGTCTAAGTGTTTTGATTTCTTTCTTATATCCATGATGAAATTATAGTATTCATCAGGAGTTATATAGCCTACTGTATCCGGAATATTGATTATTTTAGCTCCCGCTTCGATTACCCTATCGAAGATTTCAGCTAGGAAGTCAGGATTGCTTCTGGTAGCATCTTCAGCTGAAAATTCTACTTCTGGGCATAAACTTGATGCATATCTTACCATTTCCTCTGCTCTCTTTATTACTTCTTGAGGCTCCATCTTTAATTTATATTTCATATGAATATCCGATGTAGCAATAAAAGTATGTATTCTAGGTTTAGCCGCACCCTTTACTGCTTCCCATGCCTTTTCTATGTCACCCTTCACAGTTCTTGCAAGAACTGCTACTGTAGAAGTTTTTATTTCATTGGCAATAATCTCTACAGATTTAAAATCCCCTTCAGAAGAAGCCGCAAACCCTGCCTCTATTACATCCACTCCCAATTTTTCTAACTGCTTAGCCAACAACAACTTTTCCTTCATATTCATACTGCAGCCCGGTGATTGTTCACCATCTCTTAATGTAGTATCAAAAAAACTTATTCTCTTTGACATGTTCATCCTCCTACTATATCAATTTAAATGATTAAAATCCTAAATTAAATAAAAAATCCCTCATCCCTATAAGTATAAACTTATAGGGACGAAGGATATATCCTCGTGTTACCACCCTAATTC
>CAZIMA010000042.1:0-11778 GCA_964540195.1 uncultured Tissierella sp.
TGACCCGACGTTTATATTTTGGTTCTTGATTATCCATCATATGACCACCTTTAAAATTTTTAGTATTTAAGTCATATGATAACAAATTGAATAAATTTAAGCAAATTTGGGTCTAATGGTGCCAGTTATCAAGTTAATAAGTTATTATTTCAGGCAATGCCCAGCTTGTTCAGGATATTGATGAAAAAATCGTGATATTAAAGGAAATTGTAAAAAATATACTCCTCACTTAGAAAATAGTGAACTTCCGGATAATATGGTTAAAGGTACTGCAGTAATACGTATAGATATAATAGAGTAAAAAAAGAGAGTTATTGTACTCTCTTTTTTTACTATAGCAATTGATTCAAACGATTTGCAACGATAACATATAAAATATTATATTATACAACGATAAATGCAACGATATCCCTATCGTTGCATTTATAAAGTGATTATGATAAAATTACTCCAAGAGTGTTGAGGAGGTTGTAAATATGGGAATGAAAGAAGGATTTAATATAGAATATAAAAGAGAAGCAAGCAAAACTTTCTTGAAAACGGTTAGTGCATATTCAAACTATAATGACGGTAAGATAATATTTGGAATTGATGATAATGGAGATTCAATTGGAATAGAGAATGTGGATGAAGAATGTCTTAGGATAGAGAATATGATAAATGATTCTATGGATCCGTCCCCAGACTTTTATATTAATATAGAAAATATTGATAATAAAAGTATTATAGTTTTAAATGTTAGAAAAGGTAGAGATACACCATATTTTTACAATGGAAAAGCATACAAAAGATCTGATACTTCAACTATTGAGGTTGATAGATTTGAATTAAAGAGACTAGCTATTGAAGGTTTGAATATGAATTATGAGGAGAGAAAAGCATCTTTGCAGAATTTGGAGTTTGGTGTATTAGAATCTAAATTAATTGAAAGAACAGGGATAGAGAAAATAAATTTAGATATTCTAAGGACATTAAATTTATATAATAAAGATGGATACTATAATTTTGCTGCAGAATTGCTTTCAGACAATAACAGCTTAGAATTTTCCGGAGTTGATATCGTTAGGTTTGGTAAAGATATCAATCAAATACTATATAGAGAAACATTAACTAAAACCTCTCTCTTATCTCAATATGATAGAGCTATAGAAATTTTCGAACAATACTATCAATATGAAGAAATAGAAGGGTTTAATAGAGTAAAGATAGAGCTAATTCCCAAAGAAGCCTTTAGAGAATCTCTAGCAAATGCTATTGTCCATAGAGTTTGGGATGTGAATTCAAATATACAAATATACATGTTTGAAGACAGGATAGAAGTAATTTCACCAGGAGGATTACCAGACGGTATTTCAAAGGAAGAGTATTTATATGGAAATATTTCAGTATTAAGAAATCCAATAATAGCGGGTATTTTTTATAGGCTAAATATTATTGAAAAATTTGGAACAGGTATTATTAGAATAAACAATGAATATAACAATAGTATTTCTAAACCGAGTTTTGACATCAGTATTAATAGTATAAATATAGTGCTGCCTGTCATGAAGACTGGTATATATGAATTATCAAATGAGGAAGAGATTGTTTTTAAAATCCTAAAAGAAGAAACAGAAGTTTCCAGAGCTGAATTAGAAGAAAAGTCAGGTTTTAATAAATCAAAAACATTAAGGTTGATAAACAGCTTAGTAGATAAAGGTATAATTCAAAAACAAGGTAATGGACCTAGCACAACTTATAAGTTGTAAAGAGACTTGGCACAACTAGCATACAAAAAGCCGTGGTTGCAATTCTACACGGCTTTTTGAAGTCCATCTAAGGCACAATCTCCTCTACATGATGGTCCCAATTCATATACATTTTTATTTCATTGAATATAGCCCTTATATTTTGATTTTTTACATTAGGGAGAATTTTATTGTAAACATCTAAGCCCTCTTCATACACATTATCATGGCTTAAGGTATAATCAAGGATTTCCTTTAGATATCCATAGTCTTCACCTAGATCATCATCTTGGTAGATGCCTTGGATGGAATCCCTAAGTTTAATTTTATCCATTCTATATAGGTCAATTCCTTCCTTTAATCTATTTAAAGCAGAATCTAATTCCCCCAGATATAAATCTAAGAAGAGTAAATTTGTCCTAACAAAGCTGGATTTTTCTAATATTTCTCTAGCCTTTTCATAGTCCCTTATACTGAGATAGAACTTTCCCTTATCAAAATAATAATTTTCATCTCGTTTTTCCTCATCTACATTATTAAAGAAGCTTATTATATATTCCTTATGTCTTCTATGAGCATCATGGTCCATGAAGCCTATGACATTATTTATTAGGCTATTATCATCCTTTATTTCATCATATCTAATAGCATATTCTAAGGCCTTATCATAGTTTTCCTTATCTTTTTTGTAGCCAATATAGTAGAGCTTGCTTAGGTAGATTAGGGCTTCCTCGTTATTTGGCTCCTTTTCCAACAGCCTAGTATAGTAAGCTATGGCTTCTTCATATTCTTTATTAGCTATAAGCTTCTCTCCTTGGCTTAAGATTCCTTCAACTTCAATACTTGGCATATTATCGTAATAACTATTAATAGGAAGACTACTCCCGATTAGGTTTTTATCCTTATCATAAGCATTAATAACTAGAGGGTATTCATAGCCCTTAATAAAAGTTCCAAGGATAGCACTTGGCTGAACTATCATTTCTTCACCTGAGTACATAAAACCACCAGTGGATTTTCTTAGTTCATCAAAGTTTAGGACTATTTCATTATCCTTAAGCAAGTCCCTATTGCTGGAATTATATAATATTGAAAATCTTGCCGAAGATCCGGAATTTTCATCATGGTCTTCAAATACTATGGTTTGAATATCATAATAATCCACCTCTTCTACCTCATCCCATTCTACTTTAAATTCATTTCCTTCAACTATTGAACCAGGAGCTGGGCTTATGACCTTTATAGGTGATGAGAAGGCGAAATCATAATTAATATCTTTATTTATATCTATAAATCGATTGTCCTTACTTAAAAAGACCTTATCATAGAGGATGGAATTACTAAGGCCAATACCTATATCGTACCGTCCTTCTCTAAAGCCTATGGTCTCAAACTCACCATTTATATCTGTAATCCCAATAAATTCTTGACCACTAGTCCTAAGGCCTGCATAGCTATCTTGAATATAGACTTCAACAAAGGGCATAGGCTTATCATTATAGGTTACACGACCTCTTACCTTGTAGTCTCCCGCATGATCTTTCATATAGTCTTCAATCCAAAACAACCTATTCTGATGAGAACCTGTTCCAAAGAGGGTATCATCATATTTATTGACACACCTATGGTTTCCTTCTTCAAAATAGCCCTTGGCCTTATGAAGATTTCCTTGGAATAAGGCGACATATCCCTTTAAGAAATAGTAGCCATAGTCAGAGATCTCTTCTTCATAATATTTATCCAGTATCTCATTGGCTTTTTCATAATCCCTATTAGCAAAGTGAAAGTAAGAATCATATAAATCGCTTATATATTTAATTGTCCTATCATCTGAACTTTTCCCCCAGTCTATCCAGGATAGTAACTCTTTAGGAGCTTGACTTGAGATGCTAATATCCATTAACTTTTTATAGGCTAAACTTAAGTAGTTACCATGACCCTTCTTTATGATTTCTTCAAGGGCTAGCTTTGCCTTGTTCAAATCTTCTGGGCTAGTTCTGTCTCCACTTCCACCAGTACCCTGCATCATAATCGTATATCTATATGAGCTTCCCATAAGGTTATTTGCGTAATTATATTGAGCTTGAGCATCTTGAAATTTTACTGTCTTGGCTAAATAGCTTTCATAGAAGACCTTTGCCTTATCATTACCCCTACTATCGAGAAAGTTTGCTATTTGAAGGGTGCCAAAGGGAATTGCTACTATAAAAATAAAGAGAGCTAAAAGTGTAAACTTTATGATATTTCTAACTTTAACCTTTATTTTCATCTCTTACTCACCTCTTTTTCCCTAATGAACACTTGTGAGGATCCTATATTGATTATCTTAAAGTCTTGTTTTTTAAACAAATCCTTGGGCAATATGCTTATAATTAGGAGGGCTGCAAATCCAACTATAGCAGTAGCCAATGGAATTTCAACTTCCTTGTCTAGGAACTGATTTAATCTTTCTCTCCAGCTTTTTTCTCTAGAGTTTATTATCTTATCTATTGAAGAGTTTGAAAGACTTAGGTCTTTCGTTTCTTCTACCATAATTTCCTTTATTTCTTTTCCTAATAGGTCCTTATTATTCACTAAAGTCTCCTCCTTTCTCCAAGGCTTCCCTAAGGAGTGCCCTTCCTCTTGAAAGCTTACTCTTTATTGTCCCTTCCTTCTCATCTAGTATTTCAGAAATATCCCTAATAGATAAATCATCAAAGTAAAATAGGACCAATACTTGTTTGTAGATGAAGTTTAAATTATCTAGTTCAAATTTTAAAGTATCCCTATCTATATTATTTATTGTAATCTCTTCGGGAGTTTTAAAGTCTACTTCATTATCCTCATAGGGGATGGTAAATATTTGCGCCTTTAACCTATCCTTTATAATATTTTGTGAGATTCGGTATATCCAAGTATATAGTGAACTTTTACCTTTGAAGCTCTTAATATAATTAAAAACCTTAATAAAAGTCTCTTGAACTATATCTTCAGCATCTGCTTTATCCTTGACCATTAGAAAGGAAGTCCTAAGGAGTCTATTTCCATAAAGACTGACTAATTCATTATATGCTTCTTCCTTGCCTTGCTTTAGCATCTTTACCAGCTGTTTTTCCTCCACTTCTTTCCCTCCTTACTCATTAGACTGAAAATATGAAAAAAGGTTGCAGTTTCATATAAGTTAATTTTACCATAAAAAATAAATTTCAATTAGGGCCACAGGGGAATCGTCTAAGAAATGAATGTCTGTTGCTATTTATGCTAAATATTGGTAATATAGTAATTGATAGTACAAAATCAATATTTAGGAGGAATAATATGATAAGAAATTTTGGCAAAAGAAGAGTAGTAAATTTATTACTTATGATGGTAGCTTAGATGATGGTGGTCTAGACTTTGGAGTTTATAAAACTAAGCAAGTAGCTGAGGATCAATATGATATTAATTTTTCTAATTACTACATGCATAATGAAGAAGGTCTAGAGATAAAAGGTAAGATGGATGCGTTTGTGATGGATGAAACTGGTCCACTTAATGAGTATGGATTCTCAGAACTACCGTTATATAGCAGAATAAAATTTACAAAATATGAAAAGATAGTTTTAGGAGGTGTTTATATGACTAAAATTAATCTTTCTCAAAAAGAGAGAATGTTGTTAGAGGATCAGAAAAAGCATGAAGAGTTTTGTATTCAAAAGTATACAAACCATGCCAATCAAGCTCAAGATCCAGAGCTGAAGCAGTTATTCAACACATATGCTCAGGAGGAACAACAGCATTATGATACTCTAACTCAAATCCTTTCCGGTCAGCTACCAAATATGCAGCAAGGCCAAAACAGTAATAAACAACAAAAGCAGCAGGCGAAGTCACAAGCTAGTACAGGAATGACAAATCAAGGTGATGCTGCACTCTGTACAGATGCACTAATGACTGAGAAGTATATATCCGGGACCTATAATACAACCATATTCGAATGTATGGATGCCAAGCTTAGGGATACTCTAAATCATATTCAAAAGGAAGAGCAAAAACATGGAGAAGGACTATTCAATTATATGAATAGTCATGGCATGTATAATGTAAATTAGTCTTCCATGTTAGGTGAAAATCGATTAAGCAAATGCCCAGTTTGATAACATGTCAAATGTTGAAAGTATATTTAAAAATACCCCTATCTGATTGGATAGGGGTATTTTACAATTATAGGAGGTTTTCAAAGTATCTTATAATAGAATTAATATTTTCAATAGATAGTTCTAAAGCCTCAATTTTTTTATTGTTCAAATTTAAGCTGTAATTGGGGAACTTTTTCATTAGATAATTTTCTACATGACTAGGGAATCCTACTCCATTACTAATATATAATCCTAATGCAATTTTAATATGATTCCAGAGGTCATTATCTGGGAAGTAGTTATTGCTACGTGTAAACCGTTCCAAATGACTAATAAATAATGTTTCATCTACAATAATATTATTTAATTCCGGTAGAGAAATAAATACAAAAGATCTATCTTCTTTTTCAGGGTAATAATTGGTTTCAATATATGTTTTAGTAGACTTCTGTGATTGACCTAATCTCTTAAGAGAGTTTACATAAACACCATGATTTAAATTCCCATCTTTATTGATTTGATAGATACTAACATTCTCTTTAAACCCGATAAAGTGTTTATTATTAATGTTAAAATTTTTGTAGGTTTCATAAGAATATTTTGACAGTAAATAAATCATTTTAAATAGAGCAGTTTGAAATGGAACTGAAAAGTTATTTGCACAATTATCTTTAAATGCCCTATCATTACCATTATAAGGGACACCTTTTAAATCTATGGTACTCAGTAATGTAGGATTTTGCTTAAGCGATTGAAAGTTTTTTGATTGGTTTTGATTAAACAATTCAATGTTATTCTCGTCTGCTGACCTAATTATGGTTTCTAATGATAATGAATAATTACCATTAAAAAAGTTGGTAGAGATATTCTTTACTATTTGGTCGATATCCTCAGGAAGTGATACAGTCCTTGTTATTTTATTCATATAAACCCTCCTTGATTAGGAATAGATATAATATATTTTTCCCTAAGGTCATTATAACAGTTTAAAATCCATATGTCAAGTTTGGGGGGAATATAATAGAAAAATCCCAAGAGTAAATATTTTGACTACAAAGTTTCATATTTGGGTAAAAGTATTTCAAGAATTGCTTCCATGGTTGTCCTATATGGCTATGGCAGCTAAGAAGAGTTACAAGACCACAGACCAGAATATATAGTAGAAGATGTTAGTGAGTTGAGTGACTTACTTAAAAAGCTAATTAAAAAAAATACCTGGAAGGGAGCTTGCATTATGACTAAAAACAATATTTACACAATGAGCTTTGCAAAAGTGTATCCTCTCTATATAAATAAGGCTGAGAGAAAGGGTCGTACCAAGACTGAAGTGGATGAAATTATTCGTTGGTTAACTGGATATAGCTAGCTTGAATTAGAATCACGGATAGAAAAAAACATTGATTTTGAGACCTTCTTTGCAGAGGCAACCCAACTTAATCCCTCAAGGGCATTGATTAAGGGTGTAGTCTGTGGTGTTAGAGTAGAAGATATCCAAGAGCCACTTATGCAGGAGATTCGCTACCTGGACAAGTTAATCGATGAGTTGGCAAAGGGAAAAGCTATGGAGAAGATAATCATTCTTTTCATATGATGAAGACAAGGGAGTGAGATTATTACACCAATACAAATCACCTACCTGAAAAAAGCTAGGCTTTTTTGAAAACTACCCTTTTTCGGGTATTTTTTTTTCATATTTTACCTGATATAATTTGTTTAATACAAAGCACAATCAAAATTGAACTGGGGTGAAGTATGGCTAAGAAAATCATAGGTTATGGAAGCTTTTTTTGCTGGAAGTGCGGCAAAGGAATTGAAAATGGGGGAAAGTATTGTCCTTTCTGCGGCTCAAAATACAGTGGAGACAAGAAGTATGGCAATCTTTCTGCCTTAGGGGCAGGAGGTATAGGCTGGTCAAATAATACAGATCATCCTTGTTTTAAAGAGTATTTAAAAAACAGTCGAAAGTATGGACTGATTTGGCTTATAGGCATCAGCATATTGGTTCCTGGAGCCTTGATTCTTACAGGTGAGATAGGATTTGACTCTGAAGGAATCATGGTAATAGGCGGCGTCATAGGGGTATTTTGGATTATAGGTCTTTTGTTTTTATTTAAGAATCGAGGAGATAAGACTGACTGGGACGGGATAGTTGAATACAAAAAGACATTTCAAAAGACTAGATCAAGAAAAGACCGTCAAGGTAGGGTATATGAGGAGTCATATGCGGAATATATTGTCTATATACGGAAGGAGAGCAAGGGGATTTTTGAATTAAAGGGAGAGGACAACATTCAATATGATTATTTCACAATAGGAGATCAAGTACGCTATCACGGAGACAAGTGGCTTAATTATATTGAGAAGTACGACAAATCTTTGGATACAACAATTTTTTGTGCATCCTGCCGGGATATTAGGGATATTCGTGATAATTATTGTGAAAGGTGCGGAAGCATATTATTAAAAGCAGATCCAAGTTCAAGTATTGGCAGAGGAAGGAGCTGGTAAAATGACACAAGCAATAAAAAAGAAAGTTAATATTCCCGACCCGGCTATGGGGCCAATTGGCTTTACTGCTTCAAGCTTTAAGGCAGGAATTTCAGGAATAGGCACCATACTTAAAAAGCCAAAGATTTTAGTCACAACCTTATTTATATCTGGACTTCAGCTAGCCTTATCCTACCTGAAGATTCTTATGCCCTCTTCTTCTCTGATTAGTCTAGCAAGCTTCTTTACTTTTGCTCAAGGAGGAATGTATGCAGGTCTTCTTGGAGCTGCAGGAGGAATTGTGGGTAAAGGAATATACGCATGGTTTATAAACACCTTGTTTTTTTCAGGCTCAAAAGCTAATAGGAAAAATGAAGAAGATGAGAAAAAAGAGGAAAAGACTAAGGGAAAGGCTGGTCTTTTCATGGCAGGGGTAGGTGTTGCACTTATTACATATAATTTTTTAACCGGCAATGGATCTTTAGAAAATAGTGTTATAGGCATAACAGCTCTTGCAGCTTGTCTTAGAGCGATTAAAAGAAAGAAGGGGTTTTTAATAGGACTAATATCTTCTTTTACAAGGGGACGAATGTCTAGAAATACTGCAGCCGGCCTTATAAAGGGGATGGTCTTGGGTTTTCTTTTGGGTGTCTTGTCATCTCTTAAATTCACGGGAAGTATTTGCTACATAGCCGGAGCCATAATATTTATCCTTGCCTTAATTCTCTTAGCCGGCAGGAAAAGAACTATAGCGGCAACTGGGGCACTGATTTTAATAATGGGTTCTGGTCTTCCTGCTTATGCTTCACTGCTTCCTGATTCTGACGGCTGGATGACTCCACAGGAAGCTTATGCTATTAAAGGAGATACGGTGACAAGTTATATGGAGCTTGCAAAAGCAGTTGAAGCTTCTCCCCCTGCTTCAATGGAGTTGACTCTAATTGCTGTGGGCATTAAGAATTTCTCTGAATCGTCTGCCTTGGATAATCAAAAAGTGTTTGCAATAGATGGGGAAAGTGAAATGTTTGTGGTTGATGGCCAATTTCCAAACTACTCCTTCAGTTCGGCTGTAAGTCTTCACTTGGAGGAGGACGGATGGTATGCAGATTCTTCAAGCTCATACTTTGCAGAGGATGGTTGGACTACTGAGGGTGGAGAGAGCGGGAATTATAAGACATATAATAGTTCTGCTTTTTCATTTACACATTTAGGAGCAGCCAGCTATTTATATGAACAATATTTAGAGCCCGGAGCCTTTTATATTACTATTCCAATTCCATTTGAATACGGAAATATGGCGGGCATGTCTCAAGTCAGCAGTGATACCATAATATTTGCCCGGGTTGACCGTGTAAAAAGAGCTAATACTCAAGCTGAAAGCCCTCAAGCTTATGTAGGAGGCTGGCAGCTTAAAGAAGTAAAGTCATATTTTATAGAAAGGACCAGGGATAGTTACCGAACCGCAGAAACTCATGAATTCAAAGATGAGTTCTCAGGCAATGACCCTACTTATGATACCATTGCCACTGTTTCCGGAAATACCATAGATTATAAAATTATAACTGATTATCCTCCGACTACTAAAAATGTCCTAAGCTTTACTTCAGAATTCAGCGGGCTCCCTGAACAGATGGAGGCTTTTGAAACCTTAAGAGTTACAGCTGAGGGATCAGGTTATTATAATGATGAAATAAACAATGAAAGCCAAACTTATGACTCTGTTCCAATTTCCGTTGGATTACTTCCGGGTCTTCGCCCGGATAAGTTCAGCACAGCTGAATCCGATTCAGATACGATGGTATACCCATTAGGATGGGGCTTAGGAGAAATATGGTTTGAAAATATAAATGGAACATTTCAGGCTGCAGCTCCTCAAGGTCAGGAAGAAGGCGAGCTTTTGACTGTTGAACTGATCTTAGGCAGTAATAGTGCTTATGATGCAACCCAATCAAGACATATGGGGAATCCTGTAATCGCCTATATTTATGAATGGAATATGGAAGCTTTAATTCCTGCCGGAAGCCAAGGCGAAGAAGATGAAGATGCAGGGAGTGATGGAGGCTGGTGGGGCGGATCGGATTCAGATGAAGAATGGAACCAGCATGCTACAGAAGAAGAGACATTAGCTATTGGAGCTATGTCGGCTATAGCTGCTATTGCAGGAGCAGGAGCGGCGGCTGCAGGAAGTTTAGGGATAGGTCCCGGCGGAGGTCATGGCTCATATATCAGAAGAAACAAGGATGGAGACCTTGTAGTGAGAGACCCAGTTACGGGAGAAGAAAACCTCTATGTAGGGAATAAAAAAACTGGCCTCTACACAAATCCTTTAAGCGGAGCTGAATATACAGAGGATGAGCTAGTAAGTCATGTTGCTTCACGGGCAGAAAATGCAGGTGTTTTAAGTCAGGATTACCAAACAGCACAAGAGGCAATAAAACACCAGCGTGAGGATAATCAGAAATTAAGCCAGGCAGAAAGTGAAATAGATTTGGAAAATAGGTTAAAAAAACTCAAAAAAGACTTGGAGAAAAAGGGTGCTATCGGTGACGACTATGCAGATGAGTTGGCAAAGAAACTTAATATACTTCAAAGTCAGAAAAAAGTTGACGGTGAGTTTAATAAAGATGATTTGAAAAAATTCCAGCATACCTTCAACAGATGGACACGAGGGGAAATTGCAGGAAGCAGGGGACTTCCTCCGGCTGAAAATGATTGGGATATTTACAAGAAAGGTTTGGCCTTATCTGGAGAAGAGATAGCAAGGGGAGACAGCTGGAAAGCCATAGGACTCCGGGTTGCAGTGGGTATTTTAACAGGGGGTCAATCAACCCTAGGAACTGCCTTTGTGGTAGAAGCCGGTTTGGAGCTTGCCCAGGCAGGTTATACAATGAAGGATTATGTGGATAAGGGAGGAGATGACTGGGCGGAAGGAGCACAGCTTGCAATCACAAAGACATTGGTGGGAGAAGGCATAGGAAGGTCTGTAGGTTTAGGAATAAGGGGCCTTGGTCTGGGAGCTTCAAAGACAGGTCAGGTTTTATCAAAAACTAAGGCAGGAAAGTATGCTGTGGATGGGATTTCCGAGGCTATAGAAAAGACTTCAAGAGTATTGAATGCCAATGTAGGAGATGTGCCAAAGGTTATAAAGCAAATCAGCAAGGAAGCAAGTGAATCCGGTCTTGCAGCTAAAAAAGCTGCCTCAATGGCGGCAAAATTAGAAGCACCATCAGCAAAAAAGGCCGCCCAAGGTGCTGATGATGCAGGTAAAAAGACTAGCAAAAGTGTTGGTAATACAAGTAAAAAGACCGCACAAAGCTCTGAAGATGTAGCTAAAAAACCTTCTTCTCCGAAAAATGTAAAGGATACGGATGAATACAAGAAAGCATCTAAGGAGTTGGATGACACTTTAAGCAAATCCAAAGAAGCTGCAGCTAAAAAAATTGAGCAATATAAAAACAATGTAAATA
>CAZIMA010000043.1:0-11746 GCA_964540195.1 uncultured Tissierella sp.
CTATCTACTTAAAAATTCTTTTCTAGACTCTTCAGGTACAAGACTACCTCCAGTACCCCAACACATATGAATAGTGTTTTCATCCTTGTATTTATCCGCTGTGAATATAGGTCCTAAGAAGCCTGCAAAGGATGAAGGTTCAAGGAATATATTCTCCTCGGCATAAAGCGCCTTTAGGAATTCATATAGCTTCTTATCCTCTATGGTAAAGGAGCCTGATAAAAGTTTCTCCATGATGCGTCCCACAAATGCGGATGGTCTTCCAACTGCCAATCCGTCAGCTTCAGTCTTATTATCTAAACCAATATCCTCTACAGATATATCATCATGCTTAGCTGTGGCAAGGCCTAGAAGCATAGCAGGTGAATGAGTAGGTTCAGCAAAGTAACATTCTACATTATCTCCATACATAAGCTTAAGTCCATAAGCTACTCCACCAGGACCACCACCTACACCACATGGTAGGTAAACAACTAATTTATTCTTTTCACTGATTTCAATACCCATATCTTCAAGCTGCTTCTTTACTCTTATGCCCCCAACAGCATATCCCATAAATAGATCCTTAGAGTTTTCATCATCTATAAAATGGCTGTTAGGATCCTTATCTGATAGCGCTCTGCCCTCTTTTACAGCCACAGAATAATCCTCTGGGTATTCAACAACAGTAACTCCACGAGCCCTTAACATATCCTTCTTCCACTGTTTTGCATCTGCAGACATATAGACTATAACCTTAAATCCTACCTTTGCGCTAATTGTTCCAATGCTTAGTCCTAGATTTCCTGTACTTCCTACCTGAATTGTAAAATTGGAGAAGAATTTTACGTGTTCTTCACCGGCTAGAATTTCATAATTGTCATTTAAATTCAATAGCCCATTCTCTAAAGCTAATTCTTCCGCATGTTTTAAGACCTCATAAATTCCTCCTCTAGCTTTAATAGAGCCCGCAATCGGAAGGCTATCATCTCTCTTTACAAGCAATCTTCCACCGATTTTAGTGTCATATGTCTCTTCCATATTCTTTTTCATTTTAGGTATTTCATCTATATGTGATTCAATTATTCCGTCTTCTACCTCCGGGAATACCTTCTTAATATAAGGAGCAAATCTTTTTAGCCTTGATTCAGCATCCAATACATCTTCTAAACTTACAGGCAAGCCATCCTTGACCTCATCAAAGCTTTTATAATTCGGGTTATACCATATGACTTCTTTTAATGATTTTAAATCCTCTATAAGTTGCATATTAAATCCTCCTGATTAAAATAGCTAGTAATTTTTTTAAAAAATTTCATCTGTTATTAATATTATACCCACAAAGTAAAATTCCCCTCTTATAATAGATTATTATTTAAAATCTATTATAAGAAGGGAGTTTTTTATTAAACTCTATTGCATATAATTTTCTTAATCTTCAAAGCTTCCAGCTGGATATAATGGGAATTTAGCTATTAATTCTTGTGCTTCTTTTTTACATGCAGCCAGATTTGCTTCGTCCTCAGGAGCATTTGCTACTTTGTTCATTATGCCAGCAATTTGTCTGACTTCAGCTTCCTTTAGTCCACGTTGAGAAATAGAAGTAACTCCTATACGAACACCGCTTGTTACAAAAGGTGATGCTGGGTCATTTGGTATCTGATTTTTATTGACAGTTATACCTACTGCATCCAGTGCGTTTTGAAAAACCTTTCCTGATATATTCTTTTGTCTTAAATCTACCATGACTATATGATTGTCAGTGGTGCCGCTTACTATACGGAACCCATAATTAGTTAACTCTTCTGCCAATGTCTTAGCATTTACAAGGACCTGTTTCATGATGTTTTTAAATTCTTCAGAAGCCGCATATTTAAACGACCAAGCTTTTGCAGCCATAGTAGCAAGATGTATTGAACCAACTGTACCTGGGAAAACTCCCTTATCAAGTAGTTTTGCATGCTCTTCCTTACATAGGATGAATCCGCTTCTTGGTCCACATAATGTCTTTGTAGTTGAGGATGTTACAAAGTCAGCATAAGGAACTGGACTAGGTATAACTCCTGCAGCAACAAGACCACTTAAATGAGCCATATCAACCATGAAATATGCTCCAACAGATTTTGCTATTTCTCCGATTCTTTTAAAATCGATTTCTCTAGGATATGAACTTCCACCCGCTATAATAAGTTTTGGCTTTATCTCTTTAGCTTTTTCCTCCAGAGCATCCAAATCAATCATTTCAGTTTCAAGATTTACACCATAGAATTCAAAATTATAAACCTTTGATAAAAAGTTAGCAGGGCTACCATGGGTCAAGTGTCCGCCTTGGTCAAGTCTCATACTTAATACCTTATCACCAGGCTTTAAAACAGCTGCATAAACACCGTAGTTTGCGGTTGAGCCTGAATATACTTGGATATTAACGTGCTCTGCTCCAAACAACTCTTTCGCTCTTTCAATTCCCATATTTTCTAATTTATCAGCTTCCTGAGAGCCTGCCTGAAAACGAGCTCCAGGATATCCTTCCAAAGTCTTATTTGTAAAGACAGAGCCACTAAGTTCCATTACTTCTAAGGGAGCAGTACTTTCAGATGCAATCATTTCTATATTGCCTTCTTGACGTTTTAATTCCGCCTCTACTATTTCATAAATTTCAGGGTCTGAAATCTTAGTTTTCTTTAACATTTAATCAACCTTCTTTCATTATTTTAATTTACAGCTTGATTCTTTCTCCATACATTGTAAGAGCCAGTCATTAATATCATAAAGGCAGTTGCTGAACAAACAATTAAAGTATCAACATATACTGAGAAAGCTTGTATTAATCCTTGTTTAGCTGGATGTGAACATTCTGCTGCCGCTGATACTATAGCTCCTGAACCTTGTCCAGCTTCATTTGAATAAACTCCACGTTTTATACCCCAAGCTATTGTAGACCCCATTATCCCAGCAAAGGCTTGTTCCACACCAAAAGCAGATACAAATATCAATCTAATTATTTCAGGTAATTTTGTAATATTTAAGATTATTACGAGTGCTGCTACAAGAATATAAGCGATTGACATAAATGGAGCAACTACTTCAGCTATCTTACCAATTCTCTTAACACCACCGAAAATAACTAAAGCAATCAATATACATACAATTCCACCGGTAATATATGTACTTATTCCAAAGGCATTTTGCATTGAAGCTGCAATATTATAGGTTTGAGCACCTGGCATCAAAATCCCTGGTCCTAAAATTGTACAAATTGCAAATGTTACCGCATACCATTTCTTACCTACACCTTGTTCTATAAAATATGCTGGACCACCAACATATTCACCATCTATCTTAGTTTTATATGCTTGTTTTCGGCAAAAGCAGATCCAGCTCCTAGAAAAGCTATAAACCACATCCAGAATACCGCTCCTGGTCCTCCATAATATATAGCTGCAGCTACTCCCGCTATATTTCCAACTCCTACACGACCACCAACTGTAGTTGCAAAAGCTTGGAAGGGTGTTACACCACTTTCAGACTTCTCTGGTGCTGTTAAAAGTTTTACCATTTCTTTAAGAAGTCTAACTTGTGGAAATTTCATTCTTACCGAAAAAAATATTCCTGCTATAGAACAAAGGACTAGTAAAGGCGTACTCCATACTACGTTGTTTATTGATTTGACTATTGAGCCTAATGCTTCCATTTGTATCCCTCCAATTTGCTTTATGGATTTAGCTTCCTTTAATTTAAAAATTTCTGTATATGGTTGCGCAACCATTTTGTTTCTTATACCTATTATCTAATAAAATAGCCATTTTGTAATTTCTCAATTTTGACATTGACTTTATGGTTTTTGACATCGTTTTCAAAACGCTAAGGTTAATAGTATAAAACTCCCAGATAAATGAACATTATTCCATTTACCTGAGAGCTCTAGTATTATAGTATATTAAATTATTAATTACTTTGAGCAAAAACCGCTGGTGTTACACCTGTATATTGTTTAAAGTACTTATAAAAATTGTTTAAACTTTCATATCCAACTTGCTCGGCAACCTCTTTTATGCTTATATTACTCTCACGAAGTAGCTCTATAGCTTTTTTAATTCTCACCTCGTGAATGTATGATATGGTACTGGTATTCATATATTTCTTAAAAAGTCTTGAAATATGACTGGGAGTAACAAAGAACATATTTGAAAGAGTAATTAAATCTATCTTCTCTTCATAATGGCGATTTATATATTCCAACATTTCATTTAATACAGGATTGTCAGTAATATTCCAGCCAATTACCCTTATTATTGATTGTAATAGTTGCTTATAATCGATTGGCTTCAAGATTATATCCTTAGCTCCAAGTCTAAGAGCTTTCTGAGCATATTTAAATGAATCATAGGCTGTTATTATGATATAATTTTTTTCTGGCTCAGCTTCTATTACTTTAAAGCCATCCATAAAAGGCATATGAATATCAAGAAATACCAGCTGAACATCATTGTTTTTCATTAATTCAATAGCCTCTATACCATTCTCGGCAATACCGACTATCTCTATAGGTAATTTTTCCTTCTCAGTGAAATGGCATATGATCTTAGCAACTGCAGGCTCATCATCCACTATAATAGCCTTAATCATGTAATTCCTCCTCAATAATCATGGGTATCTCCATTATTACACCAGTTTGTTCAATCCCATCAGAAACAACTAACATAGTAAAATCCTTAGAGTATGCAGACTTCAACTTTTCATATATTAGTGATAATCCATGACCTGTATTGCTTATTAGACTTCGATTAATTCTATTTAGAGTTAAATTGTTTAACGGTACACCATTGTTAATGATAGAAATCTTTGCTTTTTCTTCTAATTTATGAACTATAATTTTCAACACCTTCTTATCATCGCTTGGTGAAAAACCATGTGTAAAGGCATTTTCTACAACTGGTTGTAAGAAATTAAAAGGTACAGTAATATTCTTAAGCCTATCTTCTATCTCATAACTAACTATCAAATCATTTCCATACCTTAATCTTTGTAGATTAAGATATGTTTCTAGATATTCAATTTCAGAACTTAAGGATACGAACTTTAAATCAACAGTCATTGTATATCTAAACATTTTTGATAAATCGATTATAGAATTGTAAATATTATACCTATCATCTGTTAATGCCATACTGGCTAAGGAATTTAAGGTATTAAAAAGAAAATGATGATTAATTCTAAGATTGGTGACCTTATCTTTAATAACAAATAAGTCCTTCTTAAGACTAGTATTAGATGTTAAAACATCCCTAAGGACCTTATCTTTATTCTCTAAGAGCAATCTAGAGTTATTAAAAGCACAATAGCTTGTTATACTACTTATTATTTGCTTTAACAAACTCTTTATCCCAATAACTGTACTTCTAGGGTAATCATAAACCACATTTGAAGATTTATCAGTTGAGTCAGATATCAAAATATGCCCACCCCTAATGGATCCCAATTGCTTTCCATTATATATTATTGGATAATGAAATACTAATAGCCCATATTCGCATATGAATTGATATCCCTCTCCATTGTCTAAATTATTAAAATTTCTATCAAGCATACAATTACAATTTTTGGGGTTTCCCAATGGGTCACACATATCAATACAATATGTAGAAAAATGATTGCTTTGTATTATTACGGACCACATATCATCATAGATAGTAAAAGGAAGACTAATTGAATTAAGAAGTTGAGATCTTATAGCCTCTACGGCTGAATAAATCATATTTAATCTATATTCATCTATACTATCATCATATAAACCGTCGTTAATTTGAATGTCATCATCGTATCTAATAGGATTAGAAACTAGAAATTCACGTATTGAAATATTACCAGTATTTATTGTTTTATGGGAGGAATCTGCTTCAATATAGAAAGACATACCTTTCTTGAATTTCTTTTCCACACCATTAATTATATAGATTCCTTCCCCATCCAAAATGTATAAGAACTGTTCAATTCCATAATGTACATGTTCCTCAAGGTTCTTTCCTGGAAGGATATTGGTAATCCCTATACTAAATGATTGTTTTTCATTTCCAACCTTCTGTGTATGCAACCAGTTTATATGTCCCCATTCAGTTTTTTGTGTTAACATTATTTCACCTCTGACATAGTCTTTCAAGTCATTCCAAGTATAGTCTAGGAGTCTCTCCCACTGGTATTTTCAATGGGGAGATTTCTCCATTATACTATTGATAAGAAAGGCTCATCCCCTAAAGTCCCAATTTACGTATCTAAATTAATTCTAATTTAGGCCTACTTTACTCATAGTGGCTTGCTACCTTCTTTAACATGTCTATTATTGGCAGGTCATAGGGACACCTTGACTCGCAATCGCCACATTCTATGCAATCCTTAGCTTTTACCGGCATGGAATTATATCTTGATATAGCCCAATCCTCCAAATTGTACCTAGTAAAGTAACTATCTATTACAAAATTACCAGTTATGTCGATTCCTACTGTACATGGTGAGCAGTATCCACATCTCCTGCAAAATTCTTGCCCTAGAGCCCCTGCTTCACCTTCCAAAACACTTCTTTCCTCATCATTTAAAGGTCTTCTATCATTTCCAGCTCTAGCATTTTCAAGAACCTGGTCTATAGAATCCATACCAGGGATCACTACAGAAATATTTGGATTCTCGAGGACGAATCTTATTGCTGCCTCTCCACTAGAAATTGCTCCACCTGCTAGAGGCTTCATTATAATAACTCCTACGTTCTTCTTCTTAGCCTTTTCAAATATAGGTTCTCCTTGTCTTTCTATAGCGTTATAAGGGAATTGAATAGTTGAAAACTCATCAGAATCAAGGGCAATTTCCATTATATCAAGGCTGTGACATGAAATACCTATTTCCTTTATTAAACCTTCTGCCTTTAATTCCTTAACAGCCTTAAGAGCTCCATTCTCTGACATTACCATGTCATATTCCTCTTTAGTCTTTACATTATGAAATTGATATAAATCTATGTAGTCAGTATTTAACAGCTTAAGACTTGTATAAAACTCTTCCTTAATACCATCATAAGTTCTATCCATAGACTTTGTTGCTAGGATAAACTTTTCTCTACCCAATTCCTCTAATGCATATCCAATAAGCTCTTCGCTTTGCCTATAACCCCTAGCTGTATCTATAAAGTTCATACCCTGATTTAGTGCTTCTCTTATTATATCTATAGCCTCATCCTTGCCTACTCTCTGAATGGGTATTCCACCTATAGCTACAGCAGATACTTCAAAATTTGTTCTACCAAGAATACGTTTTTCCATAGTGCACCCCTTTCACTCATAATCATACTTAAACTTTACTATATAGATGAAAAAAAGTAAACCAGATAGACTGATTTACTTAAGCTACCATAAACAATTTACTTACTAACTACATTCTTTGGATTACCTTTTAAATAGCTCTTTATATTATCCAAGACTAAATTCATCAATCTAGTTCTAGATTCCTTTGGTGCCCATGCAATATGAGGGGTTATAATGCAATTTTTAGCCTTTAATAATGGATTTTTAGGATCTATAGGCTCGCTTGAAACTACATCAAGAGCTGCCCCTGCTATTCTACCTGAATTAAGGGCTTGAGCTAAATCTTCCTCCACTATCAACTGACCTCTCGATGTATTTATGATCATTACATTTTCCTTCATCTTTGAAATAGTATCCTTGTTTATCATTCCTTCAGTGGATTCTATTAAGGGACAATGCAAACTAATTACGTCAGATTCTCTAAGCAATACATCTAGTTGAACATACTTCATGTTTTCATTTTCTAGGGAAGGATTAGGGTCAGGGCTAGTTGCTAATACTTTCATTCCTAAGGCTTGTGCAATTTGTCCTACATTTTGGCCTATTCTTCCGTATCCAATAATCCCAATGGTTTTTCTCGCTAATTCAATTAGGGGATAATTCCAAAAACACCAATCTGGGTTTCTTGCCCATTCTCCATTAAAGACTGCATCACTATGAGCACCCACATGATGACACATTTCTAATAGTAGAGCAATGGTCATCTGAGCAACTGCAGCAGTCCCATATGTAGGTATGTTGGTTACTAGGACTCCTCTTTCTTTTGCAGCCTGAATGTCAACAACATTAAATCCTGTTGCCATGACTCCAATATACTTTAGATTTGGTAAAATATCTATAATCTCTTTATCTAAAGGAGTCTTATTTGTTAGAACTATTTCTGCATCCTTACATCTATTAATAATTAATTGTTTTCCCCATATGGCATAGGAAGTCCTATCATATATATCTAACTCACCTAGTTCTTTTAACCCGTCCCAAGATAAATCTCCTGGATTTAGTGTATAACCATCTAGCACAACAATTTTCATAGTTATTTCTCCTTATCTGAATATAATATCTATAGTAGATTATACCCCATTAAAAGCATAAGAAAAACCCCTAGGTTCTCTACACCTTTTAAAAAAACATTTACCAATTAAAGTTCAAATTAAAAGGAGCACAATTGTGCTCCTATAATAATTCTAATTCTATTAAGATCTTTTTAAGAGCTTGTCTTTCTTCTTCCTTTAGTGGTCCTACAGGTTCGTAACACGGTCCTGCATCTATGCCTTGAAGCTTTAAACCTTCCTTAATAACAGCTGGGAAAGTTCCTAATCCAAAGGCAATTCTTAAAGGAGCTAACTTATATTGGGCTTCTAGTGCACCTTCTAAATCTCCTTCCACATACTTATCATAGATATCAGCAGCAATTCTTGGGGCTACATTTGCACATGATGCAATAGCTCCAGTTGCTCCGTAGGTTAATGCTGCGTAGATCAGAGTGTCTCTACCCATCATTACTGAAAAATCCTTGCCTTTTGTAAGTCTTAAGTACTCCTCAGTATTTGTCATATCCCCAGTAGAGTCCTTCACACCTATGATGTTTTTAATATCTGCAAGTCTAGCTACTGTTTGAGGGCTTATGTCAACACCTGTTTTTGGTTTGTTATTATATAATATAATAGGTAGATCCGTACTTTCTGCAATTGTCTTGTAGTGTCTATAGATATCTTCCTGAGTTGGAGATATGAACATTGGTGTAAGTATTGATAGGCAATCTACTCCTACATCTTGGGCAATTTCAGCTAGTTTAACCGCTCCCTTTGTAGTTATGTGATTTACTCCTCCATATACAGGAACTCTACACTTTGCTTGGTCCATTGTTATTTCTAACAAGGCTCTATATTCATCATTATCTAAGCCATAGAATTCTCCAGTTGTTCCAGCTGGAAATAAACCATGTAATCCATTATCTATAAAATGATTTACCATCTGTCTTAATACTTTTTCATTTAATTTATAATCCTCAGTTAAAGGTGTTACTATTGGTGGAATTACACCCTTTAATTCTAAACTCATTTTAATAAATCCCCCTTTCAACAGACCCACTGAAAAAGTCATTATGTCTGCTTGTCATGTTGAGTGTAGCGAAACATCTCGGGTTACAATATGCTTAAACCCGAGATCCTTCGATAGCAGTAATTATTCTGTCCATCTCAGGATGACAAAAATGTTTTCAGTGGCATTCTCTAGTCTTCGCTGTTTTTAATTTGTGCTGCTAAGTCACGAGATTCTTTCCAGAAATGACATGCAACAGTGTGTCCCTTATCATCTACAGGCTGTAATTCTGGTGTCTTAGTTTTACAGATGTCACGAGCCATCCAACAACGTGGTGCAAATCGACAACCCTCTGGTGGGTTCAACGGACTTGGAACGTCACCTTTTAATACTATACGTGATACTTTGGCTCCTATATCTATTCTAGGAATTGCAGAAAGCAAGGCAATTGTATAAGGATGGACAGCATTTTCAAATACTTCATCTGTATCCGCCATCTCAATTATCTGACCTAAATACATTACTGCAATACGATTAGAGATATGACGCACAACACTTAAGTCGTGTGATATAAATAAATAAGACAATCCACGTTTCGCTTGTAAATCCATCAATAAGTTTATAATAGTGGCTTGAATAGATACGTCCAATGAAGAAACCGGCTCATCACAAACTATAAAGTCTGGAGATAAGGATAGGGCACGCGCAATTCCTACGATTTGTCTCTTTCCACCATCCAACTCATGGGGATATTTATCTAGAAGTTCTTCAGAAATTCCACAGTCTTCGCAAAGTTCACGAATTTTTTTCTCTATTTCAGCCTTATTTCCAAGTTTATGAATTACATAAGGTTCAGACAAAATCGAACGTATAGTTTTACGTGGATTTAAGGATGAATAAGGGTCTTGGAAAATGATTTGGATTTTAGAACGCATCTCAAAGCTATCTGCTGCATTGTTGACTTTGAAAACATCCTTACCATTGTAGATCATTTCACCACCAGTTGGCGTATGCAATCTCATAAGTACATTTCCAACTGTAGACTTCCCACATCCACTTTCACCAACTAATCCCAAAGTCTCACCTGGATATATATTAAAGTTTACATGATCAACTGCATGTAATTGACCTTTGTTTTTAATTTCAAAATATTTAACTAGATCTTTTACCTCGATTAGAGGTTGAGTATTTTCTTTAATCACTTTGCACCCCCCTCAGTGTATAGATAACAGGCAACTGAATGTTTATCATTTACTTTCACCATCTTTGGCTTCTCTCTCTTACATATTTCCATAGCATGGGTACATCTTGTATGGAATGGACATCCAGGTGGTAAATTACTCGGATTAGCTACTGTGCCAGGAATAGAAGCAAGTCGCTCACGTGGTCCAGTTAGTTTTGGTATAGACCCAATAAGTCCAACAGTATATGGGTGAAGGGACTTGTTGAATACTTCCTCAACTGAGCCATATTCTACGATGGAACCAGCATACATAACTGCTACATTCTGGCAAATCTCAGCTATTATACCTAAATTATGTGTAATCATTAAAAGAGAAGATGAATACTTAGTTAACAAGTCCTTTATTAATTCCAAGATTTGAGCCTGAATAGTAACGTCTAAGGCTGTAGTTGGCTCATCAGCGATTAATAAAGAAGGGTTACATGCTAGTGCGGCTGCAATACCAACACGTTGTCTCATACCACCACTAAATTGATGTGGGAAATCATTAACTCGATTGGCCGGTATCCCTACTACCTCAAGTAGTCTACCTGATTCCTCTAATGCCTGTTTTTCACTCATTTTTTTATGCTTACGTAAAACCATGGATATCTGCTCACCTACTGTGAACACTGGATTTAATGAAGTCAATGGGTTTTGGAATATCATGGATATCTTATCTCCACGCATTTCCATTAATTCTTTATTAGACATTTTAAATACTGATTTACCTTCAAATAGGATATCTCCACCAGTAAGCTTTCCAGCAGGCTGAGGGATCAGATTTAACATACCTAAAGCCGTGGTCGTCTTCCCTGCTCCTGACTCACCTACAAGTCCTAATGCCTCACCTTTATTAATAGTTAAACTAACCCCATTGAGTGCATAAGCTATGGCTCTTCCAGTTTCATATTTCACCGATAGGTCTTTTATTTTATCTTAGGTGACAGGCACCGGGGCATTTTTCAATATTAACTTAGGTGACTGGCACCGTAGACCATATATTATTTTATTATTAATCTAATAAGGATATCCAAAGACTTTCAGACTCTACAACGAGCTCTGATACTAGTTTTATGAAAGGTTCATAATTCATTGTTATATGTGCAATATCCAATACTTCATAGTATTTTGCTCTATCTTCATTTTTAATAAT
>CAZIMA010000044.1:0-1542 GCA_964540195.1 uncultured Tissierella sp.
TAAGAGATCAAGTTATAAAAACAGATCAGCCTGTAATGGCGGGTGGCGAAGGTAGTGCACCATCACCTTTTGAATTATTCCTAGGCTCTATAGCTACATGTGCAGGAATCTATGCACTTTCATTTTGTAAAAGCAAAGGGATTGCTACAGAAGGTATGAATATATCTATGGATTTAGAGAGAAACAATAGTACCGGATTGATTAGTAAGATAAATCTAGATTTAAAATTACCTGAAGGATTTCCTGAAAAATATAAGGGTGCAATAATAAACTCCATGGAATTATGCACAGTTAAAAAACATCTGCAAACACCTCCTGAGTTTGAGATTACAACTAACTAAACAATATAACCTCGGTTTTTTAACCGGGGTTTTATTTTGCTTCTAAATAAAAGGTTTTTTTATTGCATAAAAAGATGTTCTCTGCTATACTGATGATATTGATAATCATTATCGATTATTAAATTACTTAGAAGTTAGGGGAATCATATGAAAAATTGGCATCTAGTACTATTGATTATAGTACTGTCCTTTATATCGGTGATAATAGGCGTAAAGGATGTAAATATACTAGAAATATTCAGCTTTAAGGGTGAAGGTGCAGAAATCTTAGTAATGAGTAGATTACCTCGTCTATTTAGCATCTTAGTTGCCGGAATGGGTATGAGCATTTCGGGTTTAATAATGCAACATTTAAGTAGAAACAAGTTTGTATCGCCAACTACTGCTGCAACAGTGGATTCAGCAAAGATGGGATTATTATTTTCTCTATTAATATTTACAAACGCTACTACTATGCAGAAAATGCTTGTATCCTTTGCTTTTTCCATAGTTGGAACCTTGGTCTTCATGAAGATACTTAATAAAATTAAATTTAAAAATGTAATCTTTATTCCTCTGGTAGGCTTGATGGTTGGCAATATCATAGATTCTATTTCAACTTTCTTAGCTTATAGGTATGACCTGGTACAAAATATGTCTTCCTGGATTCAAGGGGACTTTTCTATGATAACAAAGGGTCGATATGAGCTCTTATTAATTAGCATACCATTGATATTTCTTGCCTTTTTATTTGCCAACAAGTTTACCCTAGCAGGTTTAGGAGAGGACTTTTCAGCAAACTTAGGACTTAATTATAAGAGGGTTGTACATATAGGAATAGGAATTGTGGCCCTTATTACATCTGTAGTAGTTATTACAGTGGGAAGAATCCCCTTCTTAGGGCTTATTATCCCCAATATTGTAACCATCTTTTATGGTGATAATATGAAGAAAAATATTGTCCCTACTGCTTTAGTAGGTGGTGCTTTTCTTCTTATGTGTGACATCTTTGGAAGACTTATAATTTATCCCTATGAGATTAGCATCAGCCTTACTGTGGGTGTAATTGGAAGTATCGTGTTTTTATATCTGCTTATGAGGGGGAAGAATTAATGACTAACAAGAAGAAACTTGCTCTCCTCGGGGCCCTAGCATTGATATTAACACTTGTGCTTATATTTTGGGGTTTAAAAAGTAGCAATTGGAGATATTTTCTTGCCAC
>CAZIMA010000044.1:1642-11410 GCA_964540195.1 uncultured Tissierella sp.
ATGGCTTTGGGTAGACAGAATGCTATTAACCTTGGAGTTGATTATGACAGAGTGGTTAAACAAATGCTGGTGATAGTATCAATACTCGTTTCAGTATCTACAGCTCTAGTAGGTCCGATAACCTTTCTTGGAATACTGGTAGTAAACCTTGCCAGGGAGTTTTTAAAGACCTATGAGCATAAGTATTTGATAATTGGGTCTTCACTACTAAGTGTTATAGCCCTAATAGGTGGGCAGCTTATAGTTGAAAGAATATTCAACTTTGGCACCCCAATAAGTGTAATAATAAACTTTGTTGGAGGAATTTACTTTATATATCTATTGTTAAAGGAGAATGTAGGATGATAGAAGTAAAAAATTTAAGCAAATTATATGGAAGTAAATACGTTGTTGAAGATGTGAGTACTACTATTGAAAAGGGGAAGATAACCTCCTTTATTGGACCAAATGGAGCAGGAAAGAGTACTTTGTTATCCATAATTAGTAGACTAATTCCTAAAAACAAAGGAGAAGTCATTATAGACGGTAAATCCATTGAAAACTGGAACAGCAATGAACTGGCTAAAAAAATATCCATATTAAAACAGACTAATAATATTAATTTAAAGCTTACCATAAAAGAATTAGTAAGCTTTGAAAGATTCCCCTATAGTCAAGGAAACCTAAGCAAGGAAGATGAGAAATATATAGATGAAGCTATCAATTATATGAAGTTGAAGGATATAGAAAATAAATATATTGATGAATTAAGTGGAGGTCAGAGACAAAGGGCCTACATAGCTATGGTAATCGCCCAGGATACAGAATATATTCTCTTAGATGAACCACTAAATAATTTGGATATGAAACATTCTGTGGAAATCATGAAGATACTTAAGAAATTGGTTAATGAATTAGGAAAAACCATAGCAATAGTAATCCATGATATAAACTTTGCATCCTGTTATTCTGATAAAATAGTTGCTCTAAAAAATGGCAAGCTAATAGAGGATGGAAGGGCAGAAGATATAATAAACAAGGATTCTCTTACAGAAATCTATGATATGGATTTTAGTGTAACCGATGTAAACAATATGAGACTTTGTGTCTATTACTAAAATAAATTAAGAGGTGTATGATGAAAGGAATAAAAAATTTAGGATTATTATTGGCATTAATAATTTTAGGGTTAGGGTTGACAGCATGTACTACTACACCCCTAGCAGAAAAAGCAGGGGAGAAAGAAGTTATCGGAGAAGAGAAGAACACAGAAGTTGTATCAGAGTATAAGAGTGTATCCATAAAGCATGAATTAGATAATCAAGAAGTTGTTATAGAAAATAAACCGGAAAGAGTAGTGGTATTTGACTATGGTCTCTTAGATGCATTAGATAATATTGGCCAAGATATAGTAGGACTACCTAAAGCAACGCTGCCAAATTACTTAAACAAATATTCTGCAGACAAGTATGTTGATGTAGGCACCCTAAAAGAACCGAATTTTGAAACTATATTTGAATTACAACCTGATTTAATAATAATTTCAAGTAGACAAGTTGATTTATATGAGGACTTTAAAAGGATTGGTCCTACAGTATACCTACCATTAGATGGAGGGGACTACCTAAATTCATTTAAATACAATATGGGAGTATTGGGAGAAATATTTAATAAAGAAGACTTAATGGTTGAGAAGGTAGGAGAGATAGAAGCTAGGATAAGAGAAATTCATGAAATAGGTTCTAAGTTAGATGCAACTTCCCTATTTCTTATGGCAAATGACGGAAGCTTAAGCGTATACGGACCTGGGTCTAGATTTGGATTCCTTCATAAGGAATTTGGTCTTGCTCCTATAGACCCTGATATAGATTCCAGTACTCATGGACAAAAAATATCATATGAGTATATAGCAGAAAAAGATCCCGATTATTTATTTTTAATGGATAGGGCTGCAGTTGCAGGCGGAGAAGTAGATGCTTCTCAAATAATGGAGAATGAGCTAATATACAATACTAAGGCCTATAAGAATGGTAATATAATATATTTAGACCCATATATATGGTATGTAGCTTCAGGTGGTATTACCGGAACTGAAACCATGGTCCAAGAAGTATTAGATGCCCTGGATAAATAAATAAATTGGAAGACAATAGCCATCACTAATAGTGTCGGCTATTTTTTTGGAAATTGATTCACATAGTCATCCTATGAAATATATTGATTTTATAATAAAATAGGGTAATATTAATAGAATAGTTTATTTTAAAGGAGTAATTAAATGATAACAGATTTTTTACTTAAGAAAACCCTAAAAGGTAATACAGATTATAACAATAAGGATGTAAGGATCAAGGTAGGATACCTTGCCTCCATAGTTGGGCTTGTGATAAATATATTATTATCTACCATTAAGCTATCTATTGGAGTTCTAATTTCATCTGTCAGTGTAATAGCAGATGGTATCAATAATCTATCCGATACAGCATCTTCCATAATAACCATAGTAGGATTTAAACTTTCTGCTAAACCTGCAGACAAGGAGCATCCATACGGACATGGAAGGCTTGAATATATCTCTGCACTAATGGTAGCATTTATGGTTATCTTAGTAGGCTTCCAATTTATTCAGACCTCCTATGATAGGATAATAAATCCTTTACCGGTCAAGTTTGAAGTTTTTTCTTTTGTGATTCTAGTGATTTCTATTGGTTCTAAGATTTGGCTTAGCGCCTTTAATAAAAATTTAGGAAATAAGATAAACTCAACGGGACTAAAGGCCACAGCTCAGGATGCATTAGGAGATGTAATGACAACATCCGTAGTAGTATTATCAATTGTAATAAGTCAATTTACTAGCCTACCTATTGATGGTATCATCGGTGTAATAGTATCCTTGTTGATAATGTATAATGGATATAATTTAGTAAAGGATACCATAAGCCCCTTAATCGGAGAGGCCCCGGACGAAGAACTAATAAAGAATATCTATGAGGATGTAATGACTTATGAGCATATTACGGGTTCGCATGATTTGCACATTCATACTTATGGTGCGGGAAGAACTATGGCTACTATTGATGTGGAATTTCCTGCTAAGGTAGATGTAGTGGAAATACATGATGTAATAGACCAAATGGAAAGGGAAATCGGTGAAAAATATGATTTGACCTTAGTAGTCCATATGGACCCCCTAGGACCCGAGTCCAGGGAAAGATTTCTCTTAAGGCATGACATCAAGAAAATCATAAAGAAAAATCCCTTAGTTAAATCAATGCATGATTTCAATATTTTGGAGGAAAACGAGGAAGAAACAATAGAATTTCACGTAGTCATAGATGGAAATATGCTTAATAAAGGGGATAGTGATGATAGTATAAAAAGGGAAATGGAAGAAATCATAGAGGAAAAGTGTGAAGGAATGAAATGCAGTATTATTATAGATATAGATTACCAACAAGGAGAATAAAATGATTAGGATACCGGAAATAAAACTTTCCTTAGACCAAGATGAATCAAGATTATTAAATGAAATAGAAAAGAAATTTCACATAGGTGAAGGTGATATAAAATCTTATAAGATATTTAAAAAGTCCACCGATGCAAGGAAGAAGAATGATATTCATTTTGTTTACACTGTAGATATAGAGGTGGACAAAGAGGAGGCCTTGCTTAAAAAGTATGGAAAGAAGGGAATCATAAAGACTCCAATTCTCAAATATGATTATAAGGCTATAGCTCCTAAGGAATTTAGTCGGCCAATAATAGTAGGGTTTGGTCCTGCAGGCTTATTTGCAGGACTAATTTTAGCCCAGATGGGATTTAAACCAATTATACTTGAAAGGGGTAAGTCCATAGATGAAAGGGCAAGGGATGTGGAGTCCTTTTGGGAAAGTGGAGAGTTAAATCCTGAATCCAATGTTCAATTTGGAGAAGGTGGAGCAGGGACCTTTTCCGATGGAAAGCTAACTACACTTATTAAGGACCCAAGGTGTAGAAAGGTTCTTGAAGAGTTTGTGGCAGCAGGAGCACCGGAGGAAGTTCTTTATTTAAACAAGCCTCATATTGGGACTGATATTTTAAGGGGTGTAGTTAAACAAATCAGAAATACTATTATATCCTTAGGTGGGGAAGTTAGATTTAAGAGCAAGGTTACTGACCTTTTAATTGAGGGTAATAGAGTTGTAGGTCTGGAGATAAATAATGATGAGCTAATAAAGGGTGATAAGGTATTGTTGGCATTAGGTCATAGTGCTAGGGATACATTTGAGATCTTATATAATCGTAAGCTTGAAATAAGTCAGAAGGGTTTTAGTATAGGGGTTAGAATAGAACATCCCCAAGATCTTATTAATGAAAAGCAATATGGGAAATTTGCTCATCATAAAAAGCTTGGAGCTGCTGATTATAAGCTATCAGCACACTTTGATAACGGCAGAAGCGCATATACCTTCTGTATGTGTCCGGGAGGTATGGTAGTTGCAGCAGCCTCTGAGGAGGGAAAGCTAGTTACCAATGGTATGAGCTACCATGCAAGGGATAAAGAAAATTCAAACTCTGCCTTATTAGTAGGGGTAAACCCTTCAGATTATGGAAGTGATCATCCTTTAGCCGGTGTTGAATTCCAAAGAAAATGGGAGGGGTTAGCTTTTAAAGCAGGAGGAGGAAGCTATAAAGCCCCAGCACAAAGAGTAGGAGACTTTTTAAGGGATAGGGCATCTGAGAATATAGGTGAAGTTAATCCAACCTATGAGCCGGGAGTTACTATGACTGATTTAAGGTCTTGTTTGCCGGATTATGTGACGGAAACACTAAAGCTAGCCTTAGTGGATTTTGATAGAAAGATCAAAGGGTTTGCTTCCGAGGATGCAATTATGACAGGAGTAGAGTCTAGGAGTTCATCACCTATAAGAATTCAAAGAGATGAGAGTCTACAATCCAATATCAGGGGAATTTATCCTGTTGGTGAAGGGGCTGGATATGCAGGAGGTATTATTTCTGCAGCCGTTGATGGAATAAAAGTCGCAGAAGAGGTTGCAAATGGCATAATAGGGGTATAAGTATTTAGAATTTCTAAATAGGGAGTTGCTTTTATGAATTTTACAAGACAGATAGAAGAAATAGCTAATTATATTAAAAGTGGAGAAAAGAAAAATAAAGAGCTGAAGCTGGGAGTAGAGCTTGAGCACTTTGTAATAGATTTGGAAACCCTAAGAACTATATCCTATTATGGAGAAGGTGGGGTGGCAGAAACCCTAAAGGAGTTAGAGGATAGGGGATGGAAACCATCCTATGAAGGTGAATATATATTGGGATTGGTTAAAGGGGACAAAACCATAACATTAGAGCCTGGTAGCCAGTTAGAGCTAAGCTTAGGAGCAAAGGTCGGTATCAAGGATATAGAAAGGGAATACCTGGAGTTTTTAGATGAAATAATCCCTATTCTTGAAGCTAAAGGACAGGGTCTTATGGCTACCGGCTATCATCCGGAGACTAAAATCGATGATATAAAGATATTACCTAAAAAAAGATATGACTTTATGTTTAACTACTTTAAAAAGACAGGAACCCATGCCCATAATATGATGAAGGGAACCTGTGCCCTTCAGGTTTCAGTAGATTATATAGATGAAGAGGATTATAAAAAGAAGTATAGGGTAATAAACGCCCTTTCTCCGGTAATGTATACCATATTTGAAAATGCCAGATACTTTGAGGGGGAAATCAGGGATAAACATGCTGTAAGAGCCTATATCTGGGAGAATACGGACAAGGATAGGTCCGGTATAGTGCCGGGAGCCTTAAGGGATGACTATGGTTATAAAAAATATGCAGAATTTATATTAGATAATCCACCTATTTTACAGATTAAAGATGGAGTAGTAGAATCAACAGGAGATAAGAAGGTAAGAGATTTATTTGATCCTGATGATTATAAACTAGAAGAATTGGAGCATTTTATGACTATGTTCTTCCCGGATGTTAGGACTAAGAAGTTTATGGAAATACGTATGATGGATGCAGTTCCATATCCCTTAAGCATGGCAGCCCCTGCTTTGTGGAAGGGAATCCTATATAATGAATGCAACCTTAATAAGGTATATGAGTTAATAAAGGATATAACTATTGAAGATGTTGAGAGAGCTAAGGAAGAAATGAACGACCTAGGATTGGAAACTATATATAAAAACAAATCGATTCTTGAAATAGGAAAGTATATTGTGAGTATAGCTAAGTCAGGATTAGATGGAGAGGAAAAATCATATATATTACCTCTTGAAAAGATGCTTAATGATGGTAAAAATCCATATATGATTACTAAAGAAGGAGAAGTAAATGGAAAGAAACAAGCACTAGAGTGGTGTTTGCTAAATAGTATTACAAGGAGCTGATAGAATGGATGCATTGGAAATAAATAAGGAATATATCGATTTGATACAGAGTGATCCTGAAAAATACTTCAAGGACTATGGAGTTACCTTTGGAAGAGTTGAAAACTCTAATATAAAGTATAAGGGAAAGCCGGTTCCTTTTCTTTATCATCCAATGTTTTTTACTGAGAAGGATATAGAAAACTTTGATTATATTAGCAATATGATTATTTCCATAAGCAATAAGGTAACAAATCATTATATCAAAAACAAGGAATTTAGAAAGAAATTTGGATTTCCAAAGTTAATCGAAGACCTTATTGAAGTGGATAACGGTTATGATATAAATGTTCCCATAGGAAGATTCGATATCTTCTATAAGGACTTGGATAATTTTATGTTCTGTGAAATAAATACAGATGGGTCATCAGCCATGTATGAGGACAATGGCATAGGAGGATTTCTTTTGGATTCAGAGGGCTTGAAGGATTTGGGGGAAATATATGAGCTAGATTACTTTGAGCTAATAGACTCCTGGGTAGAAAAGAGTATAGAAATACTGAATAAGTATGACCCGGATGAAAGCAAGCATAATGTAGCTATAGTTGACTTTGTGGAAAGTGGAACTAGTGCTGAATTTGATGAATTTATGAAGGCATATAAAAGACATGGTTACAACTGTATAATTGTAGACCCTAGGGATTTAACCTATAGGGATGGAGCTCTTTATAAAGATGATTATAAAATAGATATGGTCTATAGAAGGATTGTGACCTTTGAGCTTATAGAAAAGGCAGAAGAGATACCAGACTTTATAGAAGCATATAAGAATAGGGCCTTTTGCTGTGTAGGGTCCATAAGATCCCAAGTTGTACACAATAAGATTATATTTAAGATTCTACATGATGAGGATAGCTTAGACCTACTAACTGAAGAAGAAAGAGAATTTGTAAACAAACATATACCCGTTACAGGCTTATTTGAAGGAGATATGTCTATCTTTGATATGGTTCTTAACAATAAGGATAAATATATAATGAAGCCAAAGGATATGAATGCCTCCCAAGGGGTATTTGCAGGTAGGGACTTAAGTCCGGAGGAATGGGAGAAAAAGATCAGGGGAGTATGGAACACTCACTATATTTACCAAGAGTTCTACGAGCCAATCAGAAGGGACCATATAGTTTTTAAGGATGGTAAACCAAAGGTGGATAGCTTTAAGAGTATAGTTGGTATGTTTATATACAAAGAAGAATTTGCAGGTCTGTATACCAGGATTGGCAAGAACAATATAATATCAGGAGTTACGGATTATTATACTTTGCCGAATATATTGGTGAAGAGATAGAGTAATAGGATAGGATAATGATATACAAACAAACCCTAATATATTTATTGGGGTTTAACTATTTCAAAATTTCTGCTATATTTAGCTTAGGGGTGAGTAAAATGAAGGTAATAATAGTTGGGGCGGGCAAGCTTGGCCAGAAACTAGCTGAATCCTTTGTACACGAGAATATAGATGTAACTGTAATAGATATTAGTCCTAAGGTAATAGATAAAATAAACGAGCATATGGATGTATTGACTGTTGTTGCAAACGGTATAGATATAAAGGTTCTGAAGGAGTTGGATATTAAAAGTTTTGACCTATTAGTAGCTTCTACAGATAGCGACGAAACCAATACAGTAATCTGTGCCTTAGCAAAGAAGCTAGGCTGTAAACAGACCATTGCCCGTATTAGAAATCCGGAATATATGAAGCAGTTGGATTTCATTAAGACGGAGCTAGGTATAGACCATACAATCAATCCGGATTTGGCAACGGCTGCTTCCATTTACAAATACCTCTTAAAGAGCTATGGTTTTAATACCGGTGATTTTGCAAGTGGAAAGGTTCAGATGATAGATTTTAATATTCATTATAATGAAGTATTTGTTGGAAAGAAGGTTAAGGATTTACAGGGCTTTGACAAGCTGTTAATTACTGCAATATCAAGGAATGGAGATATGATAATACCTGATGGGTCTACAAAACTTTTAGAAGGTGATGTAATACATATAATTGGAAAGAGTACTGAGGTAGAAAAAGTTAGTGCTCTTTTTATAGATGATTATAATAAGAAGACCGTGGATAAGGTAATGATTCTTGGGGGAGGAAATATTGGCTATTACTTGGCTGATAAATTGTCTAAATCAAGGATTCAAGTTACCTTATTAGAACAGGATAAGGAAAGGTGTATGGAGTTATCTGAGCTATTGGACAATGTCCTGATTATTCATGGAGATGGAACAGATATTCATCTCTTGGATGAGGAATCGCTTTCATCCATGGATGCCTTTGTTGGAGTAACAGGTTTTGACGAGGAAAATCTCCTTATGGCACTAATGGCTAAGCAATCAGGTGTTGGGAAGACTATAGCTAAAATAAGTAGGCCTAATTATACTAAGATTATAGATAGACTTGGAGTGGATGTAGCCGTTAACCCGGTATATATTACAGCAAGTAATATTCTAAAATATATTAGGGGGGGCAAGGTGGTCTCGGTAGCCCTCTTGCTAGGTGGAGAGGCAGAGGTTACAGAAATAATTATTGATAAGGACCTGCCTATAGTAAATAAGCCAATAGAAGAATTGAATCTACCAAAGGGTATAATAATTGGAGCCCTAGTAAGGTATGGAGAGGTTATTATACCTAAGGGAAAAACAATTATTAAAGCTAATGATAGGATAGTTGTCTTTTGTCTTAATGAAGATTTGGATAAATTAAAGATGTTTTTTAATAAACAAAAGGGGGGAATACTTGGTGAATTATGGAATCGTACTAAAGGTGCTAGGGATACTTCTTCTTATTGAATCCCTTTTGATGGTTCCTTCTTATATAATAGCCCTATTTACAAAGGGAGATGATGCTTTATCTTTCCTGATAACCATTTTACTTACAGCTGCAATAGGATTAGGCTTAGCATCTATAAAAAGAGTACGCCATAGAATTATTGCAAGAGATGGTTTTGCAATAGTAACTCTTGGCTGGATATTTGCCTCGCTTTTGGGAGCGCTACCATTATACTTAGGTGGAAGCACTACTACTTATATTGATGCATTATTTGAAATAGTTTCCGGTTTTACTACGACTGGTGCTACAATTATGGCAGATGTTGAAATCTTACCTAAGGGGACCCTTTTTTGGAGGTCACTTACTCACTGGATAGGAGGTATGGGAATATTGGTGTTTACCCTAGCCCTCTTGCCTACACTTGGGATTCAAGGCTTTCAAATATTTAAGGCTGAGAGTCCGGGACCTGTAGCCGGAAAAATTGCACCGAGGCTAAGGGATACAGCAAAAATTTTGTATACAAGTTATATACTCAAACTTCGCACTTAAATAAGTGCCTATGCACCTTGAAAATTCAATAATAAC
>CAZIMA010000045.1:0-11275 GCA_964540195.1 uncultured Tissierella sp.
GGTAAAGGTGGATTTGGTCATACAGGCCTATAATATCTAATCAGATATTATCATAAATGATACTCATATAAATTAACTTGTTCTCATATAATTAGATAGGTAATAGTATCTAAGAGAGGGTGAAATTATGAGACTAAGCGAGCTTGGTGAAAAGGAAGTAGTAAACTTAAACAGTGGCGGAAGGATGGGTATATTAGCTGATTCTGATTTAGTAATAGATGAAGAAACAGGAAAAATCATTAGTCTATTAGTCCCTGATAGAAGATTTTCCTTGAAATTATTTGCTACTGAAAGAACTTCTATGGAAATACCTTGGGATGCCATAAGAAAAATTGGTTTTGATATGATTATAGTAGAACTGGACTATTGAAATTACTTCTAATAAAATATTTTTTTGAAATTTCTGTTCCTAAAAAACATAATCAAAGGATTATGTTTTTTTCTTGGCATAATTACATCAATAAGGTAAATGCTAAAAAGGAGAACAGAAAGGAGAGTATTATAATGGATGAAGTGAAAAAACAAGATAATACAGAAATGGAGCAGGAGAACGCTGATACCATTAAGGATTTTGGTATACCAGGTTATGTAGGGTATAAGAAGAATATTCAGTTCATATCTTTAATTGGAGAAATAGAAGGCCATTATATTGCGTCTTCAGATAAAAAGACTACAAAATACGAGCATATTATTCCTTTATTAATAGGTAGTCAGCAGGATCCAAATATTGAAGGTTTGTTTATAATTTTAAATACAGTAGGTGGAGATGTTGAAGCAGGACTTGCATTGGCCGAACTTATTAATGGAATAAATAAACCAAAAGTATCTGTAGTATTAGGGGGAGGCCATAGTATAGGAGTGCCTTTAGCTACTTCTACTGACTTTTCTGTTATAGTGCCATCTGCTACCATGACAATTCACCCAATCAGGACTACTGGCTTAGTCATAGGAGTACCTCAGACATTTAGATATTTTCAGAAGATGCAGCAGAGAATAAACAATTTTATCTTAAGAACATCAAAGATAGAAGAAAAGAGTCTCTTAGACCTTATGTATGCAACTGACCAAATGGCCAATGATGTAGGTACTATCTTGGTAGGAGATGAAGCGGTTGAACTTGGTTTAATAGATGCTGTTGGGAATTTCACATTAGCCCTTAATAAGCTAAATGAGTTAATTGAAAAAAATAGATAAAGAATGGTCTAGTATGCTATAATAACCATATACGACTTTAAATTTATATAAGGAATATATAACTAGGTGAAAGCATGAAAAATAATAGAAAAACTACAAGAACTAAAAAAAGCAGACCAAAGACAAAGAAAATGGAATATAGCAAGGATTTAATCGGAGTTATTATAGTGGCAGTTGGCATCATGACCTTATTAAGCTTATTTAGTACAAAGATGGGCATTCTAGGTCAAATAATCAATGGGTCTACATTTTCTCTTATGGGCTTCGGGGGATATTTTTTTCCCTTTTTTATAATGGGGACAGGCTTGGTTCTTATTATGGATAGATTCAACAATAAGGAAAGCAAAGTAATACTTTCAATTATAATTATATTAATTAGTAGCTTAATAATCTTTGATGGCATAAATCCTTCGAGCGGTTCACTTATTTCAAGGATAGAAAATGGAGTTAATCTCTCAAGAGTTAACAAGGGTGGAGGATTTATAGGGAGTTTTTTTGGTTTCTTTTTTTATAAATTATTTGGGCCGATAGGTACTTATTTAGTTCTATCCCTTATTATATCTATAAGTATACTTATTATTACTAACTACAAGGTCAAGGATGTAATCAGAAAGGCAAATGAATTAAAACCGGAAATGCCCCAAATAGAAAAGCCAAAGATAAAAAGAAGACCTAAAGTAGATGTAAATCAATTATTAGAAATAGAAAATGAACCCCCTAAGGCTATTGCTGACAACATTATTATAAATGATTATGCAAAGGATTCTTCCAAAGAATCTCCTTTGAAAGTTGTTAATTCTTCGAAGGAAATAGTAAAGGAAAAGTTAACTAATAGCAGCTTGAAAACCGGTACAGAAGGAATTGATCAAGAGATTAAAGAAAAGAAAGTTCAGGTAAGTAATCTATCATATATTGTTCCTTCAATGGATCTACTAACATCTAAGAACTATAAATCCGATGGAAATGATAAAAGGGAAATTTTAAATAACGCTAAGATAATTGAAGAAACTATGAAAAACTTTGGTATCGAAGCCACCATATCAAATATCAATAAGGGACCAACGATTACTTGTTATGAGCTTTCACCTGCACCGGGTATTAAGCTAAGCAGAATAGTTTCTTTATCCGATAATATAGCATTAAGCCTAGCATCATCGGATATTAGAATTGAAGCTCCAATTCCTGGAAAGGCAGCTGTAGGTATAGAAGTACCTAATAAAATAAAGGATAATGTTCTTTTAAAGGAGATATTACAATCTACTGAATATAAGACTGTTAATTCTGATATCCCATTAGCCTTGGGCAAGGATGTATCCGGCAAATCTATTGTATCAACCATAGACAAGATGCCCCATCTTCTTATAGCTGGAGCAACCGGATCCGGTAAAAGTGTTTGTATAAACACTATTATAATGAGCATACTCTATAAATCCTCTCCTGAGGATGTTAAACTATTATTGATTGACCCAAAGGTAGTTGAATTGAGTATCTATAATGGTATTCCTCATCTGTTAATTCCTGTAGTCACAGACGCTAAAAAAGCTGCATTTGCACTGAATTGGGCTGTTACAGAGATGGAAAAAAGATATAAAATGTTTGCTCAAAATAGTGTTAGGGATATAGCATCATATAATTCAAAACAAATAAATGCTGAAGATAGGCTGCCTAAGATAGTTTTAATAATTGATGAGTTGGCAGACCTTATGATGGTAGCTGCTCAGGAAATAGAAGATTATATTTGCAGGCTAGCACAAATGGCTAGGGCAGCGGGGATGTACTTAATAGTTGCTACACAAAGACCATCAGTTGATGTAATAACAGGTACTATAAAAGCCAATATTCCTTCAAGAATTTCATTCTCAGTGTCATCTCAGGTGGATTCCAGAACTATTTTAGATATGGCTGGAGCTGAAAAATTACTTGGGAAAGGGGATATGTTATTTTACCCATCCTTTTATTCAAAGCCTGTGAGATTGCAGGGGGCTTTTATTGGAGAAGAAGAAGTTGAAAGGGTAGTAAAATTCCTACAAGAACAAAATATTACCAGTTATGATGAAGATATTATAGAAGTTGTTCAAAATACGAAGGAATTGGACATAAACGAGGGAGATGAGCTGCTTCCAGATGCTATTAGATTAGTAGTTGAGGAAGGACAAGCATCAATTTCCCTACTCCAGAGAAGATTAAAGGTTGGTTATGCCAGAGCTGCTAGAATTGTAGACGAAATGGAAGAAAGAGGAGTCATTGGAGGCTATGAGGGCAGCAAACCAAGAAAAGTTCTCATGTCAAAAGAAGAATTAGAAGAAGAAACGCAAGGAGAGATTTGATGAAAAGTGTATATGTAGTAACCCTGGGATGTTCTAAAAACGAAGTGGATTCAGAATTGATGCAGAGCATACTTGATAAGGATAAATATTGTGTAGCTGAAAGTCTGGAAGAAGCAAATGTAATTATAGTTAATACTTGTGGCTTTATAGAGGCAGCCAAAGAAGAATCCATAGATACTATTTGGGAAATGACAAGGTTTAAGGAAGATGGAAATTGCGAATATCTTTTATTAGCTGGATGTTTAGCTCAAAGGTATTCAAAGGAGCTAATCGATGAGATTGAAGAAGTTGATGCAATAATAGGAACGGGTAATATAAAGGAGTTAAACAATATTCTTGACTCCATAGACCAAAAGAAGAAGATCATCAAGGTTGATAACATAGATGATTCTTATTTAGAAAATGTTGAAAGAATAAATTTTTCCACTACGGCATATTTGAGAGTTTCAGAAGGCTGCGATAATCATTGTACCTATTGTATAATACCAAAGCTTAGAGGAAAACATAGAAGCAGGAAGATGGAGGATATTATTAACGAAGCTAAATACCTGGTAGATAATGGGGTTTCTGAAATCATCTTGATTGCACAGAACACATCGGACTATGGAATTGACTTATATGGGGAATACTCCTTATATAAGCTTTTAGATAAACTTAATGAAATCGAAAACTTAAAGTGGATTAGAATATTATATCTTTATCCTGATAATTTTAACGAAAATCTTATTAGGTCCATAAGGGATAACCATAAGGTAGTAAAGTATGTTGATATTCCTTTACAACATATAAATGACGGTGTTCTTAAACGAATGAACAGAAGAACCAGTAAGAAGGATGTTGAAGCCCTAATCAGGTCCCTTAGAAATGAAATATCGGGTATAATAGTTCGTACTACATTTATAGTTGGCTTTCCCGGAGAAAGTGAAGAAGAATTTAATGACCTCTATGAATTTGTTAAAGATACAAAATTTGATCGTTTAGGTGTCTTTACCTATTCTCTAGAGGAGGATACACCTGCCTATATGTTGCCTAATCACGTAGATGAAGAGGTTAAAGAGGCAAGAAGAGATAGGCTAATGGAACTACAAAGAATTATATCCGAAGAAATTATGAGTTCTAAAGTGGGAAAGACTTATGAAATAATAATTGAAGAATTTGCAGGAAATGATACCTATGTAGGAAGAACATATATGGACAGCCCGGAAATAGATGGTGTAGTATATATTACTTCTGATGAAGAACTTGAAATAGGTCAATTTGTCAGGGGCAAGATTACTGAATATCTAGAATATGACTTGATAGGAGAGTTGGACAATGAATATCGCCAATAAAATAACATTATTTAGGGTCTTCCTAGTTCCAATATTTTTAATCGTTCTTTATATAGATTTTTCATATAATCAAATAGTTGCAACAATTATATTTATTGTTGCAGCTTTAACGGATACTTTAGATGGATATTTGGCAAGAAGTATGAATCTAGTAACTAATTTCGGAAAATTCGTTGACCCCTTAGCTGATAAGATATTAACATCAGCCGCCCTTATATCACTAGTTGGGATGAATAAAGTACCTGCTTGGGTAGTAGTAATAATAATAGCTAGGGAGTTTACCATAACTGGATTTAGGGTAATTGCTGCATCAGAGGGTGTAACTATTGCTGCCAGTCCCTTAGGTAAGTTTAAGACCATTACTCAATTAATAGCCATACCACTCCTCCTTTTGGATAACTTTCCATTTCAGGGAACTGGAATAGCGGTAGATACCATCATGATGTATATGGCCCTATTCTTTACTGTAGTATCAGGTATTGATTACCTCCTTAAAAATAAAGGAACTTTAAAATTAGACGATATTTAGGGGTGAATTATGAAGGCAGAAATTATAACCATCGGTACTGAGATAATGGTAGGGGGAATTTTAAATACCAATAGTAGATACTTATCCAGAAAACTTGTAGAATTAGGAATTGAAACTCAATACCATACTTCCGTAGATGATAATGAAAGGCGTTTAACTGAGGTCATAAATATTGCATTAAATCGGTCTGATTTAATCATCACTAGCGGAGGCCTAGGACCAACTCAGGATGATTTGACAAAGGAAGTCATAGCTAAATCCTTGGGGATGGAACTCCATTTGGATAAAGATGCTGAACACGGCTTAATCCAACGATTTAAAAGCTTCCATAGTAATATGACGGAGAATAATAGGAAACAAGCACTTATGCCTGATGGTTCTAAGCTCATAAGAAATGATAATGGTACAGCCCCTGGAGTTTTCATAGAGTCTAAGGGAAAGAGGATAATAATGTTACCCGGACCACCGAGAGAGCTTATTCCAATGTTTGAAAGCTATGTAATGGATTTGATAAGAGGTGATAATTCCATCGAAATAAAGTCCATAAATACCATAGGAATAGGTGAGTCCACTTTAGAGGAAGAACTAAGAAAATTAAGTATCTACGAAAGTGGATTTGAGCTTGCGACTTTTTCTAACCTAGGAACCTGTGAGATTAAGGTTATAGGCAAGGGATCTAATAAAGAAAAGCTTAAGGAAAAAATGGAAAAGATTGTAGACTTAATTTATTCTCGTTTTAAGGAATATATTTATGGTTTTGATAACATAAGTATAGAAGAAGTGGTGATAAATAAACTTAAAGCCAAGGACTTAATTCTATCCCTTTGTGAGTCCTGTACAGGGGGTAGGATTTCTTCTAAGATTACGGGCATACCAGGTTCATCTCAGATATTAGATAGAGGAATAGTAACTTATAGTAACAGGGCTAAGATGGAGGAATTAGGAGTTAGGCCTGAGACTTTGGAAAATTTCGGTGCTGTAAGCGAGGAAACGGCTTATGAAATGGCAAAGGGATTGATTGAAAAAACCGGCTCAGATATAGTGTTATCCATAACGGGTATAGCAGGACCTGGTGGTGGAACAGAAGACAAGTCCGTAGGCCTGGTATATATGTGTGTAATGAATAAGTATGGGCATAAGATAATAAAAAACAACTTTTTTGGTAATAGAGCCAATATTCAAGAAAGGGCCACTGTAATTGCCTTATGGGAAATTAGCAAATTTTTAGATTAGATAAAAATTAATTTGTTTTTACAATTGACTTATTATTGTTACTATAGTATCATAAAAACAAGGAACGAACGTTCGAAACATGAAAGGGGTGAGTCCAGTTTAACTGGAGTAAAATGACTGATGTAAATGAGAAGAAAAAAGCATTGGACTTAGCTTTAAGTCAAATTGAAAAGCAGTTTGGGAAAGGTTCAATAATGCGTTTAGGTGAAGGTGCTAAGCTTGATTTGGAATATATTCCTACAGGCTCTTTAGCGTTGGACATTGCTTTGGGGATAGGTGGTCTTCCTAAAGGAAGGATTATAGAAATATATGGACCTGAATCCTCTGGTAAGACGACTGTAGCGCTTCATGTTGTAGCTGAAGCACAAAAACAAGGCGGAAATGCAGCTTTTATAGATGCTGAACATGCGCTGGACCCAGGATATGCGGAAAAATTAGGGGTAAAGATTGAAGATTTAGTCATTTCACAGCCTGATACAGGCGAACAAGCTCTAGAAATTACTGAAGCACTAGTAAGAAGCGGTGCTGTTGATGTGATTGTAGTGGACTCAGTGGCAGCTTTGGTACCAAAGGCGGAGATTGATGGGGAGATGGGGGACAGTCACATGGGTCTTCAAGCAAGGCTTATGTCTCAAGCTCTTAGAAAGCTAGCGGGAGTAGTTAATAAATCCAATGCAACCATCGTATTTATAAATCAACTTAGAGAAAAAATTGGAGTCATGTTTGGGAATCCGGAGACTACAACTGGTGGTAGAGCTTTGAAATTCTATGCCAGTGTGAGACTTGATATCAGAAAAGTGGAAGCCATTAAACAAGGCGATGATATAATAGGTAATAGAACCAGGGTGAAAATAGTAAAAAACAAGGTGGCCCCGCCATTTAAACAAGCTGAATTCGATATAATGTATGGACTGGGAATTTCTAAGATAGGCAATATAGTAGATGCAGGAGTAACTGCAGGTATAGTAAACAAATCCGGTTCATGGTTTAGTTATAATGATATTAAACTTGGGCAAGGTAGAGAAAATTCAAAGGATTTTTTAAGTGAGAATCCTGAAATAGCTGATGAAATAGATAGGAAAATAAGAATTAAATACGGCTTATTAGCTGATGATAACTCCGGAGAAAAGAAAGAAGAATCTATGGAGTGATGACTAAACCTCCTCTAGAAGGAGGTTTTGCTATAGGAGTGGTAAATTTGAGATTGTTATATTTTACAGATTCCCACATAAGGGGAACAAATCCTAAGAATCGGAAGGATGACTTTCCTCAAACCCTTGAGAATAAGTTAAAGGAAATAGTTGAGATTATTGAAGGACAAAATATAGACTATGTTATTCATGGAGGTGACCTTTTTGATCGACCTGATATATCTGTGTCAGTGGTAAGTAGGTTTTCTAGAATACTAAAGTCCATAAGGGTGCCATTCTATATTGTAAGTGGAAATCATGATATATTTGGACATAATCCCTTAACCGTAAATAGGACTATATTAGGGCTTTTAAATGAGTTGGACTTTCTGACTATAATAAGTGAAGATCAAAAGATAATATTAGAAAAAGATGACAAGAGAGTTCAGTTGACTGGTAAACCATATACTTTTGACATAGATACAAATACATTGAGTAGTGGCTATATAGTGAAGGAAAGGGATGACGACATAGATTTTGCCATACACGTAGTTCATGGTATGTTGTTAGATAAACCCTTTGTAAAGGGTATACCTTTTACACTCCTTGAAGATATAAAGGATACTAAGGCTGATATTACTTTATCCGGTCACTATCATTCCGGTTTTAATACTGTTGAAATAGAAGGGAAATATTTTATCAATCCGGGAGCCATAGTTAGAATCACCAATAGTTTAAGAGAAATAGATAGGATTCCTCAAGTGGTGATTTTGGATATAGGAGAAAGGATCAGTATAGAATATGTAAAGTTAGAATCAGCTCTGGATGGAGAAGCGGTCCTTGATAGGAGCCAGGTTGAAAAATATGTATTTAAAAGTGAAAGGATGTTTGAATTTAAGCAGACGATTGATGCAGCAGTGGATTTTGAGAAGATGGATATAAATGATGTCTTGATTGAGGTTTCCTTTGCAGAAGGTCTATCTGAGGAGGTTAAAGCTGAAGCATTAAAACGCATTGCTGATATTCAGATTAGAGGAATGGCAGGTGAAGATTGATGAAGTATATAAAGAAGATTATATTAGAAAACTTCCAATCACATAAGTATTCCGTTATCGAATTAGACCAAAGGATGAACGTCATTGTTGGTCCATCGGACTCCGGAAAATCAGCCATTATAAGGGGCTTAAAGTGGGTTTTATTTAACGAGCCTTCAGGAAATTACTTTATACGCGAAGGCGAAACTGAATGCAGTGTAACCGTAGAGTTTAATGATACTACTATTTTAAAGAGAATTAGAAGCAAGTCTAAGAATGCCTATGTACTCATTAACAATAAAGGTGATGAGATGAAATTTGAAGGGTTTGGTACTGTAATACCTATGGAAATAATTGAATCTATAGGGATTAAGAAAATTCACCTGGATAGTACTGAATCAAGTTATATCAATTTAGGGGAGCAACTTGAAGGCCCTTTTCTGATTTCAGAGAAGACCAGCACCAGGGCAAGTGCCATAGGACGATTGGTTGGTGTCAACATTGTAGATGAAGCCCTTAGAGACGTCCTAAAGGATATTAGAGCTTTGAATATATCCAAAAAATCTTTAGAGGATAATAATTCTGAATTAAAAAGTGAAATAGAAAGCTATAGCTATTTAAATATAGTTAAGGATAATTTTGAAAAAGCAAAGGAATTAGAAGTTAGAATCAAGAATAAAACTGAGCTATTAAGTAAATTAAAAGCAAATAGATTGATAATAATTGATATTGAAAATGAAAATTTACAGTTAAATAATATCCTTCAACAATTGGATTCAATTCAAGATTTAGATAGAGCAATTATAACTATAGATAGTAAGGTAATTAAACATAAATATATAAATAATCATGCACGGGCTCTTAAAAAGGTGAAAGATGATATAGACTTCAATTCTAAAATTATTATGGAGTTACAAGGAATGGAAGAAGCTGATAATAAAGTTATTGAGTTGGAAAGAAAAAATCTGACCTATGGAAGACTCCGCTCAATCTCTAATAGTATGAAAACTAATAAGGTTGATATAAAGATTATAAATAATACATTGAAGAAGCTGGAAGGCTTGGAAAAAGCAGAAAAAGATTTAGCTAAAGCAGTTACTAGTGTTGAGAACTACAATAAGATTAAGGAGGCTTCGTCGGAATATATTAGCATAAACAAGAGTTTACTTGCTGGTAAAGAGTATATTGATAAGTTTTCTAATATTAGCGAAACAGACCATATCTATAAGGACTTGGAATATAAATTAAACCAATTATCTAAGTATAAGAATCTTTATGGGGTATTTATAAAGTACTCAGAGGAAATAAAAAAGGAAGAGCTAAATCTGAAAAATATAAATAATTCAATATGTGAAAACTTAAATAAATATAAGTTATTACTGAAGAAAGTTGAAATATGTCCATTTTGTTTTAATGAAATAGATGAGAAAAAAATCGAACATATAATCAATGATCATATAGGGGGTTAATAAGTGGATTATGAAAAGGAATTAGGAAGACTGAAAGAGGATCTGGAAAAAGCCAAATCCTTAAAATATAGAGCTGAAGCAAGGTTAGAACAATTAAAGAAACAAGAAAGTGAAATTATAAAGGAATTAGAAAGTCTCGGAGTTAAGCCTGAAGACCTTGAATCGGAAATAAACAACCTAACTCTGGAAATAGAAAAGATGTTTAAAGAAGCTAACGATTTGCTACCTAAAGACCTATTGAAGAGGTAATAATATGGATAGATTAGAGGCATTAAGTAAGGATTTAAATATAGTTCAAGATTTTATATCAAGAGAAGAGGGTAAAAGGGATAAGTTAATAGAAAAATACGAGGAGAATAATATTAAGCTCAAAGAAATAATCCAAGACCTAGAGCTTTTAGAAAAAGTAACTATTCTCTTTCAAAAGACATCAGAATATGCCAGACAACAAGCTAAGAGACAAATTGAGACCCTTGTAACTAAGTGTCTTCAATACGTTTTTGAATCTAATATAGAGTTGATTATAGAGTTGGATGAACTTAGAAATAAAGCTAATGCGGAATTCTATGTTGTAACTGAGTCAGATGGGATGATAATTAAAACAAAGCCTGAATTATCCAGAGGAGGAGGGGTTGTGGATGTAGTTTCATTAGCTCTTAGAATTGCATTTTTACAAATACACAAACCACAGATAGAGGGGCCCCTTATACTGGATGAGCCGGCAAAGCATGTTAGTGAAGAATATATATTCAATGTAGGGGAATTTCTTAAACAAACATCTGAAATGTTTGGAAGGCAGATTATTATGGTAACCCACAACAATTATTTAGCGGCCATAGCTAACAAGGCCTATAGGGTTGATTATAATCAGACTATTAGCAAATGTTCGCCTGTAGAAAACCCTTAATCCAAAATAAGGCTTGCAGCCTATTTAGAAAATCCAAGTGGCAGATACTATGTGAGCATCCAAGTTATAGTTAGTGAAGACATTAATATTAGTCATGAGGGGTTCACGCTGGGACCCTTAC
>CAZIMA010000046.1:0-11241 GCA_964540195.1 uncultured Tissierella sp.
AACCTTCTTATGAAGCTCCCACTTCTAAATGAAATGTAAGTGGTGAGTGATTCACAATAAGGACCTAGCCGACTCATACCCTTTAGAGAAAATATACAAAAATGCCTGATAATAATGGTCTAAAGGAGCATGTTTTTTGTCTAGTTGAGGCTTTAGCCCATATAAACAAAATAATGAGATAATAAATCCTAAGAAATAGTTTAACATAGTGTTAATGTTCAAATCAAGCTAATAATCCAATTTGAAGGCCTTTTAACTATATAATACCTATATAAGTTAATAATTAATATGGATAAAAGTACTAAAAAGCTGTAGATATATAAAGCTGGTCTCAATCCAGAATATTTAATATATTTATTTGTTTGTAAAATCCCTTATTCGTGGTATTATTAGATTAATTAACATTACAAGGAACTTAGGAGGATTCTATGTTAGACAAAATTTATTCTAATAGATTAAAGAAAGTTGGCATATTTATAGTCGTTTTTACTATTCTATTTGCATTGTTTTTTGCAACCCTTAAATACACATTGCCCTTTGTCCTTGGATTTCTAATAGCTTTGTCTACAAGAAATGTAAATTCAGCAATTCAAAAAAAGCTTAAGATATCCTCTGGAGTTACTGCTATAATCACTACTACAATTATCTTTTTGCTAGTAGGAGTTCTGGTAACCATAGCAGTATCCATGATAACAGCAGAGATTATATTGCTTTTAAATAAGATTCCTAGTATAGATAAGATATCTTTATACATAGATTTCCTAGTTAATAAAATAATTGAAATAACGGGACAGATTGAACCAACTGTTCTTAACAAAATTTATGAGTATTTACAGATTCTTCTAAGTCAGCTATTAAATTTCACAATAGTAGTACTCAATACCGTTCTTTCTGCAGCTCTTCAGCTACCAAATATACTTTTAATAATGGTAATTACCTTTATAGCTACTTACCTTTTTTCAAAAGATTTTAGAGCATTTAGTAATAGCTTCTATTCTATATTTACGCCTGAAGGTAAGAAAAAAATGCGTACTATAGTAGAATCAGGGATTTCCATGACTATAGGATATGTTAAGGCATATGCATTAGTTGTCTTTATAAGTTTCTTGCAGGTTTTAGTTGGATTCAGCCTATTAAATATAAATTTTGCCTTAATCTTAAGTCTATTATGTGCTTTACTAGATCTTCTTCCTATAATTGGGATGATAATGGTATTTATTCCATTGATAATCTATTATTTTCTAGTGGGCAAAACTGTTACTGCAGTGTTAGTGATAATTTTATTTGTACTAGTACAAGTGGTTAGGCAAATTATTGAGCCTAAAATAGTTTCCCATACCTTGGAGCTTCATCCTGTTCTAATCCTTGCTGCCATATTTATAGGTCTAAAGGTAAATGGTTTCGTTGGTATGATATACTTTATTTCGCTGATGGTAGCTTATAAGGTTTTGGTAAAAGTAAATGTTATCTAACATGGTGGGTTTTTATTTTAAATTTTGCTGTATTTGTAAGCAATATGGGTATATTAGCATAGAATATTAAAAAGATTGGGTGATAATATGAAAAATAAAGCTGCATTTTTCGATATAGATGGAACTATTTTTAGAAATTCTTTGATGATAGAACATTTTAAGAAGCTTATTACTTTCGAGGTAATAGACCCTGTTATATGGCATACGAAGGTTAAGAAGGTATATCTTGAATGGGAGAAAAGGTACGGGGATTTTGAAGAGTATCTAGAACTATTAGCCAAGATATACTTAGATGAACTCAAGGGTGTAAAGAGGGACTACATCGAATATATTGCAGACAATGTTATTAAATCCAATGGAGATATGATATATAAATATTCAAGAAACCAGATTCTTTGGCACAAAGAACAAGGTCATAAGGTGTTTTTTATATCCGGTAGTCCTGACTTTTTAGTTTCTAGAATGGCAGAAAAATATGATGTTACTGAGTATAGAGGAACACTGTATAAAGTAGATGACGACAATAAGTTCACTGGAGAAATCGTTAAAATGTGGGATTCCACAAGCAAACAAAAGGAGTTAAATGAACTTATTGAAAAATATAATGTGGATTTGAAGAGTAGTTATGCATATGGAGATACTACAGGTGATTTTTCAATGCTTAAAATGATGGGTAATCCTGTGGCCATTAATCCAAATAAACAACTTTTATTAGCCATCAGAGCAGATGAAGACCTTAATAAAAGGGCAACTATTATAGTTGAAAGAAAGAATGTTATTTATAAACTAAAACCGGATATGGAACTTCTTTAAAAAGTCAGCCTTGCTGACTTTTTGCTTTTACTAGATTTTGTTACTAAATCGTAAATTATTACCTCCTCATTTATACTATAATATGTATAGGACATATTTTAAGAACAAATAGAAGTATTAAAACCTAAAGAGGTGATAAATGATGAAGAAAATAATAAAATTAGCCATAGCCACTTTCTTATTATTGCTTTTAACAGTAGGATGTGTGGTGAATGTAATCGACACTCCATCAGATGAAAATATTGTAATAGAAGCAGAAGAGAAGAATAAAGTCTCTGAATATTATCCATTTTTAGAAAATACTATGCTTGTATATACAGGTGAGGGCAATGAATATGCTTCTCAAGATGTTTATTTTGAATTTATAAGAGGAAATAGGGCACAAGTTAAAGTTATGAATGGGGGAACCAATATTCTTAAAGTTTTAGAACTTAGTGATGGAGCCATATCAGAGATATATCATGAAGGGGAATTCTATCATATAGAAGATTTATTGGATGTCAAAGCTAAGAAGCAGGATTTTATCCTTAAGGAACCTATTGAAGTTGGAACCACATGGGTAAGTAATGATGGTTATGAGAAGACTATTACTTCATTAGAGACTTATATTGAAACACCTTATGATAATTTTAAAGCCTTAGAACTAACTACGGTTTTTGATGCTAAGAGATACCAAAAAGACTATTTTGTAAAGGGCATTGGTTTAGTTGGGAGAATTTACAAAGATGGAAATGTGGAAGTTACAACTCTGTTAAAGGATGTAAGACAAGGGCCAATGGACCAGGAGATCTTAGTTTTTTATCCATCAAAGGATGATATGGATGTGATATTTATTAGGGATAGTCTGGACTTTACTACTAATGCTAAGATAGAGAAGATACTGGAGTCCAAGTTAAAGAATCCCCCTAATGAAAAGTTGGGCTTAAGCCTTCCGCCTAGCGGAATAATAAATTCTGTCCACTTAGACAGAAGTAATTGGGTTGCAAAAATAGACTTCAATGAATCCTTTATAAGGGATTTAAATGTAGGGTCCTCCTATGAATATGCAGTTTTAAAGAGTATTGTAAATACCATAGGAAAATTCTATGATACGGAGGAAGTATATATTTCTATGGATGGTAGACCTTATGAATCAGGTCACATTGCCATTCAAGAAGGTGAAACTTTTAAGGTTGATTTGAATAATGTAAAGGAATTTAAATAGAAATGAAGGTCCTGATACAGGACCTTCATTTCTATCTTTTTTCGTTGTTTTTTTTGTTACTTTGATTGTTTTGTTTTCTTTGATTGTTATTTTGTTCATTGTTTTGATTGTTGCTTTGTTGATTGTTCAGATTGTTGTTTTCATTCTTACTCGATCTTTGTTGCTTGTTTTTGCTCATTAAATGCTACCTCCTATTTAAAGTATTCCTATAGTTGCGACACGATTCTAACTAAGAAATTAAAGTTAATACCTAGTAGTAATCCGGCTGCATTTTTAGTATATCTTAAGATAGGATTTTTATTCATTATGTCTAAAAATTAGTTTGCTTGTTCTTCAATTTCAGCTAAAAATCGAGAGGTCTCCAGGTATTTATCTCCCAATCTACTAGGGGTAATAAGAACAAGGTTAGTCTTTGCCCTAGTCATTCCCACATAGAATAACCTTCTTTCCTCCTCTATAAGTTCAAAATTGTTCTTTTCAATGGCTTCTATGCTGGATATACTAGGAAAATCACCTTCCACTAAATCGACCATATACACTGTATCAAACTCTAGCCCTTTTGCAGAGTGAATTGTCGATAATGTTAGAACATCCTTATTGCTTCTGGAATTTAAGCATAGATATTGAAGGTGTTTTAACCTACCTTTAAAATCAGCAAAATTATCGGTGTTCTTTGCTATAAGCTTAATATAATATAATATGGTCTTTGCAGTATCGTAGGTATATCCAAATTTCATGGAGTTTTCCTTTAAATATTCGCCGTATTCCAACTCTTTTTCTATATATTCGATTGAATCAAATGGTTTGAGCTTAGATATCTTCTTAAAATCGAATTTCAAATCTCTCAATGTCCTTTGATAATATTCATTAAGTCCTGGATATTCTTTAATCCTATCAAAAACCGACATACGATAATCTAGGGTTTTGGCAAAGTTAATATGTTTCTTTGAAATATAGCCTCTAGCCTTATAGTATATATTTTCGTACAAATCAACTAATGTAGTATCATTTGCAAATTCTAAAAAAGTAAAAACATCCTTAAGAATCCAGTGATTAAAAAATCTAAGCTTAGTATCTCTCATATAAAAACCTATATTATTTCTTTCTAACATTTCTATCAGACCAATGGAAGATAGGTTGTTCCTAAATAGGATACAAGTTTTTGAAAGGTCTTTATCCTTTATATCATCTAGTAGAATTTTATACTGATCCTTAATATTCTTTACTTTTATAATATCTATAGGTTTTAAATAGTCGTTGTCTGTGGAGATTTCCTTATGGTATCTTTGCCTATTGCTTTTAATAAAACTATTACAAATGGAGACTATATTCTTAGTTGAACGATAGTTTTTCTCCATAAAATAAAGTTTGCCCTTATCATATTCCTTGTTAAAATTTAGTAGTCCCTTTGGGAAAGCCCCTCTAAATCCGTATATGGATTGGTCATCATCTGCAACTATAAAAAGATTATTTTTTGGTGCTGATAGTAATTTTATTATTTTAAGTTGAATTTTTGATGTATCCTGTCCTTCGTCTAGCTGAAAATAGTCATATTTGGTCCTATATTTCTCCAATATATATGGATTTTTCTCTATTATTTCCAGGGCAATAGTCAACATATCATCAAAATCTATCAAATTATTCTTTTTCTTGAAATTCTCATAAGTTTTATAAATATCAGCAAAATTTTCAATATCCGTCTTGTTATCTTTTTTAAACTCTTCAGGTGTAATCATCATATTCTTTGTATAGCCAATCGAATTCAATAAGGAGTCAAGTTTTTCCTCGGTGATATAATCATTATTAATCTTAAAGTAAATCCTCTTAAGTATATTATATTTGTTCATTTCATTCTTTTCATCTTCAATTAATAGGTATTTAACCCTTTTAATATATGAATACTCTTTAATTAGGCTAAAACAAAAAGCGTGGATTGTGGAAAAGTTAATAAATGTTCCATTCACTTCAGGAAAGGTTCTCAAAAATCTCTCCTTCATATCCATAGCGGAAGCCTTACTAAAGGTTATAGAAAGAATTCTTTCAGGATTCACACCATAGTCCTTAATAAGATGATGAGTTCTATGAATAAGAACTGTAGTCTTACCTGCTCCTGGTACAGCTAGTACTAGTGCAGGACCGTTTATATGATTAATAGCACTTAATTGCTCATTACTTAATTTCACTTCTATACCTCCAATTTCAAATTCTATTTTATCATAAAATAGTCTTCATAAATAGCAATTATCAATTATAATCTAGAATTTGGGGTAATAATGTATTATAATGATTTAAGGAGTAATTCTGCAAAGAGGATGATAATAATGAAAAATGGATTAAAGGCTTTTGATGATTTTTTTATAAAACTAATAAACTCTAGGATGAAGAACAAATACCTTGATAAATTTATGTATAGAGTAACTGATCTTGGTGGTGCGCTGTTTATTACAGTCTTTTGTATATCTTTAATCATCTTCGGTAGCACTCAAAATAAGAAAGTTGGGATTGAGGCTTTAATGGCTATAATCCTTACACAGATAATAGTCCACAGTTTAAAGAAACTCCTTAGTAGGGAAAGACCATATAAGATTATAGAGCAACTAAATACATTTGGAATAGATTTATCCGATTATTCCTTTCCTTCTGGTCATACTACCGCAAGTTTTTCTCTTGCAACAACACTAGCCTTAAATATGCCTCGATTTAGCATATTAGTTTATATTTTAGCCTCCATAATAGCCATCTCCAGAATATATCTTGGAGTCCACTATCCAACGGATGTAACTGCTGGTCTTATTTTAGGAATTGGCGGTGGCTTAATAACTCATCTATATTTATTAAAATATGTTGATCAATTAATTGCTTTTGTAGGTATTAGCTGAAAATATACTAATAAAATTATGAGGGGGATTAATGCATGATAATTAACAATTTTTTAAAGAGTAGAAGGTCAACAAGAGAATTCAAGAAAAAGAAAATCGATTCGGATGTTCTCGATAAGGTAATTGAAATTTTAAAAGATTTAGAAAGAGAAAATCCTTCAGATGATATTCGCTTCAAGCTTTATGAATATGGAGAGAATATATATAATGGTTTAAAAGGCTTAGCTGGCTATTCTGGAGTTATGATTGAGAGCCCTCATTATATAACTTTAGACATTAAAAATAAGTCAGACAAAAATACTATCTATAGTGCATATTACATGGAAAAACTTGTAACACTTCTAACTGGATTGGATATAGCATCTTGTTGGGTAAGTGTATACAATGTGGATAGGGACAGAAGAAAAGCTATCTTTGGGGATTCTATTACGGAAGTAAATTTTGTATTAGCCATTGGTTATAAAAAGAGGGGTAATCCTTTTATACAAGAACCATTTAGTGAAAGAATAGGTGTAGAAGAAATAGTTTACACTGAAAAACTTGGAAATAAAATCGATATGGAATACTTAGAGGATAGGGGTTTAGCTGATGTGTTTTTCTATTTAAGATTTGCACCATCAATTAAGAATAAACAGCCTTGGAGATTTATATTAACAGGAGACAAAGTGCATCTACTTGTTAAGTTTGAAGAAGGAGAGAACCCACCTCTTATCGATGCAGGAATAGCAATGTACTATTTTGAAAAACTAATGGAATTACAGGGGACTAAGAATCAGTGGAAGCTTTTAGATGGATTCCTTCATGAAGGACATACTAACTATAAATATATAGCAGAGTATCAACTTTAATGTAGAGTTTTAGTCCATGGAAAAAGTGGAGTGTTCTCTACTTTTTTATTACGAATAGGAAAGTTCTACTAATCTAATCTTTAGTTCGTGGAGTTTTTATACTAGAGGTGATTATAATAAGTTACAAGCGTAAAAATTATATACTCTTAGCTGAGAGTTTCTATTTAAATAATAATAGGTATAAGGCAGTGGAAATGTATGAAAAAGCCCTTTTATATGAAGGTGATAAAGAAGAATCATCTATAATAATGCTTAATATTGCATCTATATATGAAGAGCTGGATGACTATGAAAAAGCTAAGACAGCATATTTGGAGATTATAGATATTTATCCTAACAATATTGATGCAATTTATAAATTGGGAATCCTCTATGATGAAGAGGGTTTAGTGGAAGAAGCTTTAAAGTATTTCATTATGGCATCAAGGATAAATCCTAAGGACTACATTTGCTTAAATAACATTGGGTCTATTTACGAGGAGATGGGAAATGACGAAGAAGCATTCCGCTATATCAAGAGAAGTATAGAAATAAGAGATGACTTTTACAAATCACTTTTCAATATGGGAGTTGTTTGTAAAAAACTAGGGAATTATAAAAAAGCTATTGAATTCTATAATAAGGCAAAGAGTATTAACCCTAACTATCCAGACATATATTTAAATCTATCAGCTATATATATAGAAGATAAGGATTATCTATCATCTATAGAGATATTGAATGAAGGAATTGAACATAATCCTGATGCCCATAATCTTTATTATAATAGGGCCTGTTCCTATGCGAAAATAAATCATAAGGAAATGGTTCTGTTAGATATGAGAAAATCTCTTAAACTATATCCAAAACTATTACCATGGTTTAAATTGGATAAGGATTTTGATTTATTAAGGGATGATAAGGAGTTTGTAAATCTTATTGAGGAATTTAGCAAGATAGAAGAGGGAGGAAGTTGATTTAATGATTATAGTTAAAACTGAGGAAGAAATTCTAAAGATGAAGGCTGCAGGGGAAATTCTGGCGGATATTCATAAAGAGATAAGAAAGATAATAAAACCAGGTATTTCTACCATGGATATTGATAGATTTGCAGAGGAATATATGATAAAAAGAGGTGCTAGACCAGAGCAAAAAGGATATCATGGTTATCCTTATGCAACATGTGCCTCAGTAAATGATGAAGTATGTCATGGATTTCCAAGTGAAAAACCATTAAAGAATGGGGATATAGTAACTATAGATATGGTAGTTAACTTAGATGGATGGCTTGCAGATTCGGCCTGGACTTATGCTGTAGGTGAAGTTTCAGAACAATCACAAAAGCTTCTTGATATAACTAAAGAATCTTTATATATAGGTATTGAGAAGGCTGTTATTGGAAATAGGATAGGAGATATATCTGCAGCGATTCAAGCTTTTGTTGAAGAAAATGGGTTTTCTGTAGTAAGGGATTTTGTTGGCCATGGTATTGGTAGTGCTATGCACGAAGACCCACAAGTACCTCATTATGGAACAGCCGGAAGAGGTGCAAGACTGGTTGAAGGCATGGTGTTGACCATAGAACCTATGGTTAATATAGGTACTTGGAGAATTAAGGTTGATGATAATAGGTGGACAGCAAGAACTTTAGATGGCCAGCTTTCTGCTCAATATGAGCATACCCTTGCCATAACTAAAGATGGTCCAATTATTTTAACAGACCAGGAAGAAAAACTGTGATAAGGTAAGTATTTTGCTTTTGTTTTAGTAAAGGAGTTGAAAATGTGTCTAAGAAATACACTAAGTTTGAAGAGATTTTTAACAGCATAACACATGGATTGGGGGTAATCTTTGGAATAGTAGCTTTAACTATACTCCTTTTTATAGCAATTAATGATGGTAATGTATCTGAAATTGTTGGCTTTAGCATATATGGGGTTTGTATAATATTGATGTTTTTATCATCTACCCTATATCATAGCTTCACAATAGAAAAGGTTAAAAAAGTACTAAGGGTTTTTGACCATTCTTCTATTTTTCTATTTATTGCAGGAACTTATACTCCCATTGTACTTTTAACTTTGGAGGGGGGGTTAAAAATAGGTATACTGGTAGGTATATGGTCTATAGCCATAGCTGGAGTCTTGTTTAAGATATTTACTTTTGGCAAATATGACAGACTTAAACGTGCTTCGGTTATAATATATATTGCCATGGGTTGGTTTGCAATTGTTCCAATAAAACAAATAATTAATGCAACTTCATTAAGTTTCTTTTACTGGATATTAGCGGGAGGTCTTTTATATACTATTGGAACTATCTTTTATAGCAATAAAAGGATTCCTCTTAACCATGGAATTTGGCACCTATTTGTTTTAGCAGCCAGTATTACACATTTCATCGGAATAGCATTACATCTTGTTTAAGTTTATCTCCTTTAAGAGGTGATATTATGTTAAGTAATTTTGAAATAATTTTAAGGCTTGCACTATCTACTCTTGTTGGAGGCTCCATAGGAATTGAAAGAGAGGTAAGCAATAGACCTGCAGGTCTTCGTACACACATACTAGTAAGTGTTGGATCTACACTTATAATGCTAGTATCCATTTACGGATTTGATGAAGGAGACCCCTCTAGATTAGCTGCTCAAGTAGTCAGCGGGATCGGTTTTTTAGGCGCGGGAACTATTATAAGAACCGGGAACGATATTCGAGGACTCACAACAGCTGCTAGTCTTTGGGTATGTGCAGGAATTGGCTTAGCCATAGGTGCAGGCTACTACTTGGGAGGTATTATTACTGCTGCTATCGTATTGATATCCCTTATCTTGCTTGGTAATTTAGAAAGTAAGGTAACTAGAAATGCATATAAACATATTGTAATAGAAAGTTTGGAAAGACCGGGGCTAATAGGTGATATAGGAACCTTATTGGGGAGAAATTATATAACAATTAAGGAAATATCCATTAGCGAAGATGATTCAAATGAAAGCAAGCATATAATAAAACTGGATTTATTCGTTAAGATTCCAAATAATTTGGATTTAATGAAAGTAATAAAGGCTGTTTATGAAATAGAACAGGTTACAAATGTTATCTATAATGGTAAAATAATTAATGCAAATGAAGTTTTGTGATTTGTTATTTAGGAGAAACATATGAAAAAAATAATTTTGATTCTGGCAATGACTATATTAGTCTTATCAGGATGTAAAGATGAAGAAAAAAAACTATTAGGAGGAACTGATTTGCAATTAGAACAATTACAATTACCAAAGTCTGGAGAGGAAGTAGCAGTAATTAAAACTAATCATGGGGATATCAAAATTAGACTGTTTCCAGATGTAGCCCCTAAGGCAGTGGAAAACTTCAAGACTCATGCAAGGAATGGTTATTATAATGGAGTAACTTTTCATAGGGTTATGAATGAATTCATGATTCAAGGTGGTGATCCTGAAGGAACTGGAAGAGGAGGAGAAAGCATTTGGGGTGCACCATTTGAGGATGAATTTTCTATGAATTATAGAAATATAAGAGGCGCTTTATCCATGGCAAATGCAGGTCCCGGAACTAACGGAAGCCAATTTTTTATAGTTCAAAAGACCGAAACAGAAGCAGATATCATAAGACAGATGAGGCAAGCGGGAACTTCAAAGGGATATCCTGAGGAAGTAGTTGATGCATATGAAAAGCTGGGTGGTACATTTTGGCTAGACGGAAAGCATACTGTATTTGGGCATGTTTATGAAGGGATGGATATCGTAGATAAAATTGCATCAGTAAAAGTTGATGGAAATGATAAACCTTTAGAACCGGTAATAATGGAAACTGTAGAAATAGTAGAATACAAATAACAAAGAATAAAGTCGCGGTAGGTTAGAGAACTTATCTCCATACCTGAATTAAGAAGGGTCTCAATAGAGGCCCTTCAGTTATTTTTGCCATTTAGTGAACTTACTCTCAATATTTGCAATTATCTTATACATTAGAGCGTAAGTGCTTCAAAAGATGACGCCTAGCAATAAGTTCACCATAGTGTTAAGCTAG
>CAZIMA010000047.1:0-1989 GCA_964540195.1 uncultured Tissierella sp.
GCAGATTTAATCTTAATTGAAACCATGAGCGACCTATATGAGGTAAAAGCTGCCATATTAGCAGCCAAGGAGAATTCAAGTCTACCAGTATTCTGTACTATGACCTTTGAAGATGAGTATAGAACCTTTACTGGAACAGATGTTATCACCATGGTAAATGTAGTTCAAGGATTAGGGGCAGATGTTCTTGGTGTTAACTGTTCTAAAGGACCTGGTGAACTTCAACCTATCGTAAATGAAATACTAAAATATTCTCAAATACCCGTAATGGTTCAAGCAAATGCAGGTCTTCCTAAGTCTGGTAGAGACTTGATCGAATACGATATTGAGCCTGAAGAATTTAGTAATGAAATAGAAATTATGGCTAAAAATGGAGCATCCATATTTGGTGGGTGTTGTGGGACAACACCTGAGTACATATCTACTATCAGGGAAAAACTTCAAAGCTTAAAACCATCACAGCCTCTAGTTAAAAGGCTTGCTGCCTGCTCATCTGCTACAGAAACTGTAGTAATAGGTGAAGAAGTGAAGATAATTGGTGAAAGAATCAATCCTACAGGAAAGAAAATGCTTAAGGAAGCTCTTAAGAATAATGATATGGACTATATAATAAGAGAAGCTATATCCCAGAAAGAAACAGGCTCGGATATATTGGATGTCAACGTAGGCCTTCCAGGTATAGATGAGAAAAATATCATGACCCGTGCTATAACTGAAGTCCAGTCCATATTATCCCTTCCCTTACAAATTGATAGTGCTAATGTAGAAGTAATTGAAGCTGGTCTTAGAATCTATAACGGAAAGCCTATTATCAATTCTGTAAATGGGAAACAATCCAATATGGATGATATATTGCCCTTAGTAAAAAAATATGGTGCCCTTGTAATAGGACTTACTTTGGATGAGGACGGAATTCCTAAGACTGCACAAAAACGACTAGAAATTGCAAGCAAGATCATTGATAGGGCTAAAGAATATGGTATTCCTGAAGAGAATATACTTATAGATCCATTGGTTTTAACCGCATCAGCAGAACAAGAAAATGTACTAGAAACTCTAAAGGCAATACCTCTAATAAAATCAAAATATAATGTAAAAATAGTTCTAGGAACTAGTAATGTATCCTTTGGACTTCCTAATAGGAGAATTATAAACACTACCTATTTGGCTATGGCCTTAGGGTATGGATTAGATGCCCCTATTACAGACTCTACCAATCAGGCACTTATGGAAGTCATAAGATCCTTTAAGGTACTGGCAAATCAGGATAAGGGCTGCAGTGATTACCTTAAGAATTACAGCACAACTACTAGTCAGAGTGAGCCAGTAAAGGCTTCTGAATTGGATTTAAAAGATATAGTAATAAAGGGTTTAAAGGACGAAGCAGGTAGAAAGACAGAAGAACTTCTTACTAATTTAGATTCTTTAGATGTGGTAAATCAATTTATTATCCCAGCTCTAGATATAGTTGGAGAGAGATATGAAAAGAAGGAAATCTTCTTGCCTCAATTAATTAGAAGTGCAGAAACAGCAAAGAAATCCTTTGAAGTAATTAAGGAAAAAACTCTTCAAGAAGGCTCAGAAAAACAAAGTTATGGAAAGATACTTTTAGCTACTGTTCAAGGAGACATTCATGATTTAGGTAAGAATATCGTAAAATTAATCCTTGAAAACTATGGTTATGAAATGATTGACCTTGGAAAAGATGTACCTATAGAAACTGTTGTCTCCCATGCCAAAAATGAGAATATACAATTGGTAGGCTTAAGTGCTCTTATGACGACTACAGTTGCTACTATGGAATCTACTATAAAAGCAATAAAGAAAGAGCTACCAAATACTGCCATAATGGTAGGAGGAGCAGTTCTAACTCCCGAATATGCACAAATGATTGGTGCAGATTACTATGCAAAGGATGCTCGTGAAGGAGTAGATATTGCAAAGCTTGTATTTAAAAACTAATATGTAAAGCCAGGATTATCTCCTGGC